>CAUJIY010000096.1 GCA_963205295.1 Pseudomonadota bacterium
GTGCCGGTGCTCGGCTGGCTGTGGCTGCGCGGCCGCTGCGCCGCCTGCAAGGCACCGATATCGCCGCGCTATCCGCTGGTGGAGGCCTTCACCGGACTGGCATCGGCGGTGGTCGTGCTGCGCTTCGGACTCACGGCAGAGAGCGCCGGCCTGCTCGTGCTCACTTGGGCACTGATCGCGCTCTCCTGCATCGACTTCGACCACCAGATCCTGCCCGATGTCATCACGCTGCCGCTGCTGTGGCTCGGCATCGGCATGGCACTCGCCGGCGGGCATCTCGGCCTCGATTACGCGGTGATCCCGGATCTCGAGGCGAGCGTCCTCGGCGCCGTGGCCGGCTACCTCAGCCTGTGGTGCGTGTACTGGCTGTTCCGCCTCGCGACCGGCAAGGAAGGCATGGGCTACGGGGACTTCAAGCTGCTGGCCCTGCTCGGCGCCTGGCTCGGCTGGCAGGTGTTGCCCGTGGTGATCCTGCTCTCGGCGCTGGTGGGCGCCGTGGTCGGCATCCTGCTCATCGTCGTGCGCGGCCGAGACCGGCAGCTGCCGATCCCGTTCGGGCCTTACCTGGCTGCGGCGGGATTGGTGGCCATGCTCTGGGGCCACGACCTCATCGATGCCTACCTCGGCATGAGCGGGCTGTGACAGGGCCAGGCGGGTAACCATGCCAGCCCGCCCCCTGCGCATCGGCCTGACCGGCGGCATCGCCAGCGGCAAGAGCACCGTGGCCCGGCTGTTCGCCGGGCACGGCGTCCCGGTGATCGATACCGACGAGATCGCCCGCCGCGTGGTCGCACCCGGTTCACCGGCACTGGCCGAGATTGCAGCGACCTTCGGCGCCGGGTTCATCGGTCCCGATGGCGCGCTCGACCGGCGCCGCCTGCGAGCGCATGTATTCGCCGACCCGACGGCCCGCGCCCGCCTCGAGGCGATACTGCACCCGCGGATCGGACACGAGACGCTGGCCGACTGCGCGCGCGCCGGTGGTGCCTACCAGGTGCTGGTGGTGCCGTTGCTGTTCGAATCCGGATTCGAGCGCCACGTCGATCGCACCCTGGTGGTCGACTGCCCGGAAACCCTGCAGCGCGAACGCCTGCTCGCGCGCGACGCCGAGACGCCGCAGCAGGTCGAGCACATCCTCGCCGCCCAGCTGCCACGCACCGAGCGGCTGCAGCGCGCCGATGACATCGTCGACAACGGCGGCACGCCCCAGGCAGCAGCAGCACAGGTGGCACGACTGCACGAGCGTTACCTGGCACTGGCGCGCACGCGCAACCACGGCGGCTGATTCGCCTCCCGCATTGCCCTGCCCGGTGGGCTGGCGCAGAATACCCGGGCCGTGGCAGCCTTCGCGGGCCGGCTGGCGCGCGCCTGCCGGCCCCGACAGAACCAGATCCGGATACGCCCTGACCATGACGTCCACCGCCGAGGCGCTCAGCACGCCTTCCGCCGCGCCCGCTCCAGTGCTGTACGAACAGCCGCTGGCCGAACGCATGCGGACGTTCCTGCGCCTGGAGGCGCTGTACCAGCAGTTCCTGTTCCACGTCGGCGAACCCTCGCCATGGAGCACGCGCGCCGTGGTGACGAGCCTGCTCGACATGATCACGATCCTCAACCGCGGCGACGTGCGCAACGACGTGCTGAAGGACCTCGACCGCCAGCTGGCGGTGTTCGACCGCTACCAGAACATGCCGTCAGTGGACGACAGCCGCCTCAAGGGTGTGCTGCGCAACCTGCGCCAGCTGCGCGAGGAACTCATGGCCGTGGGCTCGCAGTACCTGCACCCGCTGCGCGACAACGAGTTCCTCAGCGCCATCAAGCACCGCAGCGCCATCCCGGGCGGCGCCTGCGAGTTCGACCTGCCCGAGTACAGCCACTGGCTACGCCAGCCCTACGCCGACCGGATCGCCGACATCGAGCGCTGGATGTCGACCATCCGGCCGCTGTGCAACGGCATCGCCGAGCTGCTCTGGCTGGTGCGCGAAAGCACCCCACCTACCCAGCAGGTCGCGGTGAACGGCGTCTATCACCACGTCCTCAGCAAGGACAGCACAGCCGGACTGCTGCGCGTCGGCCTGCCGCCGGGCGCGGCGCTGTACCCGGAGATCAGCGGCAGTCACCACCGTTTCACCATGCGCTTCATGCAGTGGTCCGACGCGCAGTCGCGCCCGGTACAGACCACCCGCGACGTGCGTTTTCAGCTCACGGTCTGCTGACCGCGCACTCCCCGAGAAGCGCCGCGACGATCGGCCGGTCGGCCTCGAGCAATCCGGCAGCGAGCAGCCGGCCTACTGCCTCCCAGCGCAGCGGCTGGCCCTCGAGCCCGTGCGGCTCGCCGTCGTAACGGGTCACCCGCCAGGTGTCGAGCAGGACGGTGCGCCCGGGCCAGGCGTGGCGGTGACGGAGCAGCGGCTCGGCGGCGAGCACCGCGATGCCGAGCTCCTCCCGCAGTTCGCGCACCAGGGCTGCCAGCGGCGTCTCCCCGGGCGCGACCTTGCCGCCGGGAAACTCCCACGCGCCGGCCAGGTGCCGGCCGGCCGTGCGCTGGGCGATCAGGACCCGCCCCGCGGTGTCGACGAGCACGCCGGCGACCACGTGCAGCTCGGCGCTGTCCGGGCCGGCGGCGCTCACGGGTGAACGTGGGCCGCTAGTCGATGCGGCCGTGGCACTGCTTGAATTTCTTGCCCGAGCCGCAGGGGCAGGGTTCGTTGCGGCCGACCTTGCGGCCATCGCGCACGAACGGCGAGCCGGCGGCGGCCGGCGTCGGCAGGCCGCGGCCGGGCACGCGCCCTGCCGGTCCCGACCCCGTCGCTGCCGGTTCAGGCGCTGGCGGGGCCACGGCCGAGGGAGCCTCGGCATGGGTGAACTGCATGCGCCGCTCGTCGGGGCGGTTCCCCTCCGTGACCGCCTCCACCTCCTGCTCGGTGCGCAGCCGCGCCCGGGCGAGGATCGTGACCACGTCGCGTTTCACCTGGTCGAGCAGCATGCCGAACATCTCGAAGGCTTCGCGCTTGTATTCCTGCTTGGGGTTGCGCTGCGCGTAGCCGCGCAGGTGGATGCCCTGGCGCAGGTAGTCCATGGCGGCGAGGTGCTCCTTCCAGTGGTGGTCGAGCTGCTGCAGCATGACCGCCTTCTCGAGCTGGCGCATGACGCCGGGGCCGATGTCGGCGCAACGCTGCTCGTACGCTGTGCGCATCGCCTCGAGCACGCGCGTGCGCAGTCCGTCGGCGTCGAGCGTGCGCTCGGCGGCAAGCCACTGGCGCACCGGCACCGCAACCGCGAACTCCCGCTCCAGGACCTGCTCGAGGCCGGCCGCATTCCACTGCTCGTCGGGCGCCTCACGCGGGATGTGCTCGTCGATCATGGTGCCGACCACTTCGTCGCGGATGCCGTGGATGGCCTCGGCAACGTCCTCGGCAGCCATCAGCTCGTTGCGCTGCTGGTAGATGACCTTGCGCTGCTCGTTGGCAACGTCGTCGTACTCGAGCAGGTTCTTGCGGGCGTCGAAGTTGTGCGCCTCAACCTTGCGCTGGGCTTTCTCGATCTGCCGCGACAGCATCTTGCTCTCGATGGCCTCCCCCTCGCGCATGCCGACCCGCGCCAGCAGCGCCTTGGTGCGCTGCGGGTCGCCGAAGATGCGCATCAGGTTGTCTTCCATCGACAGGTAGAAGCGGCTCGAACCGGGATCGCCCTGGCGTCCCGAGCGGCCGCGCAGCTGGTTGTCGATGCGCCGCGATTCGTGCCGTTCGGTGCCGACGATGTGCAGCCCGCCGGCGCCGAGCACCGCCTCGTGGCGCTGCTGCCAGTCGACACGCCGGCGCGCACGCTCCTCCTCCGCCACCTCGGGTCCGAGCGCAGCCAGTTCCGCCTGCAGGTTGCCGCCGAGCACGATATCGGTACCGCGACCGGCCATGTTCGTGGCAATGGTGACGGCACCCGGACGCCCGGCATCGACGATGATCAGCGCTTCGCGCTCGTGCTGCTTGGCGTTGAGCACCTGGTGCGGCACGGACTCGCGCGTGAGGAGTCCTGCCAGGTACTCGGAGGTCTCGATCGAGGTGGTGCCGACCAGCACCGGCTGCTGGCGCTTGCGGCAGTCGCGGATATCCTCGATGATCGCCGCGAACTTGTCCTTCTGGGTGAGGTAGACGAGGTCGGCGTGATCGGCCCGCACCATCGGCTTGTGGGTCGGGATGACCACCACTTCGAGGCCGTAGATCTGCTGGAACTCGAAGGCCTCGGTATCCGCCGTGCCGGTCATGCCGGCAAGCTTGTCGTACATGCGGAAATAGTTCTGGAAGGTGATCGAGGCGACGGTCTGGTTCTCCGAACGCACGGGCACCCCTTCCTTCGCCTCGACCGCCTGGTGCAGCCCGTCCGACCAGCGCCGGCCCGGCATGGTGCGCCCGGTGAACTCATCGACGATGACGATCTCGCCGTCCTTGACGATGTACTCGACATCGCGCTTGTACAGCGCATGCGCCCGCAACCCGGCGGTGAGGTGGTGCATCAGGCGGATGTTGCCGGCATCGTAGAGGCTGGCACCCTCGGCGAGCAGCCCGTCTCGCGCCAGCATTTCCTCGACCTGCTGGTGCCCGGCCTCGGTGAGGAAGCACTGCTTCGACTTTTCGTCGACGCTGTAGTCGCCCGGGCCGTCCTCGGCCTGCTGTCGCTCGAGCTTCGGGATCAGGCGGTTGATGCGGATGTACAGCTCGCTGCTGTCCTCGGATGGCCCGGAGATGATGAGCGGGGTGCGCGCCTCGTCGATCAGGATCGAGTCGACCTCGTCGACGATGGCGTAGGCGAGCGCGCGCTGCATCTGGTCCTCGCGGCGGAAGGCGAGGTTGTCGCGCAGGTAGTCGAAGCCGAGCTCGTTGTTGGTGGCGTAGGTGATGTCGGCAGCGTAGGCCGCCTGTTTCTCGGCGTGGCTCTGGCCGGCGCGGATGACGCTCACCGTCATGCCGAGCGCACGGTACACCGGACCCATCCAGCCGGAGTCGCGCTGGGCCAGGTACTCGTTGACCGTCACCACGTGTACGCCGCGCGCCGGCAGGGCGTTGAGGTAGGCCGGCAGGGTCGCCACCAGCGTCTTGCCCTCACCGGTGCGCATCTCGGCGATCTTGCCCTCGTGCAGCGCCAGGCCGCCGACGAGCTGTACGTCGAAATGGCGCATGCCGAGCGTACGCCGCGCCGCTTCGCGCACCACGGCGAAGGCCTCCGGGACCAGTGCATCGAGGGTCTCGCCCGCGGCAAGGCGGGCACGGAATTCGGTGGTCTTGGCCGCCAGCGCCTCGTCCGCGAGGGCCTGAACGGCCCCCTCGAGCGCGTTGGCGCGCGCCACGACCGCGCCGTAGCGGCGCAGCATGCGTTGATTGCGGCTGCCGAAGATCCGGGTCAGGAAATTGGCGAACAAGCGTCGGGCTCCATACGGCCGGGGACACGCCGTGCCCAGCGGGCCGCGCACAGGTCAGCGGTCTGATGGGCAGCACGTACGGCCGCCCGCTCTCGTCGGGGCGCCTATTCTAAGGCGGATCCCCGCCGTGCGGGGAAGCGATGCGCCCGCCGGGCGGCAGGCCGGGGCTTCAGGTGGCGGACTGGCGGACGAACCGACCGGGATCGACCGGGCGCCCGCGGTGCCAGACTTCGAAATGCAGGTTCGGGCCTGTCGCCCGGCCCGTGGCCCCCATGAGCGCGATGGCCTCGCCCTGCTGCACGTGTTCGCCCACGACGACGAGATTGCTCAGGTTGTGGGCGTAGCGCGTGATGTAGCCGTTGCCATGGTTGATCTCCACCATCCGGCCGTAGCCCTGCCGCGGTCCGGACCAGGTGACGATGCCGGTGGCCACGGCGATGATCTCGGTGCCGGTGCGGGCGGCAAAGTCGATGCCGCGGTGCTGGCGTGGCTGGCCGGTGAACGGATCGCGGCGTTTGCCGAAGAAACTGGAGATATAGCCGCTGCGTACCGGGCGACCGCGCGGGTTGATCTCGGCACTCAGCTTGCGGTCGACCAGGTAGTTCGACAACAGCGAAAGCTGCATCTGCTGCTGCTCGAGCCGCTCGGCGAGTACGTCGAGGTCCTCGTCGAGTCCGGCGACCACTACGGCACCAGTGGCCGGTTCATCGGGTCCGCCGAGCGCCGGCGGACCGGAGAAGTCGAACTCGCCGCCGCCGAGCTTGGCCATCTCGACCAGGCGGCTGCCGAGGGCATTCAGGCGGATGACATTGGCATTGAGATCGCCGACGCGGATCGCGAGCGCGCCGACGCGGTCGCGCGCGGCGTCGCGCGCCGCGGTCACCGCGCTGCGCTGTGCCGCCAGTTCCTCCTGCAGGACCACGATGCGCTCGTCGGTCGGCAGGAACCCGCGTACCCGGGCCACGCCGTAACCCATGCCGAAGCTGGCCGCCAGCAGGCTGAACACCGACACGCACAGGCTGGCCAGCAGCACCGGTGACAGCGCGAAGTGGCGCGTGCCGCGGGTACCGCGGCAAAAGACGATGAGGTTCATGCAGAACGCCCCCCGCGGACCCCGGGCCCGTTCGTTGGTCTTTTTCTCTCGGTGGCGGGTGGACGGCCATGTGGCCGACGCACCGCGGTGCATGCCCGGGCCGCGCACCATGGCGCGCCCGCGTTCGGCAACCCCGCTATCATAGGATTTGCTCCTGTAGACCGGTGGCTTTGCGTCCCCGCCTTTCGACGGGTTTGCCTTTTCGCTCCGGACACTATGCCCGCACGAGCCCTTTATGACAATAACGTGGCATCACAGTCCGCCCCACCGGGAGTGTGACGCATGTCAAACAAGACCCCGCGCCCGCTCGCCGAGGTGATCGCCCGGCCGGGCAGCGCCCTGGCGGAGCTCGCCCGTGAGGCCGAGGCGCACCTGGACCTGGCGACAAGCCTGCGCCGCGCCCTGCCGGCCGATCTGGCCGCTGCGCTCGGCGCAGCCAACCTGCACGAAGACGGGACCCTGGTGGTGACCGCAGCCAGCCCGGCCTGGGCCGCCCGGCTGCGCTTCGAGGAGGCGCGCCTGTTCGCCGCCTGCACCGGGCGGCAACCGGCGGCGTTGCGCCTGAAGATACGGGTGGCGGGACCGCCGGCCGGCGGCTAGGCCGTCGCGGCGGTGGGGACGAAGGCTATCGGTGCGCGCTCGGGGTCGTCGAAGGTCACGATCTCCCAGGCATCCGGCGCGGCACGCAGAGCGCGGCAGAGCTGGTTGTTCACCGAGTGACCCGACTTGTAGCCGCTGTACTCGCCAATCAGTGCGTGGCCGAGGAGATAGATGTCACCGATGGCGTCGAGAATCTTGTGCTTGACGAACTCGTCCTCGAAACGCAGGCCGTCCTCGTTAAGCACGTGGAAGTCGTCGAGCACGATGGCGTTGCCCATGTTGCCGCCGAGCGTGAGGTTGCGCGAGCGCAGTGCCTCGATTTCGCGTACGAAACCGAAGGTGCGGGCACGGCTGACTTCCTTGAGGAACGACGTCGAGGAGAATTCGACGCTCGCTTCCTGCGAGTGCCGCTTGAAGACGGCGTGGTCGAAATCGATGCGGAAGTTGAGCCGGCAACCCGCGTAGGGACGCAACTCCGCCCATTTGTCGCCGTCGGTCACGCGCACCGCGCGCCGGATCCGGATGAAGCGCTTCGCCGCTGCCTGCTCCGTGATGCCGGCGGACTGCAGCAGGAACACGAACGATGCCGCGCTGCCGTCCATGATTGGCACTTCCGGCGCGGTGAGATCGACATAGGCGTTGTCGATGCCGAGCCCGGCCATGGCGGCGAGCAGGTGCTCGACCGTCGCCACCTTGACCTCGCCCTTCACGAGCGTGGTGCCGAGCATGGTCTCGCCCACGTGCAGCGCGTCGGCAGGCACGTCGGCCGGCGGCTCGAGATCGACGCGACGAAACACGATCCCGGTGTTCTCGGCAGCGGGCCGCAGCGTCATGTAGACCTTGCGGCCCGTGTGCAGGCCGATGCCGGTCGCGCGGATGACATTCTTGAGCGTGCGCTGCCTGATCATGGATGCGCTCCCTGGCGTGGCAGCAAGCTGCCCGCCTCCTGGAGATCAAATTTGTCGCGTCAACACCACACCGGATGAGCGGCGAGGCCGCTTTTTCCGGCCTGGGACGACCTATGCTCGCGTAGCGGCTGCATCGACAAGTGCTTGAAAATCAAGCCTGTTCGAACCCAAGTACCGCGCCCCGCCCGCACGAATGGGGCGCACAGTACCATGGAACGTCAAATTGCCGCAACACGCGCCCTGTCAGTCAGCCTGCCGGCGCAGAAACGCCGGAATGTCGAGCAGCTCGAAATTGGCCTCGGCAGGCGGCGCGAGCGGTGACTCGTTGACCGCGCGACGCCGCACCGAGGGCTGCTCGTAGACACCATAGTTCGGCGCCGGAGCCTCGACGGGGGCCGCGGCAGGCGCAACTGCGGCGGCAGGCACCGCACGCACCACCCGCATCGGCGGCTCCTCGACGCTGCGCACGGCCTCGCGGCCGAGCCCGGTCGCGACAACGGTGACGCGGATGCTGTTCGACATTTCCGGATCGATGACGGTGCCGATCACCACCGTGGCATCGTCCGATGCGCACTGCTTGACCGTCTCGCCGACCTGGTGGAACTCGCCGATCGACAGGTCCATCCCCGCCGTAACGTTGACGAGGATGCCGCGCGCACCGGACAGGTTCACCTCTTCGAGCAGCGGGCTGGAGATCGCAGCCTCCGCAGCCTCGCGGGCGCGATCCTGGCCGGTGGCCGTCCCCGAGCCCATCATCGCCATGCCCATCTCGGCCATCACGGTGCGCACGTCGGCGAAGTCGACGTTGATGAGGCCGGGCCGCGTGATCAGCTCGGCGATGCCCTGCACCGCACCCTGCAACACCTCGTTGGCCGCGCGGAAGGCGTCGAGCAGCGTGGTCTGCGGACCGAGCACGGCGAGCAGCTTTTCGTTGGGGATGGTAATCAGCGAGTCGACGTACTTCGCCAGGTCGTGCGTGCCCTGGTCAGCCACGCCGAGACGCTTGCGCCCCTCCATCCGGAATGGCTTGGTGACCACCGCGACGGTGAGGATGCCGAGCTCCTTGGCAACCTGGGCCACCACCGGTGCGGCGCCCGTGCCGGTGCCACCGCCGAGGCCGGCGGTGATGAACAGCATGTCGGCACCCTCGATCACCTCGATGATGCGGTCACGGTCCTCCATCGCGGCCTGGCGACCGACGTCCGGATCGGCGCCCGCACCGAGCCCCTTGGTGATGTTGCAGCCGATCTGCAGGGCGGTGCGCACGTTGGAGCCGCGCAGCGCCTGCGCATCGGTATTGGCGCAGATGAAGTCCACGCCCTCGATGCCGCAACTGGCCATGTGCTTGACGGCGTTGCCGCCGCCACCGCCCACGCCGATCACCTTGATCACAGCATTCTGGCTGTACGCATCCATGAGTTCGAACATTGGTCTTTACTCCTCCACAACAACAACAACGCACCCGTGGGGCCTCGTGAGCGGGGCCCCTTTTTTCAGAAATTTCCCTGGAACCAGGACTTCATCCGGTTCCACACATCGTTCACGCCGGAGGACACCGGCACCTCGACGCTCTGGCGCTGCGCGCGGTCGCGCGCGAACAGCAGCAGGCCCACGCCCGTGGCGTGGATGGGGTTGCGCACCACGTCACCGAGACCACGCACGTGCTGCGGCAGGCCGAGGCGCACCGGCATGTGGAAGACCTCCTCGGCCAGTTCCACGGCACCCTCCATCTTGGCGCTGCCCCCGGTGAGGACCACGCCGGCGGCAACCATCTCCTCGAAGCCGCTGCGCCGCAGTTCGTCGCGGATCAGACCAAAGAGCTCCTCGTAGCGGGGTTCGACTACCTCGGCGAGCGTGTGCCGCGCGAGCCGGCGGGCAGGACGGTCGCCGACGCTCGGCACCTCGATCGTCTCGTCGGCAGTGGCGAGCTGCGACAGTGCACAGGCGTACTTGATCTTGATCTCCTCGGCGTACTGCGTCGGGGTACGCAGCGAGATCGCGATGTCGTTGGTGACCTGGTCGCCGGCAATCGGGATCACCGCCGTGTGGCGGATGGCACCGGCGTTGAACACCGCGATGTCCGTGGTGCCGCCACCGATGTCGACCAGGCACACGCCGAGGTCCTTCTCGTCGTCGGTGAGCACCGCATGGCTCGAGGCGAGCTGCTCGAGCACGATGTCCTCGACCTCCAGGCCACAGCGCTGCACGCACTTGACGATGTTCTGCGCCGCACTGGCTGCCCCGGTGACCATGTGCACGCGCGCCTCCAGGCGCACACCGGACATGCCGATCGGCTCGCGGATGCCCTCCTGGCCGTCGATGATGAATTCCTGCGGGAGCACGTGCAGGATCTTCTGGTCGGCGGGGATGGCCACGGCACTGGCGGCTTCGATGACGCGTTCGACGTCGCTGCGGGTGACCTCGCCATCGCGGATGGCGACGATGCCGTGCGAGTTGAGGCTGCGCACGTGACTGCCGGCGATGCCGGCGTACACGGCGTGGATCTCGCAGTCCGCCATCAGTGCGGCCCCGTCGACCGCTCGCTGGATCGACCCGACCGTGGACTCGATGTTCACCACCACGCCCTTCTTCAGGCCGCGCGAGGGGTGCATGCCGAAGCCGATGACCTCGAGCGAGCCGTCGTCCTGCAGCTCGCCGACGATCGCCACCACCTTCGAGGTGCCGACATCGAGGCCGACTACCAGCCGCTGTTCCGTCTTCCTAGGCATTCGGTTCCTGCTCCCTCGCCGCCGTAGCCCGCACCGCGCCCGGGTGCTTCCAGCCGATCGCAAAACCGTTCGGGTATCGCATGTCCACGTAGTCCACCTCGCCCGGCAGGTGCGCGAGCGTGACGTCGAGCGCCTGCACGAAGCGTTCCAGGCGCGCCTCCACGCCGTGGGAGCCGAGCCGCACCTCCAGCCCCTGGCTGGTGGCGAAGGTCCAGGCTCCGCGCTCGTCGAGCTGCATGGCGACTGCCGCCATGCCACGGTGCTCGAGCTGGCGCTGGACCTCGAGCCAGCGCTGCGTCACCTGCAGTTCCGTGCCCGGCGGGCCGGCCAGGCGCGGCAGCTCGGCCGGCACGTGCTCGCTCTCGGCGACGAACAGGCGCCCTTCGGCGTTGAGCAGGCCACGCTCCCCCCAGCAGGCGACCGGGGTTTCCTCGCGCACGACCACCACCAGCGTGCCGGGCCAGCGCCTGCGCACCTCGGCGCTGGCCACCCAGGGCAGCGCCACCAGGTCGCGGCGCACGCCGGCGAGGTCGACGTCGAGGAAGCCCGCCCGCGTGTACGGCTCGACGATGGCCTCGAGCTGGATGGCCGAGACGCGCGCGAAGCTGCCTTTGATCGCCAGCGTGTCGATGGGGCGATTGAGCATGCGCACCGCGCCGAAGGAGCCGCCGCCGAGCGCAGCCAGCACCGCGACCACTGTCAGGACCGCGCGCCAGTCGATCGCGGGCAGCGTGAGCCCCGGTCGGTCGGGCCGCCGGCGGTTGCGCCTACGGAACATGCACCGGCCCTCCTGCCCCGCCAGCGCAGCTGGTCTCGAGGATGCGCCACACGAGCTCGTCGAAGCCGATGCCCGCTGCTGCGGCAGCCATCGGCACCAGGCTGTGGCTGGTCATGCCCGGGATCGTGTTGATCTCGAGCACGCGCGGCACGCCGTCGGCTCCGGCCATGATGTCGACGCGACCCCAGCCGCCCGCGCCGACGGCGGCGAACGCCGCGCTCGCGACCTCGGCAAAACGCTGCTCGTCCCCGGCCGACAGGCCGCAGGGACAGAGGTAGCGCGTGTCGTCGCTGAAGTACTTGGCCTGGTAGTCGTAGAAGATCGCGCGCGCCTCGATGCGGATCAGCGGCAGCACGCGCTCGCGGAGAATCGCCGCCGTGTACTCCGCACCGGCGATCCACTGTTCGGCGAACACCTCGCTGCCGAAGCGCGCCGCCGCTGCGTAGGCGTGTGCCAGATCCTCGGCGCGCTGCACCTTCGTCATGCCGATGCTCGAGCCCTCGCTGGCCGGCTTGACGATGAGCGGCAGGCCGAGTTCGCCGAGCGCCGCAGCGAAATCACGCTCACCGCGCAGCACCCGGAACACGGGGGTCGGCACGCCGACCGCGGTGAGCAGCCGCTTGGTGCGCAGCTTGTCCATGGCGATGGCCGAGCCGAGCACCCCGCTGCCGGTGTACGGCAGGCCAAGGCAGCTGAGCAGCCCCTGCATCGTGCCGTCCTCGCCGCCGCGTCCGTGCAGGGCGATCCAGGCGCGGTCGAAGCCACCGCGCAACAGGGCACCCGGGAAGTCGCTGGCGGGGTCGACGCGGTAGGCATCGACACCCTTGCGCAGCAGGGCCTGGTGCACGGCCTCGCCCGTCAGCAGCGAGATCTCGCGCTCCGAAGAGGTCCCGCCGAGCAGCACGGCGACCTTGCCGAAGCGGGCCGGATCAGTCACCGGTTCCATGGTTGGCGCGTTCATGGGGCTGTCTCCACCGTCGCACCAAGCACGTGCACTTCAGGCACCAGGCGTACGCCGTGGACCGCAGCGACGGTGGCCTGCACGTGGGCGATCAGTGCTTCGATGTCGGCGGCCGTGGCACCGCCCGTGTTGATGATGAAGTTGGCGTGCTTCTCCGCGACCTGCGCGCCGCCGATGCGGTGACCCTTGAGGCCGGCCGTCTCGATCAGCCGGCCGGCAAAGTCGCCTGGCGGGTTGCGGAACACCGAGCCGCAGCTCGGCCGGCCGAGCGGCTGCTTTTCCTGGCGCTGCTGGATCACGTGGCGCACGCCGTCCATGCTGGTCGGGCGCGCCGGATCGAAACGCAGGCGCGCGGCGAGGAACCACTCCCCCGCCGGTCCGCGCACCTCGCGATAGGCGACGTGGAAGTCGGCGGGCGGGCGACGCCGCACCACGCCGGCGCGGTCGACGGTCTCGACCGTCTCGACGCACTGCCAGGTCTCGCCACCGAAGGCGCCCGCATTCATCGCCAGCGCGCCACCCACGGTGCCGGGAATGCCGGCGAAGAACTCCGCCGGGCCGACGCGCCAGCGGGCGCAGTGGCGTGCCAGCACGGTGCAGGGCACGCCGGCCTCGGCCTCGACCAGCCCGTCACCGAGATAGCGCAGGTGTTCGAGGCAGCCGGCGGTGGCGACCACGACACCACGCACGCCGCCATCGCGCACCAGCAGGTTGCTGCCGAGCCCGACCCAGCTGACCGGGGTGCCGGGCGGCTGGCGCTGCAGGAACTGCACCAGCTCGTCGCGCGAGCGCGGCTTGAAGTACACATCCGCCGGACCGCCGACGCGCCAGGACGTGTGCCGCGCCATCGGTTCCCCGTAGCGCACGCGTGCCTTTTCCGGTGCTGCCATTGCCGCTGCCCTCACGTGCGCCTCAGGCCGGCGCGGCGTGCGAGCGCCGCCGGCAGTTTCTGGGCCGCTGTACCGATGTCACCGGCGCCGAGCGTGAGCACCACGTCCCCGTCCTGGAGCACGCCGGCCAGCAGGCGCGGCAGGCGGTCGAGCTTCGGCACGAATACCGGTTCGACCAGGCCACGGCTGCGCACCGCACGGCAGATCGCACGCCCGTCCGCGCCGGCGATCGGGTCCTCGCCGGCGGCATAGACCTCGGCGACGAGCAGTTTGTCGGCTGCAGACAGGACGTCCGCGAAATCGTCGAGCAGGTCGCGGGTGCGCGTGAAGCGGTGCGGCTGGAACGCCACGACCAGGCGGCGGCCCGGCCAGGCGTCGCGCGCCGCACGCATGGTGGCGGCGACCTCCGTCGGGTGATGGCCGTAGTCGTCCACCAGCAGCACTTCGCCCCCGCCGATATCGACCTTGCCGAGCACCTGCAGGCGCCGGTCGATGCCCTGGAACTCGGCGAGGGCGCGCACGAGCGCGGCGTCGTCGATCTCCAGCTCGTGGGCGAGCGCGATCGCAGCGAGCGCGTTCAACACGTTGTGGTGACCGGGCAGGTTGAGCGTCACCGCGAGCGGCTGCGGACGTCCCGGGCGCGTGACCTGGAAGTGCGTGCGCAGCGCGTCGGCGCGGATCGCGCTGGCGCGCACGTCGACGCCTTCCCCGCAGCCGTAGGTGATCGTCGGCCGCTGCACGTCCCCGGCGATGGCCGCCACGCCGGGGTCGTCGAGGCACAGCACCGCCAGGCCGTAGAACGGCAGGTTGTGCAGAAACTCGACGAAGGTCTGGCGCAGGCGCCCGAGATCGCCGCCGTAGGTGCCGAGGTGGTCGCTGTCGATGTTGGTGACCACGGCGATCATGGGCTGAAGGTGCATGAACGAGGCGTCGCTCTCGTCAGCCTCGGCCACCAGATAGCTGCCGGCACCGAGCCGGCCGTTGGTGTCGGCGCTCTTCAGCCGCCCCCCGATCACGAAGGTGGGATCCTCGCCGGCCTCGGCGAGCACGCTCGCCACGAGGCTCGTGGTCGTGGTCTTGCCGTGGCTGCCCGACACCGCGATGGCGTAGCGGAAGCGCATCAGCTCGGCGAGCATCTCGGCACGGCGTACGATCGGCTTGCGCTCGGCGCGCGCGACGATGATCTCGGGGTTGGTCGGATCGATCGCGGTGGATACGACGACGACGTCAGCCGCACCGACGTTCTCGGCGCGATGGCCGATGAACACCCGGGCGCCGAGGCGTGCGAGGCGCGCCGTCATCGCCGATTCCCTGAGATCCGAGCCCTGCACTTCGTAGCCGAGGTTGAGCAGCACCTCGGCGATGCCGCCCATGCCGACCCCGCCGATGCCGACCAGGTGGATGCGGTGGATACGGCGCATGCGGTCCTTCATGCGGCCTCCCCCAGTCGGCGGCAGAGCGCGGCGATCTCCTCGGTCGCCTGCGGCCGGGCCAGCGCGCGGGCGTGCTCGCAGCGCGCCAGCACGACGCCGCGATCGATCGCGGTGAGTTCCGCGGCAAGCTGTCTGGCGGTGAGCGTCGCCTGCGGCAGCAGCACGCCGGCTCCGGCAGCGACGAAGTGCGCGGCGTTGCGGGTCTGGTGATCGTCGACAGCGCCCGGGAACGGTACGAGCAGCGCGCCAAGCCCGGCGGCGGCGAGCTCGGCGATGGTGAGCGCTCCGGCGCGGCAGATCACCACGTCGGCCCAGCCGTAGGCGCTCGCCATGTCGGTGATGAAAGGCTCGATGCGCGCGCGGATGCCCGCTGCCGCATAGGCCTCGCGCGCCACGGCGAGCGTCGCCTCGCCGGCCTGGTGCCAGACTTCCGGCCGGCTCGCCGGCGCGAGCAGTGCCAGTGCCTGCGGCACGGTCTCGTTCAGCGCACGCGCGCCCTGGCTGCCGCCGAGCACCAGCACGTGCAGCGGTCCTTCGCGCCCCGCCAGGCGCTGCGCCGGCGCCGGCAATGCAGCGATGTCCGCGCGCACCGGGTTGCCGGTGAAGCGCGCGGCGCATCGGCCGGAAAAACTGCCCGGGAAGGCTTCCAGCACTTCCCGGGCAAGTCCAGCCAGAAGACGGTTGGTCAGCCCCGCAACAGCGTTCTGCTCGTGGATCACCAGCGGCCGGCCGGTGAGCCAGGCCGCCAGGCCGCCGGGACCGGAGGCGAAGCCGCCCATGCCGAGCACGACCTTCGGGCGGCGCCGGCGCAGCACCACGAGGGCATCGGCAAGCGCCACCGCCAGGCGCGCGGGCGCCAGCAGCCAGGCCAGCAGGCCCTTGCGACGCAGGCCGGCCACACGGATGGTTTCCAGTTCGAAGCCTTCGGCGGGTACGACCCGCGCCTCGAGGCCCGTGCGCGTACCGAGCCACACGACGCACTCCTCGCGCGCGCGCAGCGCACGCGCGACCGCGAGTGCCGGGAACACATGCCCGCCGGTGCCACCCGCCATGATCAGGACCGGGGCGCGGCTCACGACGGGCTCCTCGCTGCGGCAGGCGTGCGGCGGCGCGCCTGCCCGCCGCCCTGGCGGTTCTCGGCGTCGATGCGCATGAGCAGGCCGAAGCCGAACAGCGTCACCAGCATGCTGCTGCGCCCGTAGCTGACGAGCGGCAGCGTCAGGCCCTTGGTCGGCAGGATGCCCATGTTCACACCGAGGTTGATGAACACCTGCGCCGCCTGCCACACGGCGAAGCCGAAGGCGACGCAGGCGGCGAACCAGCGCTGACGCTCGCCGGCTGCACGCGCGATGAGCAGCGCCCGCCATGCCACCACGCCGTAGAGCGCAATCAGCACGATGCTGCCGACCAGGCCGAACTCCTCGGCAATCACCGCGAACACGAAGTCGGTGTGTGCCTCGGGCAGGTAGAACAGTTTCTGCACGCTGCCACCGAGGCCAAGCCCGAACCACTCGCCAGTGCCGATGGCGATCAGCGAGTTGGTGAGCTGGAAGCCGGTGTCGAACGGATCGGTCCAGGGATCGAGGAACGAGGTCAGCCGCACCACGCGATACGGTGCCGCGACCGCCGCCAGGGCGCCGAGGATGCCCACACCCGCAGCGCACAAGCAGAAGTCGCGCAGACGCGCCCCGGCGATGAACAGCACCGCCAGGGTGATCGTCATCAGCATCAGCGCGGCGCCGAAGTCCGGCTGCAGCAGCAGCAGGCCACAGGCGACCACGCTCACGGCGAGCGGGCGGGCGAAGCCGGTGAACGAGGCGCGCAGCTCCGTGTTGCGCCGCACCGCGTAGCCGGCGAGATAGAGCAGCAGCAGCAGCCGCACCGGCTCGGACACCTGGATCAGGTTCACGCCGGCCACGCTCAGCCAGCGGGTGCTGCCGTTGACGGTGCGACCGAGGCCGGGCACCAGCACCGCCAGCAGCAGCGCGAACGCGAGCAGGGCCAGCGCCAGGCCGGCCCGCTCCCACACCGCAGTCGGGATGCGCAGCGCGCACCACGCGCCGGCGAGCCCGATGGCGACAGCGCCGAGCTGGCGCCAGAAGAAGTACAGCGGCCCGCCGTAGTCGCGCTCGGCGAGCGACATGGAGGCCGAGGCCACCATCACCAGGCCGATGCCGAGCAGGGCCGCGACGGCGAGCACGAGCACGCCGTCGAAGTCGGCTTCGCCGACCACGTCCCAGGGCCGCAATGTCCCCGTGCCCGCGCTCATGGTGACTCTCCGCGCACGGCTGCGGCGAAGACCTCACCGCGGTGAGCATAGCTGCGAAACATGTCGAGGCTGCTGCAGGCCGGGGCGAGCAGCACCGTGCCGCCGGCGGGCGCGGTGCGGCGTGCCAGCGCCACTGCCTGCGGCAGGCCCTCGGCGAGCTGCACGGTGCAGGTGGCGGCGAGCGCCTGCGCAACCTGCCCGCGATCGCGGCCGATGAGAATCGCCGTGGCCCCGCGCCCGCGCAGCGCCGCGGCGAGCGGCGCGAAGTCCTGGCCCTTGGCGTCACCACCGGCGATCAGCACCAGCGGTCCGCCGACGCTGCGGATGCTGGTGACGGCTGCAGCCACGTTGGTGGCCTTCGAATCGTCGATCCAGGTGATGCCGTCGCGATGTGCCACGACCTGGCAGCGGTGGGGCAGCCCGCGGAAGTCACGCAGCGCGCGCGTGCACGCGGCGAGGTCCGCACCAGCCACGTCGGCCAGCGCCAGTGCGGCGAGCGCATTCGACACGTTGTGCCGGCCGGTCGCGCCGAGTTCGCGCACCGGCAGGAGGATCTCCCGGCCGCGCGCCAGCGACTCGCCGCCCGGTCCGACGACGAGCCCGAAGTCGCCGTCGCGCGGCGTGCCGAGGCCGAAGCCGACCACCGGTGTGCCCCGCGGCACGAGTGCACCGACGGCCGGCTCGTCGCGGTTGACCACGGCCACGGTACAGGCCGCGTAGATCCGCGCCTTGGCGGCGGTGTACACGGCCATGGTGCCATGCTTATCGAGGTGGTCGGGGGCGACGTTAAGCACGACCGCAGCCGCGAGCGGCAGCGGTGCGCTGCGCTCGAGCTGGAAGCTCGACAATTCGAGCACGTAGGCGCGCGCAGCCGGATCAAGCAGGTCGAGCGCCGGCGTGCCGAGGTTGCCGCCGACACCGACCTGCCAGCCGGCCGCCTGCAGCATCGCGCCGGCCAGCGTGGTCACGGTGCTCTTGCCGTTCGAACCGGTGACACCGAACATCGGCGCGCGGCAGGCGCGTGCAAACAGGTCAAGGTCGCTCAGCACGGGCAGGCCGCGCCGGCGCGCATCGGCAAGCACCGGCAGGTCGAGGTCGGCACCCGGCGACACCACGAGTTCCGTGACGCCGTCCGGCACGGTCGTGGGCAATGCGCCAGGCAGCAGTCCGGCGCCCGGCATCGCGGTGCGGATCGCGGCGAGCTCCGGCGGCGCGGTGCGGGTATCGGCGAACCAGGCGCTGCGGCCGGCCGCCGCCAGGAAGCGGGCGAGCGACGCACCGGTCGCTCCCATGCCGAGCACCAGCACGGTGCGCACTGCCCCGGCCTGCTCGTGTCCGACGTTGCGGTTCGCGGCGATCATCGGATCTTCAGGCTCGACAGCCCGACCAGGACCAGGATCACGGTGATGATCCAGAATCGCACAATGACCTTCGGCTCGGCCCAGCCCTTCAGCTCAAAGTGGTGGTGCAGCGGCGCCATGCGGAACACGCGCTTGCCGGTGAGACGGAAGGACGCGACCTGGATCATCACCGAGACGGTCTCGGCGACGAAGATGCCGCCCATGATCACCAGCACCAGCTCCTGGCGCACCACCACGGCCACCGTGCCGAGCGCCCCGCCGAGCGCGAGCGCACCCACATCGCCCATGAACACCTGCGCGGGATAGCTGTTGAACCACAGGAAGCCGAGCCCGGCGCCCGCCAGCGCCGCACAGAACACCAGCATCTCCCCGGCACCATCGACGTAGGGAATGCCGAGGTAGCGGGCGAAGATAACGTTGCCGGCCGCGTAGGCGAAGACCCCGAGAGCACCACCGACGAGCACCGCAGGCATGGTCGCCAGCCCGTCGAGGCCGTCGGTCAGGTTCACGGCATTGCTGGTGCCGATGATCACCAGCATCGTGAACGCCACGTAGAAGCCGCCGAGCGGGATCAGCGCGCTCTTGAGGTAGGGCACCAGCAGCGCGGTCTCCTGCGGCCGGTCGGCGAGCGCGTAGAGCACGCCGGCGGCGGCGAGTGCGATCAGCGCCTGCCACAGGATCTTGGCGCGCGCCGACAACCCTTTCGGGTTGCGCCGCGTCAGTTTGCGGTAGTCGTCGATGAAACCGATCGTGCCGTAGCCGAAGGTGACGCCGAGCACGACCCACAGGTAGGCACTGCGCGGGTTGCCCCAGAGCAGCGCACCCGCGCCGATGGCGAGCAGGATCAGGGTGCCGCCCATGGTCGGCGTGCCCGCCTTGGTCAGGTGCGTGCCCGGGCCGTCGTTGCGCACGGTCTGGCCGATCTTGCGCCGGGTCAGCCAGGCGATGAGCGCCGGCCCACAGACGAGCGAGATCACCAGCGCCGTGAGTGCAGCCATGATGGCGCGCATGGTGAGGTAGGTGAACAGGTGGAAGCCCGACACGAAGCGCGTGAGGTATTCCGCAGCGAGGTACAGCACGGTTCAGCCCCCCGCCCCGGCGGCCAGCGCCTGCACCACGCGCTCCATGCCGGAGGAACGCGAACCCTTGACCAGCACCGTCACCCCGTCGCGCAGCTCGCCCCGCAGGAGCGAAGCGAGTTCAGGCACGGTGGCGCACCAGCGCGCATCGGCACCGAAACCCGCGGCCGTGTGCCGGCTCTCGCTGCCGGCGCAGTACAGCCGCTCGATGCCGGCCGCGCGCGCCGCCTCACCCATCTCGCGGTGCATGGCCGCGCCCTGCGGCCCGAGTTCGGCCATGTCGCCGAGTACCAGCCAGCGCTCGCCGGGCAGCGCGGCGAGAAAACCGATGGCGGCATGCACCGAGCCGGGATTGGCGTTGTAGCTGTCGTCGTAGAGCTGCGCGTCGCAGCGCGCCGGCACCCGGCGCAGCCGTCCGGGGACGTTGCGCACCGCGGCCAGCCCGCGCGCCACCGCCTTGAGGCTCGCGCCGGCGGCCACGCTCGCCGCCGCGGCACCGAGTGCGTTCACCACGTTGTGCACGCCGGCCATGTCGAGCGCAATCGCCGCTTCGGCGCCGCTCGTGTGCAGCGTGAAGCGCAGGCGCGCGCCGCCGCGCACCGCATCCTGGGTCACCGCGCTGGCGCGCACGTCGGCATCCGGGTGCAGGCCGAAGGACAGGCGCCGCCGCCCGGTGCTGCGCTCCCACCAGGACTGGAAGAAGGCGTCGTCACGGTTGATGACCGCCGTGCCGCCGGCAGGCAACGCATCGAAAAGTTCGCCCTTGGTGGCGGCCACCTCCTCGACACTGCCGAATCCCAGCAGGTGCGCCCGCGCCGCGTTGGTGACGATGCCGACGGTCGGTGCGGCGATGCCCGCCAGGTAGGCGATGTCGCCGGGTCGCGCCGCACCCATTTCGATCACGGCTGCACGGTGGCCGGCATTGAGCCAGAGCAGGGTGCGCGGCATGCCGATCTCGTTGTTCAGGTTGCCCCAGGTCACCAGGACCGGGTCGTCACCTGCCACGGTGGCGCTGCCCTCGATGCCGTAACCGCCGGTGACCGTGGTGCTGGTACCGAACTGCTCACGCATGATCGCGGCGACCATCTCCTTGACCGTCGTCTTGCCATTGGAGCCGGTGATGCCGATCAGCGGAATGGCGAAGCGCGCGCGCCAGGCCCTGGCAAGCGCACCGAGCGCGAGGCGCGTGTCGGCCACGACCACCTGCGGCAGCGCTGCCGCCTGGCGCGCGGCCACCACGGCGCCGGCGGCACCACGCCGCGCAGCCTCGGCGAGGAAGGCGCCACCATCGCTCGTCGCGCCCTGCAGCGCGAAGAACAGCTGGCCCGCGACCAGCTCGCGGGTGTCGGTGGACACCGAATCGAACCCGGCGTCCACCCCGTACAGCGTGCCGCCGGTCGCCTCCGCCACCATCGCCAGGCTGCCCATGCTCACGACCGCTCCGCCAGTGCGCGCCGCGCCACGTCCTGGTCGGAGAACGGCCGCCGCTCGGTGCCGACTATCTGCACCGCCTCGTGGCCCTTACCCGCGATCAGCACCACGTCGTCGACTGCCGCAGCGCCGATCGCCCGGTGGATCGCTGCCGCCCGGTCGCGAATCACCTCGACAGCACTCCCGCGACCAGTGCCCTCGAGGATGGCGGCGATGATCGCTTGCGGATCCTCGCGGCGCGGGTTGTCGTCGGTGACGACGACCTGGTCGGCCAGCTCGCGGGCGACTGCACCCATCGGGGTGCGCTTGCCCGCATCGCGTTCCCCGCCGCAGCCGAACACGCACCACAGCCGTCCGCCGGTGTGGCTGCGCAGCGCCTCGAGTACGCGGCGCAGTGCATCGGGCGTGTGGGCGAAATCGACGATGACCCGCGGACCGCCGGCTGCCGTGATCGGTTCCATGCGCCCGGGTGGTGCTGCAGCGGCAGCGAGCGCCGTCGCGGTCGCTTCCAGCCCGAACCCGGCCGCACGCAGGATCCCGGCCGCGACCACCAGATTCTCGACGTTGAAGGCGCCCGGCAGCCGCGTCTCGAACGGCACCGCCTGCCCGTCTGCTTCGAGCTGCAGCCGCGCGCCGGCTGGCGTGGCGGCGAGCCGGCGCAGCTGCAGCCCGGCCGTGGCAACGTCGGCCACCGCCACGGTGATGCAACGCACGGAGCGCGGCAGGCGCGCGGCAAGCTCGCGGCCGAAGGCATCGCCGACATTGATCACGGCGCTGCCGGGCGTGTGCTCGAGGAACAGGCGCGCCTTGGCCCGCCCGTAGCCGTCGAGGTCGCCGTGGTAGTCGAGATGATCGCGGCTCAGGTTGGTGAAGGCCGCGATGCGGAACGCGACGCCGTCGACGCGGCCCTGGTCGAGCGCGTGGGAGGACACTTCCATCGCCACGGCCGCAGCACCGCGGTCGGCGAGTTCGCGCAGGCGGCGGTGCACGGTGATGCAATCGGGCGTGGTCAGGGCATCGGGGGTCACCGCGGTGCCGAGGCCGTAGCCGAGCGTGCCGAGGTAGCCGGCGCGCCGCCCGAGATGCGCCAGCGCCTGCACCAGCAGCCAGGCGACCGTCGTCTTGCCGTTGGTGCCCGTGATCCCGGTGACCTCGAGCACGGTGGAAGGTCGCGCGAAGAATTCGTTTGCCATCGCACCGAGCCGCCGGCCGAGGCTGGGAACCGGCAGGCCGACCACGTCCCGGGGCAGCAGCGGTGCGGCGATACCGGGGCCCGTTTCCCAGGCGACGGCACGCGGCGCGTGGCGCAGCGCGTCCGGCAGGTGCGCGAGGCCATGGGCACGCGTGCCGGCACAGGCGAGGAACAGGCCGCCCGGCACCACCGCGCCGCTGTGCGTGGCAAGATCGACGACGTCGACCTCCGGCGGTTCCGGTACCAGGCCAGGCAGCAGGCGGCGCAGGTCCATGTCGTGGGTCACCGTCGCCGTCATGGGGCGTTGGCTGCAGTCAGGGCCGGGCCGAAGGCGGTGCCCGCGGGCGCCAGGCGGTCCGGGGCGATGGCGAGGATGCGCATCGCGCCCTCGACGACCTTCGAGAACACGGGGGCCGCCACGTCACCGCCGTAGTAGTGCCCGGCACGCGGTTCGTCGACGATCACGACGACCGCGAGCCGCGGACGCGACACCGGCGCCACGCCGGCGAACACCGCGGTGTAGCGTTCCTCGGAGTAGCCGCCGACGTCGAACTTGCGCGCCGTGCCGGTCTTGCCGGCGACGCGGTAGCCGGCCACGGCGGCGCGCATGCCGGTGCCGCCCGGGCCGACGACCTGCTCGAGCATGGCGACTACGGCACGGGCCGTGTCCGCCTCGATCACCTTGCGGCCGATCGGCGAGCGCTCGACGCGCAGCAACGACGCCGGCCGCATGACGCCGTCGGCGGCAAGCACGGCGTAGGTCTGGGCGAGCTGCAGCGGCGTCACCGACAGGCCATAGCCGTAGGCGAGCGTTGCCTTGGCGATCGGTCGCCAGTTCTCGTAGTGGCTGAGCAGGCCCGCCGCCTCACCGGGAAAGCCGCTCGACGTCGGCCGCCCGAGGCCGAAGCGGTTGAGCACGTTCCACAGCTGCTCGGAGGGCACCGACATGGCGAGCTTGACGGCGCCGACGTTGCTCGAGCGGGCGAGCAGCGTCGCCAGGTCGATGGCGCCGAGGTTGTGCTTGTCCTCGATGACCTTGTTGCCGACCTGGATCATCCCGGGCGAGGTGTCCACGCGGCTGTCCGCGTGCCACTGCCCGCTCTCGAGCGCGGCAGCGACCACCAGCGGCTTGAGGCTCGAGCCCGGCTCGAACAGATCCGTGATGGCGCGGTTGCGAAAGCGACCCGGCGCGTACTGCGCACGGTCGTTCGGGTTGTACGAGGGCTGGTTCACCATCGCCAGCACTTCGCCGGTTTCGGCGTCGATGACGATGGCCGAGGCCGAAAGGGCACGGTTCTGCTGGACCGCGGCCTTCAGCTCGCGGTAGGCGAGGTACTGGATGCGCAGGTCGATCGAGGCGGTGACCTGGCGGCCGGGGCTCGGCAGTTCGAGCCGCTCGACGTCCTCGACGACGCGCCCGAGCCGGTCGCGCAGCACGAGCTTGCGCCCCGCACGCCCGCGCAGCCACTCGTCGAACTCGAGCTCCATGCCCTCCTGGCCCTCGTCGTCGATGTTGGTGAAACCGACGAGGTGGCCGGTGACCTCACCGGCCGGGTAGTAGCGGCGGTACTCGCGCAGCACGTGCACGCCGGGGATGCCGCGGTCGAGCACCGCGCGCGCATCGGCCGGATTCATGTGCCGCTGCAGGTACATGAAGTCCTTGTCGACGTTGCGGGCGACCTGCTGCTCGAGTGCGCGCCGCTCGAGCCCGAGCGCGCGGGCAAGCTCGGGAATCTGCTCGGGCGCCTGCGCGAGTTCCTGCGGGCTGAACCACAGGCTGTCGACGGGCATCGAGGCGGCCAGCGGCTCGCCGTTGCGGTCGGTGATCACGCCGCGATTGGCCGAGAGGCGCGCGGTGCGCACGTGGCGCGCATCGGCCTGGCTGATGAGGAAATCCTTGTTGAACACCTGCAGGTAGGTGGCCCGCGCCACCAGCACGACGCCGAACAGCGCCACCAGCACGCTGGCGAAGATCCAGCGCAGCCGCATACCGGCGGCTCCGTCGCGCTGCCGGCGCTCGGGCTCGTTCACGGGCGCGCCTCCGGCACCACCAGGCGCAGCTCGGCCGGCACGGGACTGCGCATGCCCATCTGGCCACGCGCGAGCTGCTCGACGCGCGCGTGCGTCGACCAGGTGCTCTGCTCGATCTGCAGGCGGCTCCAGTCGACCTCGAGGCGGTCGCGCTCCGCAGTGAGCACCTGCAGCTCGGTGAACAGCCGGCGGTTCTCGTGCTTGGCGTAGACCGCAGCGACGGCGCTCGTCATGACGGTGACGACCAGGATCAGGAACGGCAGGTGGCGGCGCAGCTGCGGGTTCATGCGAGCTTCTCCGCCACGCGCAGCACGGCGCTGCGCGAGCGCGGGTTGCGGGCAATTTCGTCGTCACCCGGATGGATCGCCCCGCCGACCAGGCGCAGCCGCGGCCGGGCCGAGGCCGGCACCACCGGCAGCGCGGCGAGGCGCGGATCGACCCGGCTCGCATCGCGCATGAAGCGCTTGACGATGCGGTCCTCGAGCGAGTGGAAGCTCACCACGCAGAGCCGCCCACCGGCGGTGAGCACCTCGAGCGCCTGCGCGAGCGCGGCCTCGATCTCCTCGAGCTCGCGGTTGACAAACAGGCGGATCGCCTGGAACACGCGCGTCGCCGGATGCCGGCCGGGGCGCCCGCGCCCGGCGGCCGCGGCAACCACCGCGGCCAGATCCGTCGTGGTGAGGATCGGTTGCGCAGTACGACGGCGCACGATCGCACGTGCGATGCGCGCGGCGGCCGGCTCCTCGCCGAACCGGCGGAACACAGCGGTGATTTCGCGCTCGTCGGCCCTGCCGAGCCACTCGGCCGCCGAAGGCGAGCTGGCCGGGTCCATGCGCATGTCGAGCGGGCCGTCGTGCTGGAAGCTGAAGCCGCGCGCGGGCGCGTCGAACTGCGGCGAGGAGACGCCGAGGTCGAAAAGGATGCCATCCACGTGCTGCACGCCCTGCACTTCGAGAATCCGCCGCAACTGTCCGAATCTTTCTTGTTGTATGGCGAAGCGCGGGTCCGCTGCCTGCAGCTCGCGCGCCACCATCACCGCCTCGGGATCGCGGTCCAGGGCGAGCAACCGCCCACCCGGACCGAGAGCCGCGAGGATCCGCCGGCTGTGTCCGCCCCGGCCGAACGTTGCATCCACGTAGCTGCCATCGCGCCTGATGGCGAGCCCACGCAGCGCCTCGTCGAGGAGCACCGGAACATGACTGTCCACCTCCAACCCCCAGCGTCACCGTGGTGAGCCGCGACTCACCTGCCAGCGAGGCTGCCGGTACCGCTCAGAAGGACAGCTGCTCGAGGTCGGCCGGTAGCGCGATACCGTCGTCGGTGTCGTCCGCCAGCCAGCTCGCCCGGGTCTCGTTCCAGCGCGCCTCGTCCCACAATTCAAACTTGCTGCCCTGCCCGAACAGGATCGCCTGCCGGTCCAGGGACGCGAATTCACGCAGCTCACGCGGGATCAGGATCCGGCCGTGGCTGTCGAGATCGAGCTCCGAGGCATAGCCCACCATCAGCCGCTGCAGGCGCCGCGACTTGCGGTTCAGCGATGGCAGCCGCATCAGCTTGCGCTCGATCTCCTCCCAGTCCGGGAGCGGGTAGATCAGCAGGCAATGGTCGGGGTCGACCGTGCAGACCAGGCGGCCCTCGCAGCGCGCGGCCAGCCGGTCACGGTACCGGGCTGGGAACGCCAGCCGGCCCTTGGCATCCAGAGTGATTTTGGTCGCCCCACGAAACACGGTGGACCGGGCACGAAGGCCCATTTCCTCCCACTTTCTACCACCTTCGGCCACTATAGGTTTGTGGCCCCGAAGCGTCAACCGCTTTCGTGAAATTTTTTCTTGTGCGGACAGCGAGTTAGCGGCGCGTCTGACATCGCCCACTGAGCACTCGAACGCAGTGAAAATGAAATCAGGAGGTTAGGAGATTTTTCTGCGAATCAGCATCGCATGGACACCAGATTCCAGGTGCTGGAACTTCGGCAATTCGCTGAAACGAACTGAACTGGTGGAAAGCCCGCGCCTCTTTCGCGAGCCGCAGCAGATTCAGCAGCTCATCGAGGCACTGGCGCAACTCCAGCAGCACGGATGCGCGGTCGCGGCTGCCGCTGGTTCTGACGATCAGTGCCGGCGCCGCGCGGTCCGGGCGCCCGCTACCCGCCGTTTCAGCCTCGCGCCCAGCGCAATCAGTCCCGAGCCGAACAGCCACATTGCGCCCGGCGCCGGAACCTCACCGATATCGCCGGGGCGCACAGCCCACGCGTAGAGTCTGATGTCGACGCTTTTGACGCCGGCGCCCTGGCGGCCGGTCTCGAACAAGAAATCCCACGCGAGATCGGCATTGTTCAGGTAGGTCGTGCCCGACCAGTAGAAGTTGGGCTGGAGATTGGAGAACGGACCGGTGTTGGTCAGGCCCCAGCCCGCCTGCGGGCCCGAGCAACTGTCGGCTGTACTCAACAGGGGATCGCAGTAGCCCTTGTTGTCGAGGGTGTTGTAGAAGAGATGCGCCATCTCACTGCCCGTCGCTCCCGCATAGGCCGTGCCCTGCTCGCTCTGGTTGTAATCGTCATCCGTGCTGCCGTTGTAGCTCCTCATGTAGTCAAAGCTGCTGCCGTTCAACGGACCCACCGTCGGCAGCCGCCAGTCGCTCACCCCGAGATGGTTCGCACCGTTCATCGCCGCGATCCACTCGATCGCCTTATCCCAGGTCATCCTGCCGTTGGCATTGATCCCGGTGACGCCGAAGTCATTGGTATCGGCCAGATTGGCGTCCGCCTGCCAGGTGATATCCAGCACCGTGTCGTAGTACGCCTGACCCGCCAGCCGGCTCAGCAGCGCCGCATTCGCCGAACCTGCCAGCAGCGCCGATAGCGCCAATCCCCAGAAAACCCGGTACCGGCACGGAATCCACACGGACTCCGTGTTATTGTCGGCGCATGAAGAATGTCACGGTCACCCTCGACGAGAAGACCGCGGCGTGGGCGAGGATCCATGCCGCCCGGCGCGGCATGAGCCTGTCACGGTTCCTCGGGGAACTGCTCCATACCAGGATGCGCGAGGCGCACGATTACGATCGCGCGATGCGGCGCTACCTGGCACGTGCGCCAGCCCTCATCGACGACAGCGGCCAGACCTATCCCGAGCGGCATGAATTGCATGACCGGCCCGGTCTTCGTTGACACCAACGTATTCGTGTACGCCCGGGACTCGTCGCAGGCGACGAAGCAGCCCCTCGCCATGGAACACCTGGCTGTACTCTGGCGGGAGGAGCGCGGACGCATCAGCACCCAGGTCCTGAGCGAACTGTATGTCACCCTGACCCGCAAGCTGCGCCCCGGGATGCGGCCGGACGAAGCCTGGGACGACATCCAGGCGCTCGTGAGCTGGAGTCCACAGCCGATCGACAGCGAGCTGCTGCTTCTGGCACGCGAAATCGAGGGCCGCTATCGGCTGAACTGGTGGGACAGCATGATCGTCGCGGCCGCCCAGGTGCAGGACTGCGCGACACTGCTGTCGGAGGATTTCCAGGACGGGATGTGCTTCGGCAGCGTGCGGGTACACAAACCCTTCACGCCGCGGATGGCCGAGGAGTCTGGCGACTACACCACCGGCATCGCCCGCCGCCATCGCCGACCCGGGCGGCCCCGGCGTGGTGCCACCGGCGCAGGTTCCTGAAAGGGCCTGCCGGGGCAAGGGTAGCGACATCGATCGGCGTCCGATCGCGGCTGCAGCCGCGCCGACGGGTGGCTTCGATCAGGCGCAGGTGCGGGAACAGAAAAGTTGGAGCCGGCCGGTAAGCCGGGTTCTGTCGAGGGCGATCATCCATCTGGGACCGCTGTCACCAGCGGCCTCGAGCGACCTACCCGGAAGCCCGCGGGGCGACGGTGCGACAACCGTTGCCGGCGGCCGCTGCTTCCCTATTTGGTCTTGCTCCAGGTGGGGTTTTCCGTGCCGCGGCGTGTTACCACCCGCGCGGTGCGCTCTTACCGCACCTTTTCACCCTTACCGCAGGCCCGAAGACCCGAGGCGGTATATTTTCTGTGGCACTTTCCGTGGGCTCGCGCCCCCCAGGCGTTACCTGGCACCTTGCCCGCCGGAGCCCGGACTTTCCTCCCGCGGGTTACCCCGCGCGCGATCGCCTGGCCGGCTCCAGCGCGCACGGTATTCCAATGCAGCCGGGCCCGCAATCACTCCGCGCCGCCGCCCCTCGGTGCGGTAACCAGGCGATAAGCGTCGCGCCGTGATGCCCCGGTGATCTTTGCAGCCAGTGTGGCCGCCTGGCCCGGGGGCAACTCGGCAGCCAGCACCGCGACGACGCGTTCCAGTTCCGCCACATTGCCCGCCACCGCAGGCGCACCGCCGACCACCAGGGTGAACTCGCCGCGCTCGCCACCGGGGTCGGCGGCGAGCGCGCAGGCGATTTCGGCGAGCGTGCCGTGGTAGCTGGTCTCGTGCAGCTTGGTCAGCTCGCGCGCGACGAACGCGGGGCGGTCGGCACCGAAGACGTCCTGCAGATCGGCGAGGCACTCGCGCACGCGGTGGACCGCTTCGTAGAACACCTGCGTGTCCGGCTGCTGGCGCAGGGCCTGCAGCCGGGCGCGCCGCGCCGCGGGCTTCGCCGGCAGGAAACCCTCGAAGCGGAAGCGATCGGTCGGCAGGCCTGCGACGGAGAGCGCTGCGACGGCGGCACAGCAGCCGGGTACGGCGATTACAGCGAGGCCGCGCGCGCGGGCCTGCGCCACCAGGCGGTAGCCCGGGTCGCTGATGAGCGGGGTGCCCGCGTCGCTCACCAGCGCGACGGAGCCGCCGGCGGCGATGCGGTCGAGGAGCGGTGTGACCCGCCCGGCCTCGTTGTGCTCGTGCAGGGAGGTGAGCGGCGTGCTCACGCCGAGGCTCGCCAGCAGGCGGCCGCTGCGGCGGGTGTCTTCCGCAGCAATCACGTCGACCGCGCGCAGGATGGCCGCAGCGCGCGAACTGATATCATCGAGATTGCCGATCGGGGTGGCGACGATATAAAGCGCCGCGGCGGCAACCTCGGGTGCCCGGCTGCTATCGTTGTTGTCTCCGGATGGTTTCATCGGCCTTTTCGCGGCATGTTCAGGTGCACTGCCACAGGCTGCTCGGCGGTGCGCTCGCGCTGGGCTGCGCCATTGTGGCCGCGGCCTGCGGACCACTACAACCGGCACCGCCGCCACCGCGCATCGAGCCGGTCGCGGCGCCAGCCGTCGGTGAGGCGCCGGTCCCGGGCGCTGCGCCAACCCGGCCAGGCGTCCCGCCACCCGTGACCACCACCGCAACGGTACGGCGCATCGCCCTGCTCCTGCCACTATCGGGCGCCCAGCGCACGGTCGCCGCCGCGGTGCGCGATGGCTTCGTGGCCGCCTGGCTGGCCGACGGCACCGGGCCGGCGCGGCCCGAAGTCGTGGTGCTCGACGAGGAGCAAGGCGGAGCGGCGCAGGCCTATGGCGCGGCACTCGCCGGCGGCGCCGGCCTGGTGGTCGGGCCCCTGCTCAAGGAGTCGGCCGCACAGGTGGCCGCGGTTGCGGGCACCGCGCCGACACTCGTCCTCAACCAGCTCGACGCCGCGGCAACAGCGCCTGCGCGCTTCTACCAGTTCGCGCTGGCGCCGGAGGACGAAGCCCGCCAGGTCGTCGAGCGCGCTGCGGCCGAGGGTCGCTACCGCGCGCTGGCGCTCGTGCCGGACAACGACTGGGGACGGCGCCTGCTGGCGAGCTTCACACCAGCGCTCGAGGCTGCCGGCGGCACCGTGCTCGCCTGGCAGTACTACGACCCGGCAGCGACCGATTTCACCGCCGGTCTCGAGCGCCTGCTGCTGCTCGACGAGAGCCGCGCACGCCAGCGCCAGCTCACGGCAAATCTCGGCGTTGCGCTCGAATTCGAGGCTCGCCGCCGCGACGATGTCGACTTTATATTCCTCGCTGCCACTGCCGCGAGCGGCCGGCTGATCCGCCCGCAGCTGCGCTTCCTCTACGCCGGGGACATTCCGACCTATGCCACATCGGCCATCTTCCAGCCGGGCACGAGCGGCGACGCCGACCTCGACGGCGTCATGTTTCCCGATGCCCCGGTGCTGGTCGCTGCCGACGGGCGTGCCACGGCCATGACCACGGCGCTGGCCGCACACTGGCCCGCCGGCGCAGCCGCGCGCCTGCGCTTCTACGCCATGGGTTTCGACGCCTACACGCTGGCGACGGCACTCGCTTCGCCGGCAGGTGCCCCGGCCGGCCTCGACGGCCTGAGCGGCATGCTCTCGTTCGCAGCGGACGGCCGTGTACGCCGCCAGCTGCCTTGGGCCCGGTTCCAGGGCGGGCGCATCGTGCTCCTTGGCCACGTGGACGCAGCGTTGGCGCCGTGAGTGCGGGCACCGGCCAGCGCATCAGCACGGCGCGCACCGGAGCGCTCGCCGAGGCCGCGGGCCGGCGCTTCCTCGAACAGCAGGGGTTGCGGCTCATCGAGTGCAACTACCGCTGTCGCTGGGGCGAGATCGACCTGGTGATGCGCGACGCCGGCACGCTCGTCATGGTCGAGGTGCGCTATCGAGCGAGTGCGGCCCTGGTCGAGCCCGGCCTCAGCGTCGATGGCCGCAAGCGCCACCGCGTGCTGCAGGCCGCGCGCTGCTACCTGCAGGAGCATCCGCGCGAGGCCGAATGCAGCCTGCGCTTCGACGTCCTGTCGCTGAGCGGTCCTCTCGAGGCACCTCGCTGTCGCTGGTTCCGTGGCGCCTTCGATGCGGATGATGCCGGCGGCTGACAGGCCACCCCGGCACGGCAGCCGACGAGCCGCTATCATGGCTGGCATGGACGACCACGACGCCATCCGCAGCCAGTTCGCCGAGAGCCTCGCCGTCAAGCAACGCGCCATGGGCGAACTCGTCCCCGCGATAGCCCGCGCAGCCGCGGCCATGACCGCGAGCCTCGCCGCCGGCGGCAAGATCCTCGCCTGCGGCAACGGCGGTTCCGCAGGCGATGCCCAGCACTTCGCCGCCGAGCTTCTCAACCGCTTCGAGCGCGAACGCCCGGGACTTGCCGCCGTGGCGCTCACCACCGACGGCTCCACGCTCACCTCGATCGCCAACGACTACGCCTACGAGCAGGTGTTCGCCAAGCAGGTCACGGCACTTGCCCGCCCCGGCGACTGCCTGCTCGCGATCTCGACTTCGGGAAATTCGCCGAACGTGGTCGCCGCCATCGCCGCGGCCCAGGCGCGCACCGCGACCATCGTGGCGCTCACCGGGCGCGACGGCGGGCGCATGGCAGCGGCCCTGGCGCCGGGTGACGTCGAGATCCGCGTGCCGGCGCAGCGCACCGCCCGCATCCAGGAAGTGCACCTGCTGGTCATCCACTGCCTGTGCGACGCGATCGACCGCGCCCTCTACCCGGACGCGCGCGCTACTTGACCACCTTGAGGTTCGGTCGGCGCGTGCCGCCGGCGGACGTGCCCTCCCCGGGTGCTCCGGCGGGAGCGCGGGGCGGTGTTTCCGGCTCCGGGCTGCCGTCCTCGTCCTGCGGGAAGATCATGCCGCGGCCCGTCTCGCGGGCGTAGATGCCGAGCACCGCGTGCACCGGGACGGCCACAGCCCAGGCCGTGCCGGAAAAGCGCGCCTGGAAGGTGACCTGCTCGTTGCCGATGTCGAGCCCGCTCACCGCATTGTGGCTCAGGTTCAGCACGACCTTGCCGTCCTGGACGTACTGGCTCGGCACGACCACGCCGTCGACCGCGGCGTCGACCACGACATGGGGCGTGTGCCCGTTGTCCGTGATCCAGGCATGCATGGCCCGGAGCAGGTAGGGACGCTGCGGGATCCCGTCCGTCGGGGCCATGCTGTCGCGTGCTACTGGCGCATCTCCTGCTCGGCGTCCGTCAGGCTGTCGCGGAAGGCGCGGCGGGCGAACACGAGATCCATGTAGCGGCGGATCGGCTGCACCTGGCCCCTGAGCTCGATGCCGAACGCCGGCAGCCGCCACAGGATCGGGGCGATGGTGCAATCGACCAGCGAGAACTCGTCGCTCAGGAAAAAGCGCTTGGCACCGAACACGTCGGCGCTGGCGACGATGCTCTCCTCGAGCTGCTTGCGGGCCCGGGTCGTCTGCTTGCGGTCGCTGGTGCGCTGCAACTCGTCGGCGAGCGGGTACCAGTCGCGTTCGATGCGATAGAGGGCGAGCCGGAACTGGGCGCGGCTCACGGGATCGACCGGCATCAGCGGCGGATGGGGAAAGCGCTCGTCGATGTACTCGATGATGACGCGCGCGTCGTACAGCACGAGGTCACGGTCGACGAGGGTCGGCAGCGTGTGGTACGGGTTGAGGTCGAGCAGGTCTTCCGGAAGGTTGCCGCTGTCGGCCTCGACCACGTCGATACCGATGTTCTTCTCGGCCAGGACCAGCCGCGTGCGATGGCTCTGGAAGCAGGTCGGGCTTGAATAGAGCGTCATGCCGGCCGCGAGGCTACCTCACGTCCTTCCAGATCTCCTTCTTGAGGAGGTACGAAAGAATGCCGAAGACCAGCAGGAAGGCGAGCACGGCCAGACCCAGGCGCTGGCGCTCGAGCTGGATCGGCTCGCCGATATAGACCAGGAAATTGACGATGTCGCGGACGAACTGGTCGTATTCCTCCGCGCCCAGTCGCCCCGGCGCGACCGTCCTGAACTCGTGGAACACGGTATGGGTCGCGCCTTCGCTGCCCTCCTCGGCGAAGACGGCCTCGCGCACACCCTGCAGCTCCGCCAGCACGTGGGGCATCGCCGTGTTGGGCAGCATGACGTTGTTGACGCCACTCGGACGCGCCGGGTCGAGGTAGAAACCGCGCAGGAAATTGAACAGGTAATCGGCGCCGCGGTTGCGGGCGATCAGCGAGAGGTCCGGGGGAGCCGTGCCGAACCAGCGTGCCGCATCGGCGGGCCGCATGGCGATGGTCATGGTCTCGGTCGGCTTCTGCGCCGCGAACATCAGGTTGTCGACCAGCTGCTTTTCGCTGATCCCGAGGTCCTGTCCCAGGCGGTTGTAGCGCACGTACTGCGCCGAGTGACAGCCCATGCAGTAGTTGACGAAATTGCGCGCCCCACGCTGCAGGGAAGCGACGTTGGAGACGTCGACCCCGGCGTGATCGGCAAGCGCGCCGCCACCGGATGCGGCAACGTTGCCGGCAGCGAGGAGACTGCCGGCGAGAGCGGCAGCGAGCATGCGGCGGAGGCGGTACTGCGTGTGCATCGTGGTCATGGGCGTGCTCACTCGGCCGCGTGGTACTTGACGCGTTCGGGCACCGGCCGGGTTTTTTCGGCGCGGGTGTAGAACGGCATCAGCAGGAAGAACGCGAAATACAGCGCCGAAAACAGGCGCGCCGCGTAGACAAAGATTTTTTCGGTCGCAGGCTGCAGGCCGAGGTAGCCGAGCGCCACAAAGCTCACCGCGAACACGCTGAGCGCAAGCTTGTAGGTCCAGCCGCGGTAGCGGATCGACTTGACGCGGCAGCGGTCGAGCCACGGCAGGAAGAACAGCAGCACGATCGCCGCCACCATCAGGAACGCGCCCCAGCCCTTGCTCGGCACCGAGCGCAGGATCGCGTAGAACGGCGTGAAGTACCACACCGGGGCGATGTGCTCGGGCGTCTTGAGCATGCTCGCCGGCTCGAAGTTGGCGTGCTCGAGGAAGTAGCCGCCCATCTCGGGGGCAAAGAACACCACCGCGGCAAACAGCGCCAGGAAGATCACGATCGCAACCAGGTCCTTCGCCGTGTAATAGGGGTGGAAAGCGATGCCGTCGAGCGGGATGCCGCGGCTGTCCTTGTGCTGCTTGATCTCGATGCCATCGGGGTTGAGCGACCCGGTCTCATGCAGCGCCATGATGTGCATGACCACCAGCATGACGAGGACCAGCGGCACCGCGATCACGTGCAGCGCGAAGAAGCGGTTGAGCGTGATGTCGGAGATGAAGTAGTCGCCGCGGATCCACTCGACGAGGTCTGCGCCGACACCCGGTACGGCACCGAACAGCGACACGATCACCTGCGCGCCCCAGTACGACATCTGCCCCCACGGCAGCAGGTAGCCGAAGAAGCCCTCGGCCATCAGCGCCATGTAGATCACCATGCCGATCAGCCACAGCAGCTCGCGCGGGTTCTTGTAAGACCCGTAGAGCATGGCGCGGAACATGTGCAGGTACACGACGATGAAGAACGCCGACGCACCGGTGGAGTGCATGTAGCGTATCAGCCAGCCCCACTGCACATCGCGCATGATGTACTCCACCGAGGCAAAGGCGTCCTCGGCGGATGGCTTGTAGTTCATCGTCAGGAAGATGCCGGTGACGAGCTGGATCACCAGCACCACCATGGCGAGCACGCCGAAGACGTACCAGGCGTTGAAATTCTTCGCGGCGTAGTACTCGGTGGCATGCTCCCGGATCAGGGAAGTGAGCGGGAAGCGCTCGTCGATCCAGCCGATCAGCTGGGCCATGCGGCCATTCCCGGCCGCTGCCTCGGTACGCGCACCGCTCATGCGGAAGCTCCCGTGTCGTCACCGATCAGCACCAGATTGTCACCGACGAAGCGGTACGGCGGGATCGGCAGGTTGGTGGGGGCCGGCGAGCCGACCATCACGCGCCCGGCCAGGTCGAAACGCGAGCCGTGGCAGGGGCAATAGAAGCCACCGACCCAGTCGGGGCCGAGATCGGCGGGTGCGACGTCGAAGCGCTCGATCGGCGCGCAGCCCAGGTGGGTGCAATTGCCGATCACGACCAGGATGTCCGGCTTGACGGCGCGGGTGGTGTTCTTCGCGTAGGCGGGCTGGTCGGACTCGTTCGAGCCGGGATCCTTGAGGCTCGAATCCGGCACGCTCGCCAGGTGCTGCATCATCTCGGGGGTACGGCGCAGCACCCAGACCGGCTGCCCGCGCCAGACCACGCGCACCATGGCGCCGGCCTCGACCTTGCTGATATCGACCTGTATCGGACCACCGAGCGCCTGCGCCCGGGCACTCGGCTTGAAGGAAGCGACGAACGGGGTGGCTGCCAGCACGACCCCCACGCCTCCGGCGACGCTGGTGGCTACGGTCAGGAAATGACGCCGGCTGAGGTCGGCCTCGTCGCTCATCGAGCTACTCCCACAACGCTCTGTTGGTCTGGTGCCAGGCACCGCCGCGGGCGCGGCATGTCCCGCGGGCGGCGGCGTGACGGCGGGCGGTCGAAAACCGGGAAATTATACACACTCAGCCGAGGCGGCGGATACCGGCACCAAGCTGCTTGAGTTTCTCCTCGATGCACTCGTAGCCGCGGTCGATGTGATAGATGCGATCGACCACGGTCTCGCCCTCGGCGACCAGGGCCGCCAGTACCAGGCCCGCCGAGGCCCGCAGGTCGGTGGCCATCACGGGGGCGGACTTCAGCCATGGCACGCCCTGGATCACGGCGGTGTGGCCCTGGAGGCGGATGTTGGCACCCATGCGCTGCAGTTCCTGCATGTGCATGAAGCGGTTCTCGAACACGTTCTCGGTGATGGTCGCCACGCCGTCGGCGACGCAGTTGAGCGCGGCGAACTGCGCCTGCATGTCGGTCGGGAACCCCGGGTAAGGCGCCGTGCTGATGTCCACCGCTGCAGGCCGCCCCGGCATGTCGAGTTCGATCCAGTCGGGGCCGGTGCCGATGCGCGCGCCGGCATCGCGCAACTTGGCCAGCACCGCCTCGACGTGGTCGGGACAGGCATGGCGCACCCGCACGTGGCCACCGGTCATGGCCCCGGCCACCAGGAACGTGCCGGTCTCGATGCGGTCGGGCTGCACCTCGTACTCGGCCCCGTGCAGGCGGCGCACGCCCTCGATGACGATGCGGTTGCTGCCGGCGCCGCTCACGCGCGCGCCCATGCAGTTGAGGAACCGGGCGAGGTCCTCGATTTCCGGCTCGCGCGCCGCGTTCTCGAGCACGGTCTCGCCTTCGGCGAACACGGCCGCCATCATCAGGTTCTCGGTGCCCGTGACCGTCACCTTGTCGAGCACGAGGTGCGCGCCGCGCAGCCGTCCGGCGCGGGCCCGGATGTAGCCGTCCTCGATCTCGACCTGCGCGCCGAGCGCGCGTAACCCGGCGACGTGCAGGTCCACCGGCCGCGCGCCGATCGCGCAGCCCCCGGGCAGCGACACGTCGGCCCGTCCGAAGCGGCCGACCAGCGGACCGAGCACCAGGATCGAAGCCCGCATCGTCTTCACCAGGTCGTAGGGCGCGTGGTACTCGCTGATGCTGCCGGGCTCGACCTCCAGGCGCAGGCCCTCGTGCAGGGTGACGTTGACACCCATGCGGCCGAGCAGCTCGATCGTGGTGGTGATGTCGCGCAGGTGCGGGATGTTGCCTATCGTTACCTGTTCGTCGGTGAGCAACGAGGCGGCGAGTATCGGCAGTGCGGCATTCTTGGCGCCCGAGATGCGCACCTCGCCTTCGAGGCGACGGCCACCGGTAATGGCAAGTTTCTCCATGGCTGCGACAGCAGGGTACGGCTCAGCCGTTCCCGCTGCTGAGCTCCTCCGGCGTCACGGCGCGGATCGACAACGCATGGATGTCGCCGCCCATGCGGTCGCCGAGCGCGCGATACACCATCTGGTGCCGCTGCAGGGGCCGCTTGCCGGCAAAGGCCGCGCTGACCACCAGCGCCTCGTAGTGGACGCGATCGGGGCTGCTGACGCGCACGGAGCTGCCGGGCAGGCCGGCCTCGATCAGCGCCTGGATTTCCTCGGGATGCATCGTGCGCGGGGGCCTGGTCCGGAAAGGGCGCACATTATAAGGCCCCGGCCGGCGCCGCCGGTCCGCTTCCGGGCCCTTCCCGTACAATAGCCGGGCTCCGCCAGCCCCCGGGAACCGGCCCCAATGACCCAGCAGCGTCCCGCCACCGACGTCCGCGAACTCGCCCGCCGCGTACTCGACATCGAGGCACGCGCGGTCGCCGGCCTGGCGACGCGGATCGGCGCCGACTTCGCCCGCGCCTGCGGGCTGGTGCTCGCCTGCACCGGGCGCGTGGTGGTGACCGGCATGGGCAAGTCCGGGCACATCGGCGGCAAGATCGCCGCCACCCTGGCGAGCACCGGCACCCCGGCGTTCTTCGTCCACCCCGGCGAGGCGAGCCACGGCGACCTCGGCATGATCACGCCGGTCGATCTCGTCATCGCCATCTCGAACTCGGGCGAAACCGCGGAGATCATCACGATCCTGCCGCTGCTCAAGCGGCTCGGCGTACCACTGGTCACCATGACTGGCCAGCCGCGCTCAACGCTCGGGGAGGCAGCGAGCGTCGTACTCGACGTCGGCGTGACCGAGGAGGCCTGTCCGCTGAACCTCGCCCCGACCGCCAGCACCACCGCGGCACTCGCCATGGGCGACGCGCTCGCCGTAGCCCTGCTCGAAAGCCGCGGCTTCACCCGCGAGGACTTCGCCCTCGCCCATCCGGGCGGCAGCCTCGGCCGGCGCCTGCTGCTGCGGGTCGCGGACGTCATGAACACTGGCGCCGATGTGCCGCGGATCGCACCCGAAGCGACGCTGGCCGAGGGCCTGCTCGAAATGACGCGCAAGAACCTCGGCATGACCGCCGTGGTCGACGCCGAACAGCGCCTGCTCGGCATCTTCACCGACGGCGACCTGCGCCGCGCGGTGGATCGCACGGTCGACATCCACCGCACCCGCATGCGCGACGTCATGACCAGCAGCTGCCGCACCATCGGACCGCAGGCACTCGCCGCCGAGGCCGTGCGGCTCATGCAGCAGTTCAAGATCAACGCCCTGCCGGTGGTGGACGCGAGCGGGCAGGTCGTCGGCGCACTCAACATCCACAACCTGCTGCGCGCCGGGGTGATGTAGCGTGGCGCCGCTCGACCAGGCGCAACTGCTCGCCCGTGCCGCCGGCGTGCGCCTGCTGGTCCTCGATGTCGACGGCGTCATGACCGATGGCCGCCTGCATTACGACGCCGAGGGACGCGAGTTCAAGAGTTTCAACGTGCGCGACGGTTACGGCATCCGGCGCATCATGGACGCCGGCATCACCGTGGCGGTGATCTCCGGGCGCCCGTCGCGCGCGGCCGCCGGGCGCATGGCCGAACTCGGCATCCGCCACGTGATGCTCGGCCGCGACGACAAGACGGTGGCGCTCGACGAAGTGCTCGCTGCCACTGGCCTGCCCGCCAGCTCTGCGGCCTGCATCGGCGACGACGCCCCGGATCTGCCGGTCATGCGACGCGTCGCGTTGCCGATCGCGGTCGCCGACTGTCACCCGAGCGTGGCCGGGGCAGCAGCCTGGCGGACCACGCTGCCCGGCGGCCAAGGTGCCGTGCGCGAAGTCTGCGACCTGCTGCTCGCCGCACGCGAGGGGAGCTGAGCCCGTGGAGCGACGCACGCTGGCCGGACTGTCCCTGCTCACGGCCGCTGCACTCGGCAGCGGTGCGCTGTGGCTGCGCGCGCGGGAGGACACCACCACGGCCGGTCCGGCGCCCCGACTCGAGATCGGTTACTACCTGCGCGATGCGCGGCTCAGCGCCACCGGCGACGACGGCCACATCCTCTACCGCATCGACGCGGTCGACGTGGTGCAGTCACCTGCCGACGGCAGCGTGGCGCTGCGCGCCGTGTCGATCGACTACGACCCGGCGACCGAGGTGCCCTGGCGGCTGCGGGCCGACCGCGGCGTCATGGGCCCGGGTGATAAGATGGTGCGCCTGTCCGGGAACGTCGTCGCCGCAACGCGCGATGCCGCCAGCCCCGTGGCCACCATCAGCACGGACTATCTCGAGCTTGATCCCGGCACCGAAACCGCCAGCACGACCAGCAAGGTCGTCATCGAGTACGCGGGCAGCATCGTGCATGCCACGGGACTGCGCGCACAGCTGCGCGAGGATCGCCTGGAACTGCTGGCGGATGTGCGCGGCCGCTATGAGCGCTAGCCGGCGCTGCGCCGCGCTGGCAGCGCTGCTGCTTGCCGGCGCGACGGCCGGTGCCACCGATCGTCCCGCTTTCGCGCCACGCACCGACCTGCCGATCGACCTCGATGCGGCCTCCTCGGAGTTCGACCGGCGTAACGAACGGCTGGTGTTCCGCAACCTGAAGATCACCCAGGGCCCGATGCGCATCACCGCCGATCTCGGCGAGGCGACACGCGTCGACTTCGAGAACGCCCGCTGGATTTTCCGCGGCAACGTCGTCATCGACAACCAGGGGGCGCGCGTGTACTGCGACGAGGCCGAGCTCACCTTCGTCGGCCACGAACTGCGCAGCGCGGCGCTCACCGGCAAACCGGCGCGTTTCGAGCACCTGCGCGGTGGCGCCCAGCGCACCGAGGGGCACTCGGGCCTGATCGAGTACGACGTCACCGCGGCCACCATCCGCCTGTCGCACGATGCCTGGCTGAGCGACGGCGCCAACGAAGTGTCCGGCGACCGCATTGCCTACGACCTGCGGCGCGAGTACGTGACGGCCGACGCCGGCGGCAGCGGGCAGGTGCGCATGCGCATCAAGCCACCGGAGCGCAACCGCCAGGAGGAAGCGGCGCCGTGAGCCTGCTGGCCGTGCGCGACCTGTGCAAGCGCTACAAGGCACGCGAAGTCGTCAGGCACGTATCGCTGGACATCCACAGTGGCGAGGTGGTCGGCCTGCTCGGGCCCAACGGGGCCGGCAAGACCACGGCCTTCTACATGATCGTCGGTCTCATCGCCTGTGACCGGGGTACGATCGACCTCGACGGCGAGGACCTCACGCACCTGCCCATGCACCGCCGCGCACGGCTTGGCCTCGGCTACCTGCCGCAGGAAGCGTCCGTGTTCCGCAAGCTCTCGGTGGAAGACAACATCCTCGCGATCCTCGAAACCCGCGCCGAGCTGACGCGCGCCGACCGCTACAACCGCCTCGAGGGCCTGCTCGACGAGCTGCACATCTCCCACGTCCGCACCAGCCTCGGCATGAGCCTGTCGGGGGGCGAGCGCCGGCGCGTGGAGATCGCCCGCGCGCTGGCCGCCGAACCGCGTTTCGTGCTGCTGGACGAGCCGTTCGCCGGCGTGGACCCGATCTCGGTCCTCGACATCCAGCGCATCGTCCGGCACCTGGCCGACCGCCAGATCGGGGTGCTGATCACGGACCATAATGTGCGCGAGACCCTTGGAATTTGCGGCCGCGCCTATATCCTGAACGAAGGGTCGCTGATCGCGCAGGGCAGCCCGGACGAGATTCTGGCAAATCAACAGGTTCGCGAGGTGTACCTCGGCAGCAGCTTCCGGTTGTAAGCTGGACCCGGGGCGCAGCCACAGGGACGACGGCGCGCAGTCGCGCCGGGGCTGAGGAACGGATAGTGCGCAGACGGATGCCATGCTGAAACCCTCGCTGCAGCTACGGATCGGCCAGCAGCTGACCATGACTCCGCAGCTGCAGCAGGCGATCCGCCTGCTGCAGCTGCCGATCCTGGAGCTCAGTGCCCAGCTCCAGCAGGTTCTCGACAGCAACGTCATGCTCGAAGTCGAGGAGCCGGTCGAACGCGAGCCCGAGCTGCCGGGTGTCGACGGCGCAAGCCCGGCCGAGGCGACGACATCCGGCGGGGACGAAGCCGGTGACTTCGATTTCGATCCCGACGAAAGTGGGGTACTCCCCGAGCAGGCAGCCACCGACTCCCAGCTCTGGGACGATGTGCCGACCGCGAGCCGGGCCGACCCCTGGTCGAACGACGACCGCACCGCGGAAATTGCCGACCAGTCGGGCCAGTCGCTGCGCGAGCACCTGCTCTGGCAGCTCGGGCTCGAACATTTCACCCCGCGTGAGGTCGTCATCGGCGAGGCCCTCATCGATGCCATCAACGACGACGGCTACCTGACCGAGTCGCTCGACGCCATCCTCGCCACGCTGCCGACGGCGGCCAACTACACCCTCGCCGAGGTCGAACAGGCGCTCGCCGGCATCCAGGCGCTCGATCCGGCCGGGGTCGGGGCGCGCGATCCGGCCGAATGCCTGCAGCTGCAGCTGCGCCAGCTCGACCCGGCCACGCCGGGCCTGGCACTGGCCATGACCGTCGCCGCGTCCCACCTCGACCTGGTCGCCAGCCGTGAGATTGCCATGCTACGCCGCCGGCTGGGCGTGACCGACGCCGACCTGGAAGCAGCCCTCGCGCTGGTGCGATCCTGTCAGCCGCGGCCCGGAGCAGCGCTCCAGGCGAGCACGGCGGAGTACGTGGTACCGGACGTCTTCGTGCGCAAGCTCGACGGCCGCTGGGTCGTCGAGGTGAACCGCAGCCTGGCACCGCGGCTGCGGGTCAACCAGGCGTATGCCCAGATGCTGCGCGGCAACGGCGAGCACGGCGTGCTGCGCACCCAGCTGCAGGAGGCACGCTGGCTGGTGCGCAGCCTCGAGATCCGCAACGATACCCTTCTCAAGGTCGCGAGCTGCATCGTGAAGCGCCAGCAGGACTTCTTCGAGCACGGCGAAGAGCGCATGAAGCCGATGATCCTGCGCGACGTCGCCGAAGCAGTGGAAATGCACGAGTCGACGATCTCGCGGATCACCTCAGGCAAGTACATGCACACGCCGCGCGGCGTCTTCGAGCTGCGTTATTTCTTCTCGAGCCAGCTCGGCGGCGAGGATGGCGCCGAGCAATCGTCCACCGCGATCCGGGCCCGCATCAGGAAACTGATCGGCCAGGAGAGCCCGGCCAGTCCCCTGTCCGACAGCCGCATCGCCGAGCTGCTGCAGGCCGATGGCATCAATGTCGCACGCCGCACGGTCGCCAAGTACCGGGAGGCCATGAAGATAGTTCCGTCGAGCGAGCGCAGACGGCGGGCGGCGCGCTGAGCCGGCCGCCGGCAACCACAACCAGGAACGAGGAGAACAGAGACATGCAAATTCACGTCAGCGGCCACCACCTGGAGATCACCGACTCGCTGCGCGACTACGCCGGCAGCAAGCTCTCGCGCCTGGAACGGTATTTCGACCACGTCACCGACATCCACTGCATCCTCATGGTGGAGAAACTGCGGCACAAGGCCGAGGCCAAGATCAACGTCAACGGCAGCATACTGTTCGCCGATTCCATCGAGGACAACATGTACGCTGCCATCGACACGCTGGTGGACAAGCTCGATCGGCAGATCAAGAAGCACAAGGAACGGCTCAAGGCCCACCACGACAAGCACGACCCGATCGCGGACAAGCGCACGCGCTGAGCCACGCACGATGCGGCTGGTCATCGTCAGCGGCCTGTCGGGCTCGGGCAAGAGCGTGGCCCTGCACCTGCTGGAGGACGTCGGCTTCTATTGCATCGACAACGTGCCGGCAGCCCTGCTCGGCGCGGTGATCCCGCAGATCATCGCCACCGGCGACCCGCTCTACGGCAATCTGGCGGTGGGCGTGGATGCGCGCAACCGGGCCGGTGACCTGGAGTCGCTGCCGCAGCTGGTCGGTGACCTGCGCCAGCGTGGGGTGCGCTGCGAAGTGCTGTTCCTGCACGCCGACGAGGACAGCCTGCTCAAGCGCTACGCGGAGAGCCGCCGCCCGCACCCGCTTGCCGGCCAGGGCGTGAGCCTGCGCGAGGCCATCGCCCGCGAGAAGGAGCTGCTCGGACCGGTCATCGCCTGCGCCGAGCTCATCATCGACACCAGTCATACCAGCATCTACCAGCTGCGCGATGCCGTGCGCAGCCGCGTCGGGCTGCGTTCGGAGCCGGGTCTCTCGATCCTGATCGAATCCTTCGGTTACAAGCACGGCATCCCGCTCGATGCGGATTTCGTCTTCGACCTGCGCTGCCTGCCCAATCCCTACTGGGAACTCAGCCTGCGGCCGCTCACCGGGCGTGACCCGCAGGTCATCGCCTACCTCGACTCGCACCAGAACGTGCAGCAGATGTACCAGGACATCGTCGGGTTCCTGCGCCACTGGATCCCGAAGTACCTCGACTTCAACCGCAATTACCTGACGGTTGCGCTCGGCTGCACTGGCGGCCAGCATCGTTCCGTGTACATGGCCGACAGGATCGCCACCGACCTTGCCCGGACGTATCCGCAGGTCCTCACGCGGCACAACGCGCTGCGCGGCATTGGCCGCCCGCCCGACGACAATCCGGCTGCGGCAGCCGCAGGGAAGCCCTGACCGCGCAGTGCCGCCGGGCAGGCTCAGCTGCCGGCCGTCTCCGCCGGGCGCAGCGTGCGCACACGCTGCGAATAGTGCTCTGACAGGTCGTGCCAGCCGGCAATTCCGGCCGGCATGCCGAGCGGGGCTCCCTCGAGGAAGGACCTGATCTGCTCGCGCCGGGCCAGCCCGTCCTCGTAGCCGAGCTTGATGAGTTCGCGGGTGTAGCCCTGTTCGAACAGCAGGTAGCTGACGAACTGCCGGCCACCGTAGTTGAGCGCACCGATGCCGTTCATGAGCACCTGCACCGGGCGCGGTATCTCGTGCGCGTGCCGGATGGCGATCTCGCGGATGTCGCGGCTCGGCAGCATGATGAGCGCATCGATGTAGCGCAGCCGTGCCGCCCCGGTGTCGAGGGTGCGGCCCGGCAGGTTCTCGAGGATCAGGTTGACCCGCGTCAGCCGCTCGAGGTCCTGTGACAGGCCGTCCATGAACAGGGCGTCGAGCACGTAACCGGCGATGCGGCCGATGCTCGGGTACGGCGTCATGTCGCTGCGCCCGGGCGCCGGCTCCGGGCCTTCGTCGCGCACCCCGATCACGAGCAGGCGCTCGGCTCCCAGGTGCACGGCCGGCGACAGCGGCGTGGCCTGGCGCATGGCGCCATCGCCGAAGTACTCGCGCCCGATCATGACCGGCGGAAACACCAGCGGCACGGCGATGCTGGCCATGAGGTGATCGAGCGTGATCTCGTCCGGCTGCCCGACGCGGCGCACGCGCTCCCAGGGCTGGAGCGACTCGTGGCCCTGGTAGAAGGACACCGAGCGGGCCGAGTCGTAGCTCGCCGCGGTGACGGCCACCGCATCGAGGTAGCCACGATCGATCGACTCCTGAATCGACTGCAGGTTGATTGCCCGTCCCAGCAACTCACGCAACGGCGAGTTGTCGAGGAGCGAACGCGGATTGCCGACACCGAGCCCGCCGAACACCACCGCGGCCGCCCAGTGCAGGCTGCTGCGGAGCATGGTCCAGGTGTTGGTGCGGAAAACGTGGTTCGAACGGAAACCACCCCAGACGCGCTCGAGGTCGGCGACGGCGTGGCGGAAAACCCGTGCCTGGCTCGCGAGCACCACCGAACTGATGGCGCCAGCCGACGTGCCGCTGATCACGGCGAAGGGGTTTGGCGCACGCCGCGGCAGGATCTCGGCGATCGCCTTGAGGACACCGACCTGGTACGCGCCACGCGCGCCACCACCGGGCAGGACCAGCCCGATACGCTTGTCCGACTGCAGGGTCCTGAAGCTCCCTGTCCCCTTCTTTGGCATGGCTGCCGGTCACTCCCGCCGGTGCAGGGCTGGGTGACCGGATCTAAGCACAGGGTCCCGCGACGGACAAGGCTGGCGTGTGGTTCCTGCGACTGCCGTCGCGTTCAGCCGGTGCGTTCCGGTAGCGCAGGTGCTACACCGTGGCCCTCTTCGTGCCGGCGCGCGGCGGTCAGTGCCGACCAGCCCCAGAGGGCCGACATGCCCGCAGCAAAAAGGAACACGCCCGTGGTCGTGAGCCCCAGCGCCACGAGCCCGGCGTGGGCCGAGGCACTGACGGCATCGCCGGCGCGGTAGACGAGCGTGTCAATGATGTTCTTGGCCTTGTACTTCATCGCGCGCGGCACCGACGTGAACAGCATCTCCCGGCAGGGACGCATGATCGAGTACTCGCCGACGCGACGCACGATCATGGTGCCGACGATCGCCCACAGCACGGGATTGGTCGCGAGCCACAGGTACCCGGCGACCATGAGCGCGGGCACCACGAGGATCAGGACGGTGAACCGCACGCGCCGCATCAGCTGGCCGAGCAGCACCAGCTGGATGGCGAGTGAGGCCGCCTGCACGCCGAAGTCGATCCAGCCGAAGAGCTGCGTCTGCTCGTCGGCATCCGGCAGCAGGCGGTCGACCAGCGCCTGCTGCTCGAGGTACAGCAGCGTACTCACCCAGGTCAGCAGGAACACGAACAGGGCGATGCCCGCCATCACCGGGCTGGCGAGGACCTGGCCGAAGCCGGCGAAGGGATTGCCGCCGAGCGGCCGGCCAGCGTCGGCAACGGAGTCAGCACTGCCGCGCACCTGGCCCGTCTGCCAGCGGTCGAGCAGCCGCACCAGCGGGATGGCGGCGAGCAGCAGCGCTGCCGCCACCAGCAGCAGGTTCAGCGTGCCGATCGTGCCGGCGAGTGTGGCCGTGAGCAGCGGCCCGGCGAGCCCGCCGAGGCTGGTACCAGCGGCAATGAAGCCGAACAACCGGTGCGACTGCTCGCGCGAGAACAGGTCGGCCATGAAACTCCAGAACACGGACAGCCAGAACAGGTTGACGACCGACAACCAGACGAAAAACGCGCGCGCGATCCAGGTGTGGTCGTCCTGCAGGTGGAACCACAGGTAGAACCCGAGCAGGTTGGCGGCGAAGAACCCGTAGAGGGCCGGCAGCAATGCGGCGCGGCGCAGCCGCGCGGCCAGCACGCCGAACACCGGCTGGATGGCGAGCGTGCAGGCAAAGGTGGCCCAGAACAGCAACGGGAGCTTCGACACCCCCGAGGTGATGCCCATCGTCTCGCGGACCGGGCGCAGGATCGAATAGGCCGTCCACACGAGGAACAGCAGCGCGAAGGCGCCGACGAGTCCGCGCAACTCCTCGCGACGCACGGACAGCACGCGTATCAGCCAGCGCCCGAGAGCCCCACCCGCCGCCTGTTCCGCCACCTGACCGTCCTGGTTGCCGGATCCGCCCCGACCTTATCCCGTCCGGGTGCGCTGCGGACGGCAGTCACCGCCGCGGTTCACTGGCTGGACACGCGCAGGATCTTCATCGAGTTGGTGCCACCGGACACGCCGGTCAGCTCGCCCCGGGTGATGATCACGAGGTCGCCGTCCTCGACGTGGCCCATGCTGCGCATCACACCGACGATTTCCCGATCGACCGCGGCCGGATCCGAGTGGGTGATGTCGTAGGCGACCGGGTAGACGCCGCGATACAGCTGCACGCGCCGCCGCGTCACCTCGTGGCGCGTGAAGGCGAAGATCGGGATGTCCGAGCGCACCCGCGACATCCACAGCGGCGTGCTGCCGGACTCGGTCAGCGCGATGATCGCCTGCGGGCGCAGGTGATTGGCCGTGTACATGACGGCCATTGCCACCGCCTCGTCGACGGTCTCGAACTGGTCGTCGGAGCGGTCGCGCGGCCGCCCGGTGGAGAACTGGTAGGCCTCCGCCCCGAGACAGACCTCGGCCATGGCCGCCACCGCCTGCACCGGGTACTCGCCCACCGCCGTCTCGGCCGAAAGCATGACCGCATCCGTGCCGTCCATCACCGCGTTGGCAACGTCGGACACCTCGGCGCGGGTGGGCATGCGGTGGTGGACCATGGACTCCATCATCTGGGTCGCGGTGATCGCCACCTTGTGCCGGGCGCGGGTGAGCCGCAGGATCTTCTTCTGCAGGCCGGTCAGGCCGGCGTAGCCCATCTCCACGCCGAGATCGCCGCGGGCCACCATGATCGCGTCGCTGGCATCGATGATGCCCTCGAGGTTGGCGATGGCCTCGGCGCGCTCGATCTTGGCAATCAGGTGCGCCGGGCCACCGGCCTCGCGCAGCAGCGCGCGCGCCTCCTGCATGTCCTCGGCATGGCGCACGAAGGACACCGCCAGCCAGTCGACACCGGCGGTGGCGGCATGGCGGATATCGTCGCGATCCTTGTCCGTGAGCGCGCGCGCCGACAGCCCGCCGCCCTGCCGGTTGATGCCCTTGTTGTCGGACAGCACGCCGCCGACCACCACCGTACAGTGCACCCGCGTGCCCTCGACCCGTTCGACGGCAAGAACGATCTGGCCGTCGTCGAGCAGCAGCGAGTCGCCGCGCACCACATCCTGCGGCAGCGATTCGTAGGCCAGGCCGACACCGGCCACGGTGCCGCCCTTCGGGTCCATCGCCGTGTCGAGCACGAAGCACGCGCCTTCGCGCAGCGTCACCGGACCCGCCGCGAAGCGGTGGATGCGGATCTTCGGCCCCTGCAGGTCGCCGACCACGGCCACGTACTTGCCGACTGCGGCGGAGGCGTCGCGCAGCGCGCGGATCTGCCGGGCCCGGTCGTCCCAGCTGCCGTGCGAACAGTTGATGCGCACCACGTCGACCCCGGCGTCGATCAACCCGGCGAGGACGCCCGGAGCGTCGGTGGCAGGGCCGAGGGTGGCGATGATCTTGGTGCGGCGCATGGACGATCCGTGATTCGGCTGGGGCGGTATTACCGGGTCGCGATTATCACACGTCCCGCACCGCAGCAGCGGCCCGCAGGATACCGCAGGCACACCGCACCGGGTCTGGTGACAGCGGACCGGAACTGCGCGCGGATCCGGACGCCGGCGACATCAGGACCGTGGTCCTGACGCAGGTACGAATCGGTGCCGGTCAGGCTCCGGCGAGCTTCATGCGGGTAATCGTCGTACCGGTGCGTGACTCGCGCAGTTCGTACTCGAGCACGTCAGTGATGATCGTGCCGCCGCCTGGTCCAGGCTGCACCGAGCGAATGCCGAGCAGCAGTTCGATCTCGACGTTGCCGAAGTAGCCGGTGCCCCCGGTGATCTTGTCGCGGATGGCCTGGGCTTCGGCGGCGGGCACTTTCCAGATCTGGGCGGTGCGGCCATTGGCAAAGCGGATGGCGACCTGCTGGCCGAACGCGCTGAAAGTGACCTCGGAGCTCGGCGCAATCGCCCGGACCGTGAATTCTCCGTAGGTCGGGTCGTAGTCGCTCAGATTGGCGTTCTGCACCGACAGGCGAATCAGCCCTGCACCGCGCACGGCGGCCAGGCCGGCCTCGATCTCCGCGCGCACCTGCTGACGCAGCGCCGCCTTCTCGATCGCCGGTGCGAAATTCACGCGGTTGTCCTTCTCGACCCAGCTGTCGACCGGCGGCGCATTTCCGGTCAGGTCGTAGTACAGGAACACCATCGTTTCGTTGTCGGGGTTGAGCAGTTCGGCCGTCGTGCGACCGGCCATGCCCGGGGTCGGCGTGCTGCCAGCGCCTGGCGCAGCGACACCACCGGCGGACGGAGCGCCCGGCGCAGCGCCTGCCGCCGGCGCTGCCGCCTCGGGTGGCGATCCGGCAGGACCGGCGGTGCCGGCGGGCGGCTCGGAGCCGCCGCCGCAGGCGGCGACGAACAGCGTCAGGGCAACAGCAGTCAGCTGGGTACGCATGGCCGGATCCTCACAGCGTCGGCGCGTCGGCGTTCTTCGAGGCATCCTCGACCGCCTGGGCCCGCCGCGCCTGTTCCATCTGCTCGAGCTTCTGCTCGGTCGCCGTGACCAGCTCATAGCCGTTGGCCTGGTCGACGACCCCGACGTCCATGGAGCGCGCCAGCTCCGGGTTGTCCGGCATCGGCACCGCGATGGCCTGGACCACGATGCCGCAGTCGGGTGACAGATTCACGCCACCGGAGGCCCCGGTGCCGGCACAGCTGCTGTAGATCGGCGAGGTCTCGGTCGCCAGCCGTCCAAAGGGATCGAAAACCCAGCGCATCCACAGCTGGCCGGCGTTGCTCTGGTCGATCGTCACCGGACCGTACTTCTTCAGCAGCGCGTCACGGACGCCGGCGATGGGCGGGTTCTTGCCCGCCTCGAACCACTCCTCCCGGCCGGCAGCGATCACCTTCTCTTCACCCGGCATGCCCATGGTGGTCACGGTCCACTTCGACTGGCCGGGCGCGAGATCGTAGCGCACGGCGTTGCCGCTGCGCGCCATCATGTCGTCCTGCATCTCCTCCATGATCTGCTTCGAGGACTTCTCGACGCGCGGCTCGGCGAGCCGCGCGGTGAAACCCTGGCGCAGCGTCTGGCCGTAGGTCTGGATGTTGAAGCCGCTGGTTGTCGGCCCGGTGACCACCATCAGGTCGTTGGTGCACATCACCACGTTGGCAGCCTCTTCGTAAGTCATGCCCGGGCGCACGCCGACGACATCGTCGACCGGGGCACCCTCGGCCCGCGGCGGCGTCTTGATCTGCGCCGGGCAATCGACGTCACCACGCTGCTCTTCGGCTACATCCTCGGCACTGGCATTGCCCTTGGGGGCGCTCGGCGGGCTGTCAGCCGCGGTCTGCCCCGTGCCGCCGCCACCGGTTTGCGAACCACCACAGGCTGCCAGCAGGCCGGCAGCTGCCAGGACGGTCAAGGCTGAAAGGACTCGCATGCTCGTTCCCCCCCCCGCTTCGTTAGTTGGTGTTTGCGACGGAAAATAACACAACCCGGCCTCGCCCGGGGCACCCCGCCACCGGACTGCGTGATTGGTGTGCAACATCCGGCCTGGTGTCTGGCCGGCGTGCCAAGCGAAGCACCCCGGCCTCAGCCCGTGGCGCGGGCGCGCTCCTCGAGGACCGCGACGGCCGGCAGCGTCCGGCCCTCGAGGAACTCGAGGAACGCGCCGCCGCCGGTGGAAACGTAGGAAATGCGCTCCGTGAGCCCGTACCGGTCGAGCGCCGCCAGGGTGTCACCGCCGCCGGCGATGCTGAATGCCGGACTCTGTGCCACGGCTTCGGCAAGGCGGCGCGTACCGGCACCGAACTGCTCGATCTCGAACACGCCGACCGGCCCGTTCCAGACGATGGTGCCCGCGTTCTGCACGATCGCCGCGTAACGCGCCGCGGTGGCCGGGCCGATGTCGAGGATCAGTTCGTCGGGCTGCACGGCGCCGACCGCCCGCGTCACCGCCCGCGCCGTAGCGGCGAATTCGGTTGCCACCACCACGTCTTCGGGCAGCGGGATGTGGGCGCGGCCGTGGCCTGGCGTGGCAAGGCGGCGCGCCTCGGCGACAAGGTCCGGCTCGTGCAGTGACTTGCCGACCGGGTGGCCCGCGGCAGCGATGAAGGTATTGGCAATGCCGCCGCCGACGATCAGGGTATCGACCTTCGCCACCAGGTTTTCGAGCACGCTCAGCTTGGTGGAGACCTTCGAGCCGCCGACGATCGCCACCACCGGGCGGCGCGGGTTCGCCAGCACGCGGCCCAGCGCCTCGAGTTCGGCGACGAGCAGCGGGCCGGCGCAGGCGACCCGGGCGAAACGCGCCACGCCATGCGTGCTCGCCTCGGCGCGGTGCGCCGTGCCAAAGGCATCCATGACGAACACGTCGCAGAGCGCGGCCATGCGCCGCGCGAGGTCCTCGTTGTCCTTCTTCTCGCCCTTGTTGAAGCGCACGTTCTCGCAGAGCACGACTTCGCCGGGAGCGACCTCGACGCCGTCGAGCCAGTCACGCACCAGCCGCACGGGCCGTTCGAGCAGGGTGGCCAGATGCTCGGCAACCGGCCGCAGCGAGAACTCCTCGGCGAACTGGCCCTCGGTCGGGCGACCGAGATGCGAGAGCAGGATCACCGCCGCACCCTTCTGCAGCGCCTCGGTGATGGTCGGCAGCGTGGCGACGATGCGCGCATCGCTCGTCACCCGCCCATCGGCGACCGGCACGTTGAGATCGGCGCGGATCATCACGCGCCGGCCGGTGAGGACCTGGTCGGACATCTTCAGCACGTGCATGGCCGCGCTCCCGTCAGCGCGCGTTGGCGAGCGCCAGCGTCGTGTCGAGCATGCGGTTGGAGAAACCCCACTCGTTGTCGTACCACGACAGCACCTTCACCAGGGTACCGCCGATGACACGGGTCTGCGTGGCATCGAAGATGGAGCTGCGCGCGTCGTGGTTGAAATCGACCGATACCAGCGGCTCCTTGTTGTAGCCGAGGATCCCCTTGAGCTCACCTTCCGAAGCGGCCTTGAGGATGCCGTTGACCTCGTCCACGCTGGTGGCGCGCGCCGCGGTGAAGGTCAGGTCGACGACCGAGACGTTGATGGTCGGCACCCGCACGGCGAAGCCGTCGAGCTTGCCGTTGAGCTCTGGCAGCACCAGCCCGACGGCGGCGGCGGCGCCGGTCTTGGTCGGAATCATCGACTGCGTCGCCGAGCGGGCGCGGCGCAGGTCCTCGTGGTAGACGTCGGTGAGCACCTGGTCGTTGGTGTAGGCGTGGATGGTGGTCATCAGGCCATGGACCACGCCGAGCTTCTCGTGCAGCGGCTTGACCAGCGGGGCCAGGCAGTTGGTGGTGCATGAGGCGTTGGAGATCACCGTATCGGCGGCCTTGAGCCGCTGGTGATTGACGCCATAGACGATGGTCGCGTCCACGTCCTTGCCGCCCGGCGCGGAAATGATCACCTTGCGCGCCCCGGCCTTGAGGTGCGCCGAGGCCTTCTCCTTGCTGGTGAACAGCCCGGTGCACTCCAGCACCACGTCCACGCCGAGGTCCTTCCACGGCAGTTCGGCGGGGTTGCGCATGGCGAGGACGCGGATGCGGTCGCCATTGACGACCAGGTGGTCACCATCGACGGCCACGGTGCCCGGGAACTTGCCGTGTGCCGTGTCGTGGCGGGTGAGGTGGGCGTTGGTATTGGCGTCACCGAGATCGTTCAGGGCGACGATGCTGATTTCCCGGTTGCGGCCGGACTCGTACAGGGCACGCAACACATTGCGGCCGATACGCCCGTATCCGTTGATCGCGACTTTCACTGCCATGGCTCCTGCTCCTTCGCGGGAAGTGCCGGCGCAACCGTCGCGCCGGGCTGCTTTGATGTATTGCCGCCGGCTCAGCCGGTGGCGAGCGCCGTCTTCACGACGTTGTCGACCGTGAAACCGAAGCGGGTGAACAGCGCCGGTGCGGGCGCCGACTCGCCGAAGCGTGTCATGCCGATCACGCGGCCGCGCTCGCCGACGTGCCGGTACCAGAGATCGGGCACCCCGGCCTCGATTGCCACGCGGCGCGTGATGGCCGCCGGCAGCACCGACTCGCGGTACGCCGCGTCCTGCGCCAGGAACAGCTGTACGCAGGGCATCGACACCACGCGCACGCCGTGACCTGCCGCAGCCAGTTCCGCGGCGGCGGACATGGCCAGACCGACCTCGGAGCCCGAGGCCATGAGGATCAGCCCGGGCTGTCCGTGGTCGCACAGCACGTAGCCGCCGCGGCGCACGGCTGCGAGCCCAGCGCTGCTGCGCTGCTGGGCCGGCAGGTTCTGGCGGCTCAGCACCAGGCTCGTCGGTCCGTCGCGCCGCTCGATGGCATCGGCCCAGGCGATCGCGGTCTCGGCACCGTCACATGGCCGCCACACACGCATGCCGGGCATGAGCTGCAGGCTGGCGACGTGTTCGACCGGCTGGTGCGTCGGACCGTCCTCGCCGAGTCCGATCGAGTCGTGCGTCAGCACGAAGATGGTACCGATGCGCATCAGCGCCGCCATGCGCAGCGCGTTGCGGGCGTAGTCGGAGAACACCAGGAAGGTGCCGCCGTAGGCCAGGCAGCCTCCGTGCAGCGTGAGGCCGTTCATGATGGCTGCCATGCCGAACTCACGCACGCCGTAGTGCAGGTAATTGCCGCCGGCATCCGCGGCGGTCACGGGTACCGAGGCCGCGTGCTGCGTCAGGTTCGAGCCGGTCAGGTCGGCCGAGCCGCCGATGAGATCGGGCAGGTGCGCTCCGATCACGTTGAGCACCTCGAGCGAGGCCTTGCGCGTGGCCTTGGGTGCGGTGTCGCCGGCGAGCTTCGCCAGCGCTGCAGCCGCCGTGGCCGGCCAGTCACCGGGCAGTTCGCCGCGCAGGCGTCGCTCGAACTCGGCCGCCAGCGCGGGGTGCTCGCGGCGGTAGGCGCCGAGGACCTCCTGCCAGGCGGCTTCGCGGCGGGCACCGGCGGCATGCGCGTCCCAGGCGGCGCGGATGTGCTCTGGAACCACGAACGGCGGCTCGTTCCAGCCAAGCGCCTGGCGGGCCGCAGCGATCTCGGCGGCACCGAGCGGGGCCCCGTGCGTGGCCTCGCTGCCCTGCAGGTTGGGCGCGCCAAAGCCGATGATGGTCTTGCAGCAGATCAGCGTCGGCTGCGTGGTGTTCTGGCGTGCGGCGATGAGTGCGGCGCGCACTGCCTGCGGGTCGTGGCCGTCGACGCCGGGAATCACCTGCCAGCCGTAGGCCCGGAAGCGCTGCGCGGTGTCGTCGGTGAACCAGCCGTGGACGTGCCCGTCGATCGAGATGCCGTTGTCGTCGTACAGGCAGATCAGCTTGCCGAGCTGCAGGGTGCCCGCCAGTGAGCAGGCCTCGTGCGAGATGCCCTCCATCAGGCAACCGTCGCCGAGGAAGACGTAGGTGTGATGGTCGACGACCGGCAGGCCCGGACGGTTGAAGCGCGCCGCCAGCATCTTCTCGGCGAGCGCCATGCCGACGGCGTTGGCGAGTCCCTGGCCGAGCGGACCGGTGGTGGTCTCGATGCCGCGGCCCAGATCGTGTTCCGGGTGCCCGGCCGTGTGCGAGTCGAGCTGGCGGAAGCGGCGCAGATCGTCGATGGTCAGCGGGTAGCCGCTCAGGTGGAGCACGGCGTACAGCAGCATCGAGCCGTGGCCATTTGACAGAACGAACCGGTCGCGATTCGGCCAGGCCGGGTTGCCCGGGTTGTGGCTCAGGAAGTCGTTCCAGAGCACCTCGGCGATGTCCGCCATGCCCATGGGCATGCCCGGGTGACCGGAGTTCGCCTGTTGCACCGCGTCCATGGCGAGGGCACGGATCGCGTTCGCGAGTTCGCGGCGCTTCGGCGCGACGGCGGGGTTCGTTCTGCTGGTCATTGTCCCGGCCCGGATTGGGGCCGCGAATTGTCGCTTACGGCGCAGCCGGGCCGCAATGGTGGCGCGCAGGACCGGCGGGGAAAGACCCAGCGCCCGATGCAGCCGGAACGGGCTTTTCCCGAAATCATCAGTACACCCGACCGGGCGGACGGACGGCGATGGATCGCCCGATCTGCGCTGCCGGCGCGTCCAGTCGGCAGCTGACCCGTAGCGGGTCATGGCGGGCAAACGCCATGGGCGCGAGGCGGCTTGTTCAACAGGCCAATAAGCCAACAAGCCAAACCCGGCACCGTATAATGCTCGGCCTTCGCCAACCGGAACGGACATTTCTATGCCAACCAGAAGCCTGTTCACCTCGGAATCGGTGTCCGAAGGCCATCCCGACAAGATGGCCGACCAGATCTCGGACGCCGTCCTCGATGCGATCCTCGAGCAGGATCCCAAGGCCCGGGTCGCCTGCGAGACGCTGGTGAAGACGGGCTTCGTGCTGGTCGCCGGCGAGATCACCACGTCGGCCTGGGTCGACCTCGAGCCGCTGGTGCGCGACGTCGTCAACGGCATCGGCTACAACCACTCCGATCTCGGCTTCGACGGCAACGCCTGTGCGGTGCTCAATGCCATCGGCAAGCAGTCCGGCGACATTGCCCAGGGCGTTGACCGCAAGGATCCGCGCAAGCAGGGCGCGGGCGATCAGGGCATGATGTTCGGTTACGCCAGCGATGAAACCGAAGTGCTGATGCCGGCACCGATCACCCTCGCCCACCGGCTGGTGAAAAAGCAGGCCGAGGTCCGCAAGAAGGGCCGCCTGCCGTGGCTGCGCCCCGACGCCAAGAGCCAGGTGACCATGGCCTACGAGGCAGGCCGGCCGGTCGCCATCGACGCCGTGGTCCTGTCGACGCAGCATGCGCCCGAGGTGAATCAGAAGACGCTGAAGGAAGGCGTCATGGAGCTGATCCTCAAGCCCGTGCTGCCGAAGAAACTGCTTCACAAGGGCACGAAGTTCCACATCAATCCGACGGGGCGTTTCGTAATCGGCGGGCCGATGGGCGACTGCGGGCTCACCGGGCGCAAGATCATCGTCGACACCTACGGCGGCATGGCGCGCCACGGCGGCGGGGCCTTCTCGGGCAAGGATCCGACCAAGGTCGACCGCTCGGCCGCCTACGCCGCACGCTACGTCGCCAAGAACGTCGTCGCTGCCGGCATCGCCGCGCGCTGCGAGGTGCAGCTGTCCTACGCCATCGGCGTGGCCGAGCCCACCTCCGTGGCCGTGGAGACCTTCGGCACCAGCACGATCCCCGCCGAACGCCTCACCCAGCTGGTGCGCAAGCACTTCGACCTGACACCCTACGGGATCCGCGAGATGCTCGACCTGCACCGGCCGATCTACCGGCCCACCGCCGCCTACGGCCACTTCGGCCGCGCGGACGTGATCTTCCCCTGGGAACGCACCGACCGGGCCGCCGCACTGCGTGATGCCGCCGGCATCCGCCGCTGAACCAGACGCCAACGAGGAACGCCAGCATGAGCACCAAGCCCGCCATCGCCCCGCAGCCGGATTTCAAGGTCGCCGACATCGGCCTTGCCGAGTGGGGCCGCAAGGAGATCCGCATCGCCGAGACGGAGATGCCCGGCCTGATGAGTGTGCGCGAGGAGTACGCCGCCACGCGCCCGCTCAAGGGTGCGCGCATCGCCGGCTGCCTGCACATGACGATCCAGACCGCAGTATTGATCGAGACGCTGGTCAAGCTCGGGGCCGAGGTGCGCTGGTCGTCGTGCAACATCTTCTCGACCCAGGACCATGCCGCTTCGGCGATCGCTGCCGCCGGCATCCCGGTGTTCGCCTGGAAGGGCGAGTCCGAAGAGGAGTACTGGTGGTGCGTCGAGCAGACGATCCTGGGACCAGGCGGCTGGCGGCCCAACATGATCCTCGACGATGGCGGTGACCTCACCGCCATCATGCACGACAAGTACCCCGAGCTGATGAAGCACATCCGCGGCATCTCCGAGGAGACCACCACGGGTGTGAAGCGCCTGTACGACATGGCGAAGGCCGGTACGCTCGCCTGCCCTGCCATCAACGTCAACGACTCGGTGACCAAGTCGAAATTCGACAACCTGTACGGCTGCCGGGAGTCGCTCGTCGACGGCATCAAGCGGGCGACCGACGTGATGATCGCCGGCAAGATCGCGGTGGTGGCCGGCTACGGCGACGTCGGCAAGGGCTGTGCGCAGTCGCTGCGCGGCCTCGGCGCCACGGTGTGGGTCACCGAGATCGACCCGATCAACGCGCTGCAGGCGGCCATGGAAGGCTACCGTGTCGTCACCATGGACCACGCCGCCGACAAGGCCGACATCTTCGTCAGCGCCACCGGCAACTTCCAGGTGATCGCCCACGAGCACCTGAAGCGGATGAAGGACCAGGCAATCGTCTGCAACATCGGCCACTTCGACAGCGAGATCGACGTGGCCGCCCTGCGCCGCTACCAGTGGGAGAACATCAAGCCGCAGGTCGATCACGTCATCTTTCCCGATGGCCGGCGCATCATCCTGCTGGCCGAAGGCCGGCTCGTGAACCTCGGCTGCGCAACCGGGCACCCCTCCTTCGTGATGTCGAACTCCTTCACCAACCAGGTGCTGGCGCAGATCGACCTGTGGAACAACGCCGCGAAGTACGAGCGGCGCGTCTACGTGCTGCCGAAACACCTCGACGAGAAGGTCGCCAGGCTGCACCTGAAGAAGATCGGCGCCGAACTGACCGTGCTCACCCCCGAACAGGCGGCCTACATCGGCGTCCCGGTCGAGGGCCCGTACAAGCCCGAGCACTACCGGTACTGAGCCGACAGCGGCATTGCGGGCCCGGGCCCGCGATGCCGCGCACACTCCCCGGCACGGTCTCTGAGACCTGTGACCGGCGGTGGGCAGCACCGGCCGGCTATAGTGTTCGCTCCACCGGCCCAAGCGCGCTGCCTGCGGGCGGCGATCGTCGAGCACCGTGACCGAGCCCGCCCTGCGACTGCTGCACCTGACCGACACCCACCTGTTCGCAGGCCCGGAGGCGCGGCTGCGCGGGGTCGACACGGGACGCACGCTCGAACGCGTACTCGCCTGCGCGCTCGACCACCCGCGTCGCGCCGACGCCATCCTGGTGACCGGCGATATCAGCCAGGACGAGACCGCCGGCGCCTACATCCGCTTCCGCGACCTGCTCGCGGGCAGCGGCCTGCCCGTCTGGTGCGTAGCCGGCAACCACGATGCGCCGGCCACGATGGCCGCAGTGCTCGGCTCCGCGCCGTTTCACCTCGGCGGTTGCCTGGTGCACGAACGCTGGGCGGTATTGCTCGCCGATAGCCACCTGCCCGGGGAACACGGCGGGCGCCTCGCACCGGGCATGCTCGCCCGGCTGGCGACGCTGCTCGAGGAGCACCGCCACCGCCACGTGCTGCTCGCCATCCATCACCACGTGCTGCCGCTCGGCAGCCGCTGGCTGGATGATCTCGCCCTGCACAACGCCGCCGAGTTGCTCGCTCTGGTCGAACGCGCGCCGCAACTGCGCTGTGTCCTCGCCGGCCACGTGCACCAGGCCTCCGACATCGTGCGCGACGGCGTACGCTTTCTCACCACGCCTGCCACCTGCTTCCAGTTCCTGCCCGGCGTGGACAGTTTCGCTGTCGACACGCGCCCGCCCGGGTGTCGCTGGCTGGACCTGCACGAGGATGGCAGCATCACCACCGAGGTCGCCTGGGTCAGCCCCGGCTGAGACACACGCCATGGCCAACGCCAATCGAGCCCCCGTATGCCGGTCGTGCTGGCGAGCGTTTCCCGGCGCGCTCGCCGCTGCGCTCGGTCTCGCCATCGGGCCGGTGCCCGCGGGCGCCGACCTGCTGCCGATGTGGACGGTGCGCGGTGCGACGAACGAAGTCCATCTCCTCGGCTCGATTCATTTCCTCAAGCCAGGCCGCGATGTGCTGCCGCCTGCCGTGCTGGCCGCCTATGACGACGCCGGGGCGCTGGTGATGGAACTCGACCTCGACGATCTCGATCCGCTGGCCGCGCAGGCCACCATGCAGCAGCTCGGCGTCGACCCACGCGGCCGCACCCTCGAGGCCCTGCTCGGACCACGCGACTACGCCGCTGCCAGCGCGCGCGCCACCGCCGCCGGTCTCGATCTGGCCCCGCTCGCCGGGGTCGAACCGTGGCTGGCCGCGCTGCTGGTGAGCCAGCTGCAGCTCGCCCGGCTCGGCTACGACGCCAGCGCCGGTGTCGAGCAGCAGCTCGTGGCGCTGGCGGCGCGTGACGGCAAGGAGATCACCGGGCTGGAAACCCTGGACGAGCAGCTCGGTGCGCTCGACGAGCTGCCGCCGTCGGTGCAGTCCGCGTTCCTGCTGCAGACGCTCGAGGATGCCGCCACGATGGACGAACAGGTCGAGGCGATCGTGCGGGCGTGGCGCCGCGGCGACAGCCAGGCCCTCGCCACGGAGTTCCTCGACGGCCTGCGCGGGCAGCCCACGCTCTACCGGCGTCTCGTCGTCGACCGCAACCGCGCCTGGGTGCGCCAGCTCGAGGGCCTGCTCGACGACCGGCGCGACTACCTCGTCGTGGTCGGCACGCTGCACCTGGTCGGCCCGGACAGTGTGATTGCCATGCTGGAGCGTGGCGGGCGCCGGCCGCAGCAGGCGCACGACTGAACGCGGCGCAGGCCCTGGCCGGACCTCGTCACTCCGGCGCCATCAGCTCGAAGTCTTCCTTGCCCGCACCGCAGTCCGGGCAGCGCCAGGACAGCGGCAGGTCCTCGAAGCGGGTACCGGGCGGGAAGCCGTGCCCGGGGTCGCCTTCAGCCTCGTCGTAGACGTGGCCGCAGCTCAGGCACATCCACTGGCGCCCGGGTGCATTCACTGGGTCGTCTCGCAGCGCGCCGCGCGCAGCATCGGGCGCACGAACTCAAGCCGCTCGATCGGGTCGGTGAACTCCAGGCACTGCTGTCTCTGTTCGAGCGACATCGGCACGATCTCCGCGTAGCGGCACCCAACCCAGGTGGCGTCGTCCAGGTGCCGCGGCAACTCATCGTAGAGCTTGCCGAGATCATCGAGGATCGCCGCCAGCATGTCGGCCAGAGGCAGGTACCGTTGCGGCAGCCCGACGACCGGCTCGGCTCCGAGCAGCTCCAGCCGGCCGACATACAGCCCGTCGTCCTGCCGGTCGATCCCGCGGAGGCGAAACCGCTGGGTGCCGAGCGCCGTGATGCCGAGCAGTCCGTCGCTCCCCTGATACCAGTCGGCGATGCGGGCGAGCGTGCCGACGTTGGCCGTGCCTGTGGCGGCACCGGTCTCGGCACCGGCCGTGAGCAGGAGCACACCGAACGGGTGGTCATCCCGCAGGCAGCGGCTGACCATGTCGAGGTAGCGCGGCTCGAAGATGCGCAGCGGCAGCGGCCCGTCCGGAAACAGGACGGTGCGCAGCGGGAACAGCGGTGTCCACTCCTCGCTCATGGGCCTCGACCGTAGCGCCACGGTAACGGAATCGCCGGTTGCCGGCCACCGGCAATGCGCCCTCCAGGGACCGTCAGCCCGCAGCGGCAGCACGTGCTGCCAGAGCCGTCGCCAGCCGGGCACGAATCCCGTCGAAGCCGCCGTTGCTCATCACGACGATCGCGTCGCCCTCGCGGCAGGAGTCGACGACACCGGCGACGATCGCGGCAGTGTCGTCGCAGACCGTGGCCGAGGTCACGCCGGCGAGCGTCGCGGCGAGGTCCCAGCCGAGACCCTGCGTATGCAGCACCCAGCTTGCGTCGGCCAGCGCCAGCGCCGCAGCCAGGGCCTCGCGATGGGCACCCAGCTTCATCGTGTTGGAGCGCGGCTCGGTGACCACGAGCACGCGCTGCGGCCGCAGCGTGGTGCGCACAGCCGCAAGCGTGCGCGTGATCGCCGTCGGATGGTGGGCGAAATCGTCGTACAGGCTCACGCCGGCCCAGGCACCGAGGAGTTCGAGGCGGCGCCTGACCCCGCGGAAGCGTGCCACCGCCGCGAGCGCCACCGGGATCTCGACGCCTGCCGCGCCGGCGGCGAGCAGGGCTGCCGTGACGTTCTCGGCGTTGTGCTCGCCGGCCATCTGCCAGGCCGTGGCGCCGGCCAGCTGCGTGCCGGTGAGCAGCCGGTAGCCCGCCGGATCAGCGATGCCGGTCCAGTCAGCGTGCGCCTCGGGGCGGCTCGCGAACGTCGTCACCGGTGTCCAGCAGCCACGCGCGAGCACCTCGTCGATGCTCGCCTCGCCGGCGCGGCGCACGATCAGGCCATTGCCGGGCACCATGCGCACGAGCTGGTGGAACTGGCGCTGGATCGCGGCCAGGTCCGGGTAGATGTCGGCGTGGTCGTACTCGAGGTTGTTGATCACCAGCGTACGCGGCCGGTAGTGGAGGAACTTGGCACCCTTGTCGAAGAACGCGGTGTCGTACTCGTCGGCCTCGATGACGAAGGCGCCACCGCGTCCGAGCCGGGCCGAGACGCCGAGATCGGGCGTGACTCCGCCGACGAGGAAGCCCGGCTCCTGGCCGGCGTGCGTCAGCATCCAGGCCACGAGGCTCGTGGTCGTGGTCTTGCCGTGCGTGCCCGAGATGGCGATCACGTGGCGGTCGCGCAGCACCTCGCCGGCCAGCCACTGCGGCCCGGAGGCGTAGGCGATGCCGCGGTCGAGCAGCGCCTCGACCACCGGCATGCCGCGCGACATGACGTTGCCGACCACCACCACGTCAGGCCGCGGATCGAGCTGGGCTGCGTCATAGCCTTCGGTGACAGCGATACCGAGCGCGGCCAGCTGGTCGCTCATCGGTGGATACACACCGCGGTCCGATCCGGTCACGCGATGTCCCGCTTCGCGGGCGATCGCCGCCACGCCCGCCATGAAGGTGCCGCAGATGCCGAGGATGTGGACGTGCATCAGCCGGACACCGGGGCGAAATGCCCGGACACCTGGAAGCTCAGGAAGAAATAGGCGAGCGCCACCGCCAGCCCGACTACGAAACTGCGCGACAGCGAGTGCGACAGGATGTGCGCCTGCACCACGACGCTCCATAGCAGCAGGGCGAGCAGCCCGGCGGTGACCGCGACCGGCGACTCGCCGGCAGCCGTGGCAGCCCTCGAGAAATACACCAGTGGCGCCTGCGGCAGCGCCAGCAGCGCGCCCGTGCCGAACAGCGCGGTCAGCGTGCGCCGCAGGCGCGGCAGCAGGCTGGTCACGGTCAGCAGCACCCAGCAGCACAGCGCCAGCAGGGCCGTGTCGACGACGATGGCGAGGAACGCCGCGGCGGCACCACCGTAGACGATCGTCGCGGCCGGCACCTGCACGACCATGTAGGCACCGAGCGCGAGGCTCAGCAGGAACTGCGAGTCGGGAAGGTCTTCGGGGCCGAGGCGCCGCGTCAGGATCCGGAAGAAGGCCTCGAGCAGCGCGAGCATGGATTCAGGAGCGCCGGTGCATGGTGACGGAGCGACATGATCCTCTACACTCATGCGCATGCCAACCCCCGATCATGGCCGGCTGCTCGACCGCCAGGACGACCTCGGCGATGCCTGCGCCCACCTGTCCGGCGTGGCAGAACTGCCGCTCGACACCGAGTTCGCTCGCACCGAGACCTACCGTCCCAGGCTCTGCCTGGCGCAGGTCGCGCTCCCCGACAGGGTGTTCTGCGTCGACATGCTCGCCCCGCTCGACTTCGCGTCGTTCTGGCAGGGCGTAGCCGCACCCGGTGCCACCAAGATCATGCACGCCGCCAAGCAGGACCTCGAGGTGCTGCTGCTGCGTTTCGGCCAGCTGCCCGGCCCGTTGTTCGACACCCAGGTCGCCGCCGCCCTGCTCGGTCACCCGGCGCAGGCCGGTTACGCGACCCTGGTCGCGGCCGAACTCGGTGTGCATCTCGACAAGAGCCAGACGCGCACGGACTGGTCGCGCCGCCCGCTGACGAGTGCCCAGATCGAATACGCCGCCAACGACGTCGCCCATCTGGGCGAACTCGCCGGGCGCCTGCGCACGCGCCTGGCCGGGTGCGGCCGCGAACAGTGGGCGCTGGAGGACTGCGCTGCGCTGCTCGACCCGGCCCTCTATGGCGTGCGGCCCGAGAGCGCCTGGGAACGCCTGCCCGGCATCACCTGGCAGAGCCCCCTGGTGCAGGCACGCGCCCGGCGGCTGGCTGCGTGGCGCGAGCGGCGCGCAGACCAGGCCGACCGCCCGCGGCAGTGGATCCTCGCCGACCAGGCCCTGCTGGCACTCGCCGGTACGGGACCGGTCGATGTCGCCGCCATCGAGGAACTCGACGTGATGCCGCGTGGCGCCGTACGCAACTCCGGTGCGGCCATCGTCACCGAACTGCGCGCCGCCGAAGCCGACCTCGCCGACGGTCGCGTGCAGATCACGCAGCAGGAACGCCCGGCGGCAACCGACAACGGCCGGGTGAAGCAGCTCGGCACCCTCGTCCAGAAGGCTGCCGCCGACCTCGGCATCGCTGCCGAGATCCTCGCGACGCGCGCGGAACTCGCCGCCCTGCTACGCGGTGCGAGCGAGCTGCGCCCGCTGCGCGGCTGGCGCCGCGAGGTCATCGGCACGACCCTGCTCGCTGCCCTCTGACGCCCTCCGCCTGCAGGACGGGGAGCGAGGCAGCCGGCGTCAGGGCCTGGCGACGCCGAGCGCGGCGACGAGGCGACGGTAGATGTCGTCGATTTCGCCCTCGCCATCCACGACCCGCAGCAGGCCGGTGGCGCGATAGTGCGCGATCAGCGGCTCGGTCTGCTCGCGGTAGACGCGCAGCCGGTTGCCGATCGTCTGCTCGTTGTCGTCGGCGCGCTGGATCAGTTCGCCGCCGGCCTTGCGGCAGGCGTCGAGCTCGGCCTGCGGCGAGAAATGGATGTTGAGAAGCTTGCCGGTCACCGAGCAGGTGCGCCGGCCCGTCAGCCGCTTCATGAGTATGTCGAGGTCGACCTCGAGCAGGACCACGGCGTCGAGCGCCAGGCCGGCCGCCTCCAGCACGGGGCCGAGCGCACGGGCCTGGGCGACGTTACGCGGGAAACCATCGAGGATGAATCCGCGGCGCGTGTCCGGTGCCTGCAGCCGTTCGCGGATCAGCTCGAGCACGATGTCGTCGGAAACCAGTTCACCGGCATCCATGCGGGCCTTGGCCTTCAGGCCGAGCGGCGTTGCCGATTTCACGGCTTCACGCAGCAGGTCCCCGGTGGAGACCTGCACCATCCCATGGTCGGCCATCAGGCGCTGCGCCTGGGTGCCCTTGCCGGAGCCCGGGGCTCCGAGAAATACGATGCGCATTGCCGGTCAGACCTCCTGCGGAACGTGGCGCAGGACAACCGCAGGCAGCTGCGGGTCGTCCGTGGTGCGGAACCGTACAGGGCGCACCGGCAGCGGTCAAACGCCAGCGGTGCTGTGCTATGGTTCCGCGTCGTCGCAGGTCCCCGGAGAGTGTCATGGCCACGCGCAATGCCTTCTACGCCCAGTCGGGCGGCGTCACCGCCGTCATCAACGCCAGCGCCTGCGGTGTCATCGAGACGGCACGGCGCCATGCCAGGCAGATCGGCAAGGTCTACGCCGGCCGCAATGGCATCCTGGGCGCGCTCGACGAAGACATGATCGACACCAGCCGCGAAAGCCGCCAGGCGATCGCAGCCCTGAAACACACCCCCGGCGGGGCCTTCGGCTCGGCGCGCTACAAGCTCAAGGGCCTCGACCAGAATCGCGCCGAGTACGAACGGCTGATCGAGGTGTTCCGCGCCCACGACATCGGCTACTTCTTCTACAACGGCGGCGGCGATTCCGCCGATACCTGCCTGAAGGTCTCGCAGCTCGGCGCCAGCCTGGGTTACCCGCTGGTGGCGATCCATGTGCCGAAGACGGTCGACAACGACCTGCCGATCACCGACACCTGTCCCGGCTTCGGCTCCGTGGCGAAGTACGTCGCCGTCTCCACCCGCGAAGCGGCACTCGACGTGGCCTCGATGGCGAAGACCTCGACGAAGGTCTTCATCCTCGAGGTCATGGGCCGCCATGCCGGCTGGATCGCGGCCGCCGCGGGACTGGCGGGCCGCAAGGCCGGAGACGCCCCGCACCTCATCCTGTTCCCCGAGATCCCCTTCGACCGCGCCGCCTTCCTGGCCCGGGTGCGCGAGTGCGTCGACCGCCACGACTACTGCGTCATCGTCGTCAGCGAGGGTGCCCGCAATCCCGACGGCCGGTTCCTAGCCGATGCCGGCACCACGGATGCTTTCGGCCACAAGCAGCTCGGCGGCGTGGCGACCGTGGTGGCCGAGATGGTCCGCAGCGAACTGAAGCTCAAGTACCACTACGCCATCGCCGACTACCTGCAGCGCTCGGCGCGCCACATCGCCTCGAAGGTCGACGTCGAGCAGGCCTATGCGGTCGGCAAGGCCGCGGTTGAACTCGCCCTGAAGGGGCGCAATTCCGTCATGCCCACCATCGTGCGCAAGTCCGACCGGCCCTACCGCTGGACCATCGGCGAAGCCCCGCTGGCCCGGGTGGCCAACCAGGAGAAGATGATGCCCCGCCGCTTCATCACTGCGGATGGCTTCGGCATCACGGCGGCCGCCCGCCGCTACCTGGAGCCGCTGATCCAGGGCGAGGCCTACCCGCCCTACCGCGCCGGACTGCCCGACTACGTCACCCTGCGCAAGGTCGGGGTACGGCGCAAACTCCCCCCCCGCGGCTGACGGACTCCCCCTGCAGGGCGGGCCGGTGCTATCATGCGCCGCCTTTTTCCGGCCCGGTAAAGCCGCCCGCAGAAGCGGCCCCGCCCGGGCTCTTGCTGGAGTACTGACTGATGTCTACTGACCTGGCTCTCTGGCTGGCCATCGGCGCCGGCGTCCTGGCAATCCTCTACGGCGTGGTCTCGGTGCGCTGGATCCTGGCCCAGTCGCCGGGCTCGGCGCGGATGCAGGAAATCGCCGCAGCCGTCCAGGCCGGCGCCGCCGCCTACCTCAACCGCCAGTACACCACCATCGGCATCGTCGGCATCGCGCTCGCCGTGGTGCTCGGCGTAGCGCTCGACCCCTACACGGCGGTGGGCTTCGCCGTCGGGGCCGTGCTGTCCGGAGCGGCCGGGTATATCGGTATGAACATCTCGGTGCGCGCCAACGTGCGCACCGCGCAGGCGGCGAGCGTCGGCCTCAACCCGGCACTGCAGATCGCCTTCCGCGGCGGAGCCATCACCGGCATGCTGGTCGTGGGCCTCGGCCTGCTCGGCGTCGCGGGCTACTTCGCCGTGCTGCGCGGCATAGTCGGCGACGAGCACGCACTGCACGCGCTGGTCGGCCTCGCCTTCGGCGGCTCGCTGATCTCGATCTTCGCGCGTCTCGGCGGCGGCATCTTCACCAAGGGCGCGGACGTCGGCGCGGACCTCGTCGGCAAGGTCGAGGCCGGGATCCCGGAGGACGACCCGCGCAATCCGGCCGTGATCGCGGACAACGTCGGTGACAACGTCGGCGACTGCGCCGGCATGGCCGCAGATCTCTTCGAGACCTACGCCGTGACGCTCGTCGCGACGATGCTGCTCGGCGGCCTGCTCTTCAAGACGGCCGACGGCGCGCTCGACCTCGCCTACATCGCCTACCCGCTGGTGCTCGGCGCGGTGTCGATCGTGGCCTCCATCGTCGGCACCTTCTTCGTGAAGGCCGCCGAGGGCGGCAAGATCATGAACGCGCTCTACCGCGGCGTCGCCGTGTCGGGCGTTATCGCCCTCGTCGCCTTCTACCCGGTCACCAACGCCATGATGGGCGCGCAGGCCGGTGCACTCTTCGGCTGCGCGGTCATCGGCCTCGTGCTGACGGGCGTGCTGATCTGGATCACGGAGTACTACACCGCGACCGAGTACGGCCCGGTGCGCTACGTCGCCGGCGCCTCGCAGACGGGCCACGCGACCAACATCATTGCGGGCCTCGCGGTCTCGATGAAGTCAACCGCGCTGCCGGTGCTGGCGGTCTGCGCCGCCATCTGGGGTGCCTACCAGCTCGACGGCCTGTACGGCATCGCGATCGCCGCGACGTCCATGCTCTCGATGACCGGCATGATCGTGGCGCTCGACGCCTACGGCCCGATCACCGACAACGGCGGCGGCATCGCCGAGATGTCGGGCCTGCCGAAGAACGTCCGTACGATCACGGATGCGCTCGACGCGGTCGGCAACACGACGAAGGCCGTCACCAAGGGTTACGCGATCGGCTCGGCCGGCCTCGCGGCGCTGGTGCTGTTCGCCGACTACACCCACAACCTCGAGACCCACCTGGCGGCGACCGGGCGCGAGATGGTGAGCTTCTCGCTGTCCGATCCGGCCGTGATCATCGGTCTGTTCATCGGCGGCCTCGTGCCCTACCTCTTCGGCGCCATGGCGATGGAAGCCGTGGGCCGCGCCGCGGGCTCGGTGGTCACCGAGGTACGGCGCCAGTTCAGGGAGATCAAGGGCATCATGGAGGGTAAGGCGAAGCCCGACTACTCCAAGGCCGTGGACCTCCTGACCAAGGCTGCGATCAAGGAGATGATCGTACCGTCACTCCTCCCGATCCTCGTGCCCGTCGTCCTTGCCTTCACGCTGAACGTAGCGATGGGCGAAGGCGCCGGCGTGCGCGCCCTCGGCGGCCTGCTGATCGGCACCATCGTCACGGGCCTGTTCGTCGCGATCTCGATGTGCACGGGCGGTGGCGCCTGGGACAACGCCAAGAAGTACATCGAGGAAGGCAACTTCGGTGGCAAGGGCTCCGACACCCACAAGGCCGCCGTCACCGGGGACACCGTCGGCGATCCCTACAAGGACACGGCAGGCCCGGCCATCAACCCGCTGATCAAGATCATCAACATCGTGGCGCTGCTGCTGGTGCCACTGCTCTGAACGACGCGCGGCCCGGGCGCGTTCGCGCTCCGGGCCGCGTGGCGGCGGGCATTTCCGCCGTCCTGTCCTACTGGATCGTCTTGCTGGCGATATTCGAGAGCGAGCTCTCGACGTTGTCGCTGGTGTACGCGCGCACGCCGAAGTACCAGGTGCCCGGGGAGAGGTTCTGGATCACGTAGCTGGTGATCCCGGCGCCGCTGACGTTGACGACCTGGTTGAGAGCCGCCTGGCTCGTGCCGTAGTAGATCTTGTGGCCGGCAAGATTGGTCAGTGCCGAACCGTCGGTGCGCGTGGTCGGCGGGGTCCACGAGGCCGTCGCGGAACCGTTGGCCACCTGGTTCACGGTGATCGAGAACGCCGGCAACGATGCGCTCGCCGCATCGTCGCTCACCCTGATGACGATATTGCTGGTGGTGCCGACGTTGCCGCTGCCGGGCGTGCCGCTCAGCCGGCCAGTACCGGTGTTGAAAGTCGCCCAGTCCGGCTTGTTGGTAATGCTGAAGGTCAGCGGGTCGCCATTGGCGTCCGCTGCCGTGGGCAGGAACTGATAGGCGCTGCCGACGGTCACCGATGTCGATGGGGTACCGGAGATGGTCGGTGCCGCATTCGCGGCGGTGACGGTGATCGAGAAGGGTCCCACGGACGCTGTGGCACTGCCGTCACTGACCGTAATGCGGATGTTTGCGTAGCTGCCCGCATTGCCACTGCCCGGTGTGCCACTGAGGCGCCCGGTGGAGGTATTGAAAGTCGCCCAGCCCGGCGGGTTGGTAATGCTGAAGGTGAGCGGATCGCCATTGGCATCGGCGGCCGTGGGCTGGAACAGGTAGGCGCTGCCGGCGGTGACCGCAGCCGGCGGCGTTCCGGAGATCGTCGGCGCGCTGTTCGATACGGTGATCGAGAAGTCCGGCAGGGTGTCGCTCGCACTACCGTCGCTGACCGCGATGCGGATGTTGGCGTGCGCCCCTACGTTCGCACGGGTCGGCGTGCCGCTCAAGCGCCCCGTGCTGGTGTTGAACGTCGCCCACCCGGGCCTGTTGGTGATGCTGAAGGTCAGGGCGTCACCGTCGGCATCCGTCGCACTGGGCTGGAAACTGTAGGCGCTGCCGGCAGCGATCGCACCGGAGGGCGAGCCGGAGATCACCGGTGCGCTGTTGTCCGGGCCAGGGTCGTCCGGAGCCCCGGCAACTTCACTGGTCGATCCGCCACAGGCGCCGAGCAGTGTGGTAGCCGCTGCCAGCGTGGCCAGCCGCAGGTAACCCGGCAGCGACGCGCGGGCAGAACAGGTATCCATGTGCATAGCATCCTCGTCCCAACCGGGAGCATTCCTTGTCTCGCGATCTGGCACCGTTCCCAGCGGTAACGAGGCGCGCCCATACTGGACGCGTCCCAATGACGAGAAGGGAGAATGCTACGAAGCCAGCTTTACCTGCGCGACCGCAGTCCCTGCGGTCCGGCTGACCTTCGGCAACCCCGCTGTCATTAGGTCAATACCCTAAAGACCGGTGGCTTTGCGTCCCCGCCTCGCGACGGGTTTGCCCATTTGACGAATGTTGCTAGTACACCGTACGGCGGTGCGTTTCGCAACCTCGGGCAGCGTGCGTAATTTACCTAATCTTCGGTCAGCGCTCACAATTTTTGATATTCAGTCATATGCTGCACCGCAGCCTCAACAGCACAACTGGTAACAGCTTTCTGCGGTTCAATACACAGACGTCTGATCCGGCAGGACTTACCATGAACGGAGATGCCGGGGCCCAACAGGTCCTCCGGCCCGTGGGGGAAGCGCTCGACAGGGACAAGAACGCGAAGGCACGGACGTGAAATTTCTCTCCTCGCCGAAAACGGCCCTCAAGCTCGGGCTGCTGCACGGCATCCATCACCTCGATCGCTGGCGCCACGGCAACCGCCGTGTCGACCTCATCGCCATGGCGGAGCGGGACTGGGGCCTCACGACCGATCCGCGCGGCCACCTGCTCGTGCAGGGCTGCGATCTCGCGGAACTCGGCCGGCGCTACGGCACGCCTCTTTACGTCGTCAACCGCGAGCAGCTCGCGCAGACGTATCACGCCTTTCACGACGGTTTCGCCAGTCGCTACCCGCAGGTCGAGGTCGCCTACTCCTACAAGACCAACCCGGTTCCGGGCGTGATCCGCGAGTTGCACGCCATGGGCGCCATCGCCGAGGTGATCTCCGAGTTCGAGTTGTGGCTGGCTCTGCAGCTCGGCGTACCGCCTGACCGCATCATCGTCAACGGACCCGGCAAGACCCCCGCCGGGCTCGAGCGCGCCGTGAAAAGCGGCGTGCGCATCATCAACATCGACAACCCGGCGGAAATCGACGCCATCGATGCGCTGGCAGCGCGTCACGGCGTGCTCCAGAAGGTCGGGGTGCGCGTGATCACCTCCGTCGGCTGGTCGTCGCAGTTCGGCATCCGCATCGACAGCGGGAAGGCGCTCGAGGCCTTTCGCCGCATTCGCGCCCGGACCAACCTCGCCGGCTGCGGAATGCACCTGCACCTCGGCACCGGCATCCAGGACGTGGGCACCTACGTCCAGGCGATCCGCGAAGTCCTCGAATTTGCCGGCGTGGTACAGCGGGAAACCGGCCTCGTGATGGAGTATCTCGATTTCGGTGGCGGATTCGGCGTACCGACCGTAAGACATCACTCGGTCATGGACGGGAAGCTGATGCTCAATGGTCTGCCGCCGTTGCTGGCACCGGGTCCGGTGCCACCGGCGCCGACCGACTACGCGGATGCGATCACGACACTCGTGCGCCGGTTCTATCCCGACGGCACGGCGCGGCTGCCGACGCTCGTGTTCGAACCGGGCCGGGCGATCTCCAGTTCGGCCCAACTGCTGCTGCTCGAGGTCCTGGCGATCAAGGACGGCCGCCGTGGCGTGCGCAACGTCATCCTGAACGGCGGCAAGAACATCACCATGCCGCTCGGATACGAGTTCCACCGCATCTTCGCCGCGTCGCGGATGCGGGAGCCGGTGGCGGCTGCCTGGCACCTGTTCGGTCCGCTGTGCCACCCGGGTGACATCGTGGCGCAGTTCGAGCCGCTGCCCGAACTCGCCGTCGGCGATGTCCTCGCCATCATGGATGCCGGCGCCTACTTCGTCCCGAACCAGATGAATTTTTCCAATCCGCGCCCGGGTGTCGTCATGGTGAGCGATGGCCGGGACCAGCTGATCCGCGAACACGAGTCCTTCGAGGACATCGTGCGTCGCGACCGGCTGTGAATGCGTATCACCGTACCGGCCGATGAGCACGGCGCAGGCCATGGCAGCACCGGCCGATAGCGCACCAGCGGTGCTCCTTGGCCTGTCGTACACGAGCCTGCCCGTCGCGCGCAGCCTCGGACGCCGGGGAATCCCGGTGATCGGGCTGGACCCGGATCCGGCGGCAATCGGCACCCGCTGCCGTTACGTGCAGCCGCTCACCGTATCGAGCGACGACGCGGCCCTGCTGCCGGTCCTGCTCGATCTCGGCGCGAAGTTCGGACGCAAAGCCGTGCTCTATCCGTTCGGCGACGAACAACTGCTGTTCGTGGCGCGACACCGCGAGCAGCTGGCATCGCGCTTCTGGCTGCATCACCAGCCACGCCACACCCTCGACCTGCTGGTCGGCAAGGAGACTCTCGGCAGCATCCTCGCGGCGGCCGGTGCACCGATGCCGCGCAGCGCCGTGTTCGACCGCGAGCCGCCGGGCGGCTGGGCACGTCTCGAGGCCGACCTCGACTTCCCGGTGGTGATCAAGCCCGACCACCACGAGAAATGGCTCGACGATCCGCGGGTCGTGGCACGCATCGGCCGGCGCAAGGCGCTGCAGGTCGACGACCTGGGGGAACTGCGCCGGCGCTGTGCGGACCTGGCTGCTTTCGACACGATCATCGCCCAGGAATACATCCCGGGGCCGAGCGAGAACCTGCATTACTACGTCGGCTATCGCGATGCACGCGGGCGCATGCTGGTCTCCTTCGTCGGGCGCAAGCTGCGAACTTTTCCCGACCGCTTCGGCACGGAAAGCTATCTGCAGTCGGTCGCCGACCCGGCACTCTGCCGGACCGCCGAGGCACTGCTCGCCCAGCTCGACTACGTCGGCGTTGCTGGCCTCGATTTCAAGTACGACGCGAGGGACGGCCGCCTGCGGCTTATCGAGATCAACTGGCGCTTCGGGCTGAGCGACGGGCTGCTGTCCGACTGCGGCGTCGACCTGCCGTGGATCTTCTATCGCGACGTTCAGGGCCTGCCAACCCGGCCCGCACTCGATTACCGTACGGACGTCCGCTGGGTATGGCTCGAGAAAGAGCTGGAATGGATCCGTGAGTACGGCAAGGGCCAGCGCACCCCGTTCCTGCGCTGGCTCGGGCAACTGCTCGACCCGCGCTGCTCCCACGCCGTGCTGGCACGCGACGACCTGCAGCCGTTCCTGCAGGTGCTCGGCGGCCTCGCCAGACGTGCGTGGCAGGCGCTGCCCGGTATACGCCGCCGCGGGCACGGCTGACGCGCCCCACAGCCTGGATGACCCGGACGATGGACAAGGTGCTGATGGTCGCGTTCCACTACCCGCCCTGGCAGGGCAGCAGCGGCATTCAGCGCACGCTGAAGTTCACCCGCTACCTGCCGGACAACGGCTGGTGTCCGCTGGTGCTGACGGCCAACTCCCGCGCCTACCCGGCGGTCAGTCCGGACCTGCTCGGCGAAATACCGCCGGGAACCGCAGTCAGGCGCGCCTTCGCGCTCGACACCGCGCGCCATCTGGCCCTTGCCGGGCGCTACCCTGGCTGGCTGGCGCAGCCGGATCGCTGGATCAGCTGGCTCGCCGGTGCCGTGCCAGCCGGCCTGATGCTGGTGCGCCGGCACCGCCCGCGCGCGCTCTGGTCGACCCATCCGATCGCCAGCGCGCATCTCGTCGGCCGCGCGCTCGCGCGGCTGACCGGGTTGCCGTGGATCGCCGACTTCCGCGACTCCATGCTGGACGACGAATTCCCCACCGATCCGCTCACGCGGCGCAGCTACGGCTGGGTCGAACGGCAGGTGGTTGAACATGCCACGCGCCTGGTTTTCACCACCGAGTCGACCCGGCGCATGTACCTCGCGCGCTACCCACAGCTGCCGGCCGGCCGCTGCCTGGTCATCCCCAACGGCTACGACGAACCCGACTTTGCCGGCATCCGCCTGCCCGAGCAGGGGCCGAAGCCGCCAGGGGCACCCGTGCGGCTGGTCCATGCCGGTGTGATCTATCCCGGGGAGCGCGATCCGAGCCAGTTCTTCGCGGCGCTCGCGCAGCTCAAACGGGCCGGACAGTTGCGCGCGACCGACTGCGTGTTCGACCTGCGCGCCTGCGGCTCGGAGCAGTACCTTGCCCGGATGATCACCGATCTCGACATTGGCGACCTGGTGCGGCTGCTGCCGGCATTGCCGTATCGCGCAGCGCTGCAGGACTGCGCCGACGCCGACGGGCTGCTCATCCTGCAGGGCGCCTCGTGCAACCACCTGGTACCGGCGAAAGTCTACGAATACCTGCGACTGCGCCGCCCGATCCTGGCCCTGACCGCACATGCCGGCGATACGGCTGGGCTGCTCGCCGAAACCGGCGGCGCAACGGTGATCGACCTGGCCGATGCTGCAGCGATCGTCGCCGCACTGCCAGCGTTCGTGGCCGCGATCCGCCAGGGCGCCCATGCCGTGCCGGGCAATGACGTGGTGCTGCGCTATGCCCGCAGCCACCAGGCCGCCGAGCTGGCGCACTGTCTTGCCGCAGCGGCGCCGGGCCGGGGTTGAGGGCACGGCAGTCCCTGCGCGCCGCGGCGCCACGAACCGGATTGCGGAACTGTGACGCGTGCGCCCGGCTTATGTCGCGCCCGGGTCAAAAACGTGCGCCTGCAGCCTGTCCGCAGCTTGCCGAGCGCAACCCGCGGGGGCGAGAATTGCGGCGCGCGGTGCAGCCCCAGCCAGCGTCTCGATGCGTTGCAGACGCCGGCGGACCCGGCCCACGGATGGGTGCCGGCCAGACAGGGTTCGTTCGCCGCCAGGGCTGCATGACAACCGCAGCCAAGGGTGATGGGATCGTGACGAGTTCGAATCGGGAGGCAATGGAAATGCGTCTTTCAGCCCTACTGGCCGCGACCGCGCTGTCGCTCGCGGGCCCGACGATCGCTGCAGGTTCGGCCCTGAGCGACCTGGCCGCTACGTTGCAACCCGGAACCTGGGCGGAACTGCAGACCGGCAACATCGACAGCGCCCTCAGCGATACGCGGACCGGCGGCGTCGGCCATATCCTCCCGTACGCCGAGGGCATCCGCTGGGACCCGGTATCGAAGAAGGCCTACTACATCGGCAGCGATGATCCCGGCGACGGCCGCCGCTTCGTCGTCTACTCCGAAGCGACCAATTCGTGGAGTGTCCTGCCGGACCCGTGGTCCGGAACCGGCGTGGCACACGAGTACGACCTGACCGACATCGATGTCACCAACCGTGTGATCTACACGGTGCTGCCCGACGGCTTCGTCGGCAAGCAGTACAACATCAACACCGGCACGTTCAGCGACATGCCCTCGTTTCCGAGCATGAGCTATTCGTGCTGTGAAGCGGCAGTGCACTTCCCTGAAGCCGGTGGCCTGCTGCTGCTGAACAAGGGCACGTTCTACCGGCTGAGCGACAGCAGCCACAGCTGGAGCGAGTTTGCCGACGGCCCGACGACCAGCTACCACAGCGTCGCCGAGTACAACCCCACCCACAAGGTCGTGATCTTCGGTGGTGGCAACGACACCAGCCGTGCATTCGGCAAGGTGGCCAGCAACGGGCAGGTGACCGCGCTGCGTACACCGCCGATCGACCTCGAATCACCGCGTGTCGAAATCACGACGGACCCCGCCACGGGCCTGTACCTGGTACTCGAGTACGGGCGGCGTTTCTACACCTACAACGTGCAGACGGATACCTGGACCGCACAGCAGACCGGCTCGATCCCGACAGCGATCTGGGCGACCGAGCCCGACCCGGGTCAGCTCAACACGCTGGCCACCCCGATCCCCGAATACGGGGTGATCATGTACACGACCTGCATGTACGACTGCACCGTGTTCCTGTACAAGCACGCCGACAGGCCGACGGCGCCGCCATCGGCTCCGACAGGCGTCAACGTACAGTAAGGCCCCGCTGGGCCGCGGGCCGGTGCGATCACCCGCCGGGGTAACGAAGCGCTGCCGGCTTCAGCACCGCGCCAGGGTGGGTGAACCCGGCGTGAGGGGCGCGCGGCTCGAGCGCGTGTGCTGGTCGAGCCACGACAGCAGGCACTTCGTCAGCGCCTGGTCACAGGCTCCGCAGCGACCCTCGTAGAAGGCGTCCATCATGGCGCCGATGCGCTCGAGCAGGGCGTGGTAACGTGCCTTGCGCAGCGAGACCGCCTCGAGGGATCGCTCGTGCGCCAGGCGCTGTTCCAGCGCGACGTAGGCATTGATCCGCACGTACAGCAACCCCAGTCCATCGAGGACCGAGTCGCGGTCGGCGCCATGCTCGAGTCCCGCGCAGGTCTCGTTGATCGCCTCGACCAGCCGCTGGTGCTCGAGATCGAGCGGCCCGATGCCCGTCGTACCCTTGATCGTCGCCTGACCGTCGTTCATAAGCTGCCGCCTTGCGCGCTGCCTCATGGGACGATTCGACGCTAGCACCGGCCCGACCGCAGTCACAATGCGGCTTTCCCCTACCCGGATTTCGCCACTGCGCTGGCAGGCCACACACAGGCGCGTTGTTGCAACGCGGGAGCCCAGCGGCGCGGTCAGTGAACGGCGACGGCGACCGCACCGGGTTCGCCGATCCGATAGGGCCGATCGACAAAATGGCCCTGGATGTAGTCGACCCCCATCTCCCGCAGGACATCGAAATCGGCCTGCACCTCGACCTGCTCGGCCACGACCTTGAAGCCGACGGTTTTCGCCAGCCGCGTGATCGCCGCGACGACCTGCCCGTTGACGGCATCCGACTTCAGGTTGCGGGTGTAGGCGCCGTCGATCTTGAGATAGTCGATCGCCAGTCCGCGCAGGCTGGCAAGCGCACCGACGCCGCTGCCGAAGTCGTCGAGCCCGAACTGGCAGCCCATGCCGTGCAGCACACTGGCAAAGCGCTCGGCACGCTCGACGTCGGCCATGAGGGCGTTCTCGCTGACTTCGAAGCACACCTGCGCCGGCGCCACCTGGCTCTGGTCGAGGCACTCGACCACGAACTCGAGGAAATCGTCCTCGCCCAGGCTCTGCCCCGACAGATTGATGGTGCAGCTGCGGCCTTCCGGCAGGCGGATCGTGCCCTGCCCGATGGCACCGAGCGTGGTGCGCACCACCCAGCGATCGAGGCTGCCCATGAGGTGGTAGCGCTCGGCGGCCTGCAGGAAACTCGCCGGCTGCACCAGCTTGCCCTGATCGTCGATCAGACGCAGAAACACCTCGAGCGCCGGTCCCTGACCCTGGCGGCCAGCCACCGCGAGGATAGGCTGCACGAACAGGTCGAGACGATCTTCCTTCAGTGCGGCCTGCAGCTGCCGCAGCCAGTAGATCTCGCCACGCTGGCGCGCCGCGACTTCGTCCCGCGCGGAGTACACGTGGACCCGTCCCCGCCCCTCCTGCTTGGCGACGTAACAGGCGGAATCGGCAGCACCGAGGATGTCCTCGATCGTGGTGCTGTCGCGGTCGATCTCGACCATGCCGATACTGACGCCGATGGAAAACACCTTGTCCTGCCACACGAAGCGGTGGTCACGCACCGCGGTGCAGATGTCGTCGGCGATCTGGCGCGCCTTGTCGAGCGGACAGCCGAGCAGCAGTACGCCGAACTCGTCGCCGCCGAGCCGCGCCACCGCGTCGGACTCACGCACCTTCTCGCGGATCAGCCCGGCAACGCTGCGCAGCAGGCTGTCACCGGCAATGTGCCCGCAGGTGTCGTTAACCGGCTTGAAGCGGTCGAGGTCCAGGTAACAGAGCACGTGGCTGACGTTGTGCTCGCGCACCGATTGCAGCGCCTCATCGAGGCGGCGCTCGAACTCGCGGCGATTGACGAGGCCGGTCAGCGCATCGTGCGTGGCCTGATAGCTCATGCGCTTGGTCAGGCCGCGGATCTCCGAGACGTCGTGCATGATGACGACCGCCCCGGCAAGGACATCCCCCGGCCCCCGGATCGGCGAGGCGGTCAGCTCGATCGACAGCTCCCTGCCGCCCGCCTGCGACAGCAGCATCGCCCGCCGGCCCATGTTGACGCGGCGACGATCGGTCAGGCAGCGCTGGATCGGATCGCCGAGGTCGCGCCGGTCGGTCTCATCGATCAGCCTGGCGACGTCGCCCATGCGCTTGCCGATCGCCTGCTCACGGCCGATGCCGGTCAGCTTTTCGGCAGCGGCGTTCATGTAATCGATCACGCCGTCCTGATCCGCCGTGATGACCCCTTCGCCGATCGATTCGAGCGTGATCTGCGCCTGCTGCTTGCCGCGGCCGAGCGTGCTCTCGATATCCTTGCGGTAGCTGATGTCGCGCGCGATCGTGAGGATCGCCCGCTGCCCACGGTAGTCGATGATTGCGCCGCTCACCTCGGCCCACAGGCCGGACTCCTGACCGTTGACGAGCTGCACCTCCATGCGCTCCGGGAGGATTTCTCCGGCGAGACGCCGGGTGACCGCATTGCGGGTCATCGCCCGGTAAGCCGAGCGGACCATGTCGGTCACGGGGCGGCCGATGAGGGTCTCCGGCGCGGCACCGAGGAGCTCGGCTGCGGCGCGATTGGCAAAGATGATGCGCTCGCGGTGCACCAGCACCGGCTCGGGCATGGTGTTGGCGAGGTCGGCAAACAGCGTCTCGCGCTCGCGCACCTGACGGTCGCGCGCCTGCAGCGTCTCGAACAGGCGGTTGATGGTGGCGCCCAGCCCGGCGAGCTCGGCCGAATCGCGGGGATAGTCGAGCCGGGTGTTGAAGGCGCCACCATCCGCGGCCGCAGATACATCCTTGTGCAGCGTGTCGATGCGCCCGGCCTGGCGACGTAGCGCCAGCCAGAGCACCAGCGAGATCCCGGCCAGCGCCGCGCAGCCGAGCGCAAGCGAACCGATGAGCCAGAACTGGGTCGTGGCCGTCACGGGAGAAGTCGGTCGCCGGTACCCGGCCTCATCATGATGTCATCGTCCATGTCGGTCGGGGCACCACTGCGCGTCGCAGCGCACTGCCCGCGGCAGGCGCTCCCCGGGGGACGTGCCGCCCGGACATCCCGGTCCGGTGGCGAATTTTTCGGTAGCATAGCCGATGGGCTTGCGGCCCAACCCCGGGTTTTCACCATAATGGCGGTTGGCCGCCGGCCCGTGCCACCTCCACCGGGTCCCTGCCCAGCAACGCTCCGAAGGAGTCCGTTTCCCGATGTCCCTGAACACCCCAGCAGCCCGCGCCCAGATGGTGAACCAGCAGATCCGTGCCTGGGACGTGCTCAATCCGGCCGTCCTGCGGGCGCTCAGCGAGGTGCCGCGCGAGAAATTCGTGCCCGAGACCTACCGCACCCTCGCCTTTGCCGACACCGAAATCCCGTTGGCCGGCGGCCAGCGGATGCTGACGCCCCAGGTCGCCGGACGCATCCTGCAGGCCCTGGACGTCGGCGCCACGGACCGGGTACTCGAGGTCGGCACCGGCAGTGGCTTTCTCACCGCCTGTCTCGGCCGGCTCGGGGCGCAGGTCACCAGCCTGGAGATCGACCCTGTACTTGCCGAGACGGCACGACGCAACCTGCGGGACGCGGGCGCCGCCAACTGCGAAGTCCTCACCCAGGACGTCTTCCGCTGGCAGCCACCCGGACCGTTCGACTGCATCGCCGTCACCGGTTCGCTTCCCGAATACGACAGCCGCTTCCAGGAGTGGCTCGCCCAGGGGGGACGCCTGTTCGTCGTTGTCGGGCAGGCACCGGCAATGGAAGCCTGCCTCGTCCATCGCACCCCGGAGGGCTTCGAGCGCGAGTCGCTGTTCGAGACCGTATTGCCGGTGCTAGCCCACGCACCGCAGCGGGAAAGGTTCCAGTTCTGATGCCGGCGGCAGACCCGGTCGGCGACGTTACAAATCGTTACAGTATGCGCCTGCGCCTGCGCCGGACTTTCCATTAGTCTTTACGCTTCGCCGACGTCGCCCGCCCGATGGCGTGGCCGCGGCGCTTCATCGGGAACGACGAACATGGTCAGAACCCTGACGATTGCCGGTTTTCTCGCCCTGCTGCTGGTCACGACGCCGGGGCGCGCCGAGACGCTCTGGGACGTCTACCAGATGGCGCGCCAGAACGACCCGCAGCTGCGCGAGGCGGAAGCGAGCCGCATGGCCGCACGCGAGGCCAAGCCGCAGGCACGTGGGGCGCTGCTGCCACAGATCTCGGGAACCGCGTCCTTTGGCCAGGACGAGACCGACAGCACCCGCAGCGGAGTTTCCTTCGGTTCAGTCGGCGGTCTCACCGATTCCGCATTCCGGACCGACAAGGACGACTGGCAGGTGCAGCTGCGCCAGACGGTATTCCGCTGGGACCAGTGGGTGCGCTTCCGACAGGCCGACAAGGAGGTCCTGCAGGCCGACATCGATTATCGCGTCGCCGAACTGGCCCTGTACACGCGCGTCGCCGACGCCTACTTCAACGTCCTCGCCGCCGAGGACACGCTGGCTGCCAATATCGCGGCACGGGAGGCCATCGCCCGCCAGCTGGAGCAGGCGCAGAAGCGCTTCGAGGTCGGGCTGATCGCCATCACCGACGTGCAGGAAGCACAGTCCGGCTACGACCAGTCCATTGCCGCCGAAATCCTCGCCAAACGCCAGCTCGCCAACAGCAAGGAGGTCCTGCGCGAAATCGTCGGAGACTATCCGGGAGACCTGGCGAAGCCCAAGGACGAGTTCCCCCTTCTGCCGCCGACGCCGGCCGACGAGGACCAGTGGGTCGAGACAGCCCTGCAGCAGAACCTCAGCCTGCAGTCGGCCCAGCTCGGTGCGGAGATCGCCCGGGACGACATCAGCATTGCACGGGCCGGCCATCTGCCGACAGTCGATCTGGTCGGCAGCCACACGGACAACCGGCAGCGCGGCAACCAGAACGTGTTCTTCGACTCCGATCCTCCCGGAGGCGGCACCTTTACCATCGGTGGCCAGGCATTCGACAGCGAAACGGACAGCATCAGCCTGCAGGTCGCCCTGCCGATCTTCAGTGGTGGCGCCACCAGCTCGCGTGTGCAGCAGTCCGTCTACCAGCATCGCGCCGCCAAGGAGCGGCTCGAACGTACGGCGCGGCAGACGGAACGCGCCACGCGCGATGCCTACCTCGCCGTGACCTCCGAGATCTCGCGCGTCAAGGCGCTGCAACAGGCGCTGAAATCAGCCCAGACCGCACTGCAGGCAACCGAAGCCGGGTTCGAGGTCGGCACCCGCACCACCGTTGATGTCCTCGACGCCCGCCGCCAGCTCTACCAGGCCGAGACCAACTACGCACGCAGCCGTTACGACTACATCGTCAACGTGGTCAAGCTCAAGGAAGCGACTGGGGCTCTCGCCGAGCCGGATCTGCAGAAGATCAACGCCTGGCTCGAGAGTCGGCCCACCGCGCCGGCGCCAGCAACGCCCTAGCCCGACGGACCCGCAACCACGCCTGCCCCGGCAGCGACCAGGGGTTCGACCAGCGCGAGCAGGCGGCTCACGGCACCGCGATTACTCTCGAGGACCTGGCGCGCCCGCTGACCGCGTCGCTCACGCTCGTCCGCATCGCCGCAGAGCCGGATAACCTCGGCAGCGAGCGTACCGGCATCACTCGCGATGCTCGTGGCGCCCTGTTCCAGCAGCAGCTCCGCGATGTCCGGGGCGTTGAAGTTGTACGGCCCCGTGATGGAGGGCAGGCCAAGAGCAGCCGGCTCCAGCAGGTTGTGGCCACCGACCCGCACCAGGCTGCCGCCGACAAAGGCAACGTCGGCGGCCGCGTAGAACAAAGCCAGTTCGCCCATGCTGTCGCCAAGGAACACCTCGGTCGCCGACGTGCAGGTCGCCGTGCTGCTTCGAGAAACGCTCGAGAAGCCCTCCCGTGCGACCAGCGCAGCGACCGTGGCGAAACGCTCCGGATGGCGCGGCACCAGGATCAGCAGTGCATCGGGCCGGCTGACCAGAACCTGCCGATGCGCCTCGAGCACCACCTGTTCCTCGTCCTGGTGCGTGCTTGCCGCAATCCAGACGGCGCGACCGGGAGCATGGGCCATGCGCAGCGCCTGCCCGGCGGCCGCCACCCCGGCAGGCAATTCGAAGTCGAACTTGATGTTTCCGGTGACGTGGGTACGTGCGGGGCTGGCACCGAGCCGGCGAAACCGCTCCGCATCAGCCTCGCTCTGGGCGCCAATCACGATGCCGTGCGCGAGGCTGTCGCGAATCAGGTTGAAGAGGATCCGGTAGCCCCGTGCCGACCTGGCCGAGATCCGTGCACTCGCCATGACCAGCGGGATCCCGCGGCGTCCACACTCGTGGTAGAGGTTCGGCCAGATCTCGGTCTCCAGAATGACCGTGAGTGCAGGCCGGACCCGGTCGAAGAAGCGCCGCACCGATCCCGGATCGTCATAGGGCATGTAGCTGTGGGTCACCGTCGCGCCGAACAGGTCCCGGGCACGCTGCGAACCCGTGGGTGTCATCGTGGTGACGACCAGCGGCATCCCGGGATAGCGCCGGCCGAGCGCGCGGACCAGCGGCGCCGCCGCCGTCACTTCACCGACAGACACCGCGTGGATCCAGATGCTCGGACCCGGCAGCTGAGCGAATCCGCAGCCGAAACGCTCGGTCAGGCGCTCGCGGTAGCGTGGCTCGCTGAGGCTTCGCCACAGGAGGTGCCCGAGGAATACGGGCAGCATCAGCCAGGAGAAAACGACGTAGGCGAGCCGCACGGTCCGGTGGTCAGGTCCGGTCGCGGATCGCCGCGATGATGCGCGACGTCGAGCGGCCTTCCCGGAACCTCAGCACCTCGACCGTGCCGCCGTTGGCGATGACAGCAGCGCCGCCGGCGATATCCTCGGGACGGTAGTCACCGCCCTTGACGAGCACGTCGGGCAGGACTTCGCCTACCAGTTCCGCCGGTGTGTCCTCGGTGAACGGCACCACCCAGTCGACCGCAGCCAGGCCGGCAAGCACCGCCATGCGATCCTCGAGGTTGTTGACCGGACGAGCGGCACCTTTCAGGCGACGCACCGAGTCGTCGTCGTTGACCGCCACCAGCAGGCGATCGCCACGCGCCTTGGCCTCTTCCAGATAGGCAACGTGGCCGGCGTGCAGGATGTCGAAGCAACCGTTGGTCATGACGATACGCTCGCCACGCGCCCGCGCTTCCTCGGCCACCCGGCGCGCCTCGTCGCGATGGAGGAGCCCGCGCCCACCCCGACCGCGCTCGTGCAGCTCCAGGCGCAGCTCGGAAGGTGTCACCGAAGCCACGCCGATCTTGCGCACCACCAGGCCGGCGGCGACATTGGCCAGTGCGGCCGCATCCGTGAGGGTCATCCCGGCTCCGAGCCCGGCGGCAAGCGTGGCGATCACCGTATCGCCGGCGCCGGTGACGTCGAACACCTCGCGGGCGCGCGCCGGCAGGAACACCGCCTGGCGCTCGGCGCTGACCACGACCATGCCGCGCTCGCCCAGCGTGATCACCAGCGCGGCCAGTGCCAGATCGGTGCGCATCCGCTGCGCACGCGCAACGAGTTCGGTGTCGTCGGCAGAGGACCCGGCGACAGCCTCGAACTCGGCGAGGTTCGGCGTGAGCAGCGTCGCGCCCCGGTAGCGGGTGAAATCCGCGCCCTTCGGGTCGACGAGTACCGGCACGTTGCGTTCGCGGCAGTCCTGTACGAGGCGCTGGGCTTCGCTCAGCGTACCCTTGGCGTAATCCGACAGGATACAGACGGCGGCTGCCTGCAGGTGCCGGCGCACGATCCCGACGAGGTCGGCAGCGTCGGCGGGCCCGAAGGCATCCTCGGTATCGAGCCGGATGAGTTGCTGGTTTCGGCTCAGGACACGCAGCTTGGTGATGGTCGGCAGCGTCGCCGACTGCACGGCGTCGAGGCCGATACCGCGTTCGCCGACCAGCGCCCGCAGGGTCGCACCGGGCGGGTCGTTGCCGATGATACCGGTCAGGACGGTCTCGGCGCCGAGGCTCGCCAGGTTGACGGCCACGTTGGCCGCCCCACCTGCGCGCGCCTGCGATTGCGTCACCTTGACGACCGGCACCGGTGCCTCGGGCGAAATCCGCGACGTCGGCCCGAACCAGTACTGGTCGAGCATCAGGTCGCCCGCGACCAGGGTCCGAACCGTGGAGAAATCGGGAACGGCGAGGCTCATGCCGGCAAGTTTACAGGCTGCCACGGCCCCCGCGTAGGAGCCGACTTCGGCCGTGATCTCCGGCCGGCCCTGCCGCGGAACATCGCGGCTGACGGCGTGCCTCCAGGGACGCGCCGGATACGGTCAGAAACGGCGGGCTGTCAGCCGCACTTCGAATCGCCGCAGGCGAGACAGGTCAGGCAGCCATCCATCATCACCACGGCGGTGACGTTGCAGACCTTGCACAGCTGTGCTCCGTCCGGGTAGTGCCCCTTGGCGAAGGCATCCTGCTGGCGGCTGCGCTCCTCGAACTCCCGGCGCTTCGACTCTATCAGGCGTTTCTGGTGCTCATCGAGCGAATCCGGTGGCAACAGGCCGATCGACTTCAGGTGGCGCTCGATGATGTGGCCGAGGTCGGCGATGATCGAAGGCATGAACTTGCCGCCCGGCTGCCAGTAGCCGCCGCGCGGATCGAACACCGCTTTCAGCTCGTCGACCATGAAGGTGACATCGCCGCCCTTCCTGAACACCGCCGACATGAGGCGAGTCAGCGCCACGATCCACTGGTAGTGATCGAGGTTCTTCGAGTTGATGAAGATCTCGAACGGGCGGCGCTGTTCATGCTCGGTACCGGCATTGAGCACAATATCGTTGATCGTCACGTACATCGCGTGGTCCGAGACCGGTGTCTTCACCTTGTAGGTCGAGCCCATCAGCATCTCCGGGCGCTCGAGCCTCTCGTGCATGCGCACGACCTTGCCGTCCGGGCTGACTTCGCGCGTCGCCGGCTTCTCAGCCTTGCTCTCGGCGGCCCTGCTGTCGGCGCCTTCGACGCGATAGCGGACGATCTTCTTGTCGATGGTGATCTTCGGCATGCGGGTGTCTCCAGGCAGCTCTGCGCCAGCGCGTCAGAACTTGCCGTAATAGCCTTCCTTGAGCGCGTCGAACAGGTTGGCGGCCGTGTGTAGCTCGCCGTCGTACTCGACCTCGTCATCTCCCTTGACCGTGACCTCGGCACCATCCTCGAGCACGAAGGTATAGCTGGTGTTCCTGAGGTCCTGCTCCTTGACCAGCACGCCCTGGAATGCCTCGGGGTTGAAACGGAAGGTCGTGCAGCCTTTCAGGCCCTTCTCGTAGGCGTACAGGTAGATGTCCTTGAACTCCTCGTACGGGAAGTCAGTCGGCACGTTGGCGGTCTTGGAAATCGAGGAATCGACCCACTTCTGTGCCGCCGCCTGGATGTCGACATGCTCGCGCGGCCTGATATCGTCAGCGGTGACGAAATATTCTGGCAGCCGCTCCTCCGGCCGCGTCGAACCCGGCATGGCGTTAGGGTTGACGAGCTGGCGGTAGGCCAGCAACTCGAAGGAGAAGACGTCGACCTTCTCCTTCGTCTTGCGGCCTTCGCGGATGACGTTGCGGAAATAGTGGTGCGCGAAGCTCGGCTCGATGCCGTTGCTGGCGTTGTTCGCAAGCGACAGCGAGATCGTGCCGGTAGGCGCGATCGAACTGTGATGGGTGAACCGCGCGCCGATCTCTTCGATCTCCCTGACCAGTTCGGGAGCAACCTGCGCCACCCGCTGCATGTAGCGGCTGTAGCGGGCATGCAGCACCCGGCCCGCTATGCGGTCACCGACCTGCCAGCCGTCGGCGGCCATCTCCGGGCGCTGGCGCAACATGGCGCGCGTCACGGCAAACTCCTCGAGCATGATCGGCGCCGGCCCTTTTTCGCGGGCCAGTTCGATCGCCGTCTCCCAGCCGGCAATGGCCATTTCGCGGGCCACGTCCTCGGTGAACTGCACCGATTCACGTGAACCGTAGCGCAGCCGGAGCATGGCCATGGCCGAGCCGAGCCCGAGAAAGCCCATGCCGTGGCGGCGCTTGCGCCAGATCTCGTCACGCTGGCGTCCGAGCGGCAGGCCGTTGATCTCCACGACGTTGTCGAGCATGCGGGTGAAGACGCAGACCACCCGGCGGAACTCGTCCCAGTCGAAGCGCGCACCGTCGGTGAACGGTTCCAGCACGAACTTGGTGAGGTTGACCGAACCGAGCAGGCAGGAACCGTAGGGCGGCAGCGGCTGCTCGCCACAGGGGTTGGTCGCGCGGATCGTCTCCTCGAACCAGTTGTTGTTCATCTCGTTGACGCGGTCGATCAGCACGAAGCCCGGCTCGGCAAAGTCGTACGTCGACGCCATGATCATGTCCCACAGGCGTCGCGCCGGGAGCTTCTTGTAGACGCGGCAGGCGATTTCACCGCGTTCGTTGCTCACGTAGCCCTCGGTGACCGGCCACTCGCGCCACAGGACCTGCTCGGGATCGTCGAGGTCGATGCCCCCGTCCTGCATGAGGCGTGCGTCGATCGGAAACACCAGCGGCCAGGGCTGGTTTGCCTTGACTGCCCGGATAAAATCGTCGGTGATCAGCAGCGAAAGATTGAACTGCCGCAACCGGCCGTTTTCGCGCTTGGCGCGCACGAAGTCGAGCACGTCCGGATGGCCGACGTCGAAGGTGCCCATCTGGGCGCCGCGCCGGCCACCGGCCGACGACACCGTGAAGCACATCTTGTCGTAGATATCCATGAACGACAGCGGCCCGGAGGTATGGGCACCAGCACCGCTGACGTAGGCGCCGCGCGGACGCAGGGTCGAGAATTCGTAGCCGATGCCGCAGCCGGCCTTCAGGGTGAGGCCCGCCTCGTGGACCTTCTCGAGGATCGTGTGCATCGAATCGGCGATCGTGCCGGACACGGTGCAGTTGATCGTCGAGGTGGCCGGCTTGTGCTCGCGCGCTCCGGCGTTGGAAACGATGCGCCCGGCCGGAATCGCGCCCCGGCGCAGCGCCCAGAGAAAGGTCTCGAACCAGCGCTCGCGCTCGGTCTCCGGCTCCACCTCGGCCAGCGCCCGGGCGATGCGCTGGTAGGTATCGTCCATGGTCTCGTCGATGACCTCACCGCTCTTCGACTTGAGGCGGTATTTCTTGTCCCAGATGTCTATCGACGCTTCCTGGAAGGAAATGCCCGGGGTCTTTGCCCGGTCGACCTGGACTGCCATTTTCATCGCGACACTCAACCCCCGCGAAAACCACGGTCCGCAGCTGCGGGCCTGCCCCCGTAAAAACCCCACCCCGACCGCTCCACGTACCGTCCTCCGGCGGCCTTCCAGCCATCCGCCAGGGTGGTGGCGGACACGGAATTCCTCGAGAGGCGGCAGCACAAGATCTTGTGCCGGTCGACGTGTAGGTTATGTCCGTCACCGGGGGGGTGTCAAGCGATCAGCGCTATCTTAGAACATGTTTTAAATTGTTTAAAAACAATCGCTTGGTACACTACCTTCGTATTGCTCAAATAATGATCATGGGCCCGGCTGCAAGCTCCTGTCCTGCCTGCAAAACACAATATCTTGTGGTTTCCATTCCCAGGCTTTCCCCCGGTTGTCCACCGGCTGTCCACCGCTGAACACCACCGGGAACCGGCTATGATTCGCGCTCTCCAGGCCACCCCCAGATCGCCAGTCACCGAGGAAATCACGCATGCGGATCCCGACCCTGCGCACGGCCATGCTTGCCGCGGCCCTGACCTTCGCCCTCGCCCCACCCGGCCATGGCGCTTTGCCCGCGGTCGTCGGCGAACAGCGCGTCCCAAGCCTCGCGCCGCTGGTGAAACAGGCATCGCCCGCCGTCGTCAGCATCGTCACCCGCGGCACCGTCAACATCCCGCGCAATCCGCTCATGGATGACCCGTTCTTCCGGCGCTTCTTTGGCGGGCCGGACCAGCAACCGCGCGAGGTGAGCGGCGCCGGCTCGGGCGTGATCGTCGACGCCCGCAACGGCTACGTCATCACCAACCACCATGTCGTGGAAAACGCCAGCGAGATCGAGGTGATGCTGAACGACAACCGCAACTTCAAGGCCACGGTGATCGGTTCCGATGCTGGCACCGACATCGCCGTGCTGAAGCTGACCACACCCGAGAAGCTCATCCAGATCGAGCTCGGCAATTCCGACGAGGTGGAGGTCGGCGATTTCGTGGTGGCGATCGGCAACCCCTTCGGCCTGCAACACACGGTCACCTCCGGAATCGTCAGCGCACTCGGTCGCAGCGGCATCAACCGGGACGGTTACGAGGACTTCATCCAGACCGACGCGTCGATCAACCCGGGCAATTCAGGCGGCGCGCTCATCAACCTGAAAGGCGAGCTGATCGGCATCAACTCCGCGATCTTTTCCAACAGCGGCGGCAACATCGGCATCGGCTTCGCGATCCCGGTGAACATCGCCAAGTCGATCATGTCGCAGATCCTGGAGTTCGGTAAGGTGCGCCGCGGCCTGCTCGGCGTCAGCATCAGCGACTTCAATGCCGAGACTGCGCGTGCCTACGGCGTCGACAACGGCGAAGGCGCGCTGGTGCAGGAGGTAACCCCAGGCTCGGCGGCCGAGAAGGCCGGGGTGAAGGTCGGCGACGTGATCGTCGAGGTCGACGGCAAGAAGATCCGGAGTGCTGCCGAGCTGCGTACCGCCATCGGCGTCAAGCGCAGCGGCGACAAGGTCGGGCTCGGCCTGCTGCGCGAGGGCAAGCGCCGCGACGTCACCACCACCCTCGACGAGCGCGAGAATGCCACCCAGGTCAGCGCCGGCGAAGTCCATCCGGCCCTGGCGGGCGCCGAGTTCTCCGCCTACGGCGGCAGCGAAGGCAGCTTCAAGGGCCCCGCCGTGCTGATCGCGAGCGTCGAGCCCGGCAGCCCGGCAGCCGCGCGCGGCCTGCGCACCAACGACATCATCGTCGCGGTCAACCGCATCCGGGTGCGGTCCGTCGAGCAGTTGCAGGAAGTGGCGCGCGACCAGCGACTGCTGATCCTCGCCATCCGGCGCGGCGACCGCGACCTGCTGCTGCAGATCCGCTAGCCGGCAGGCGCTGTGGCACGGGCCTGGCAGTCATTGCCGGGTCCGTGCTCGTCCGCTGCGGTGATCGCCCCCAGCACTTCGCCGCGCGCAGCCTCGTCGAGTTGCGCCAGCCGTTCGGCCCGGCGGTAGAAGGCTGGCAGATCGCCGCCTTCGCTTGCGAGGATCACGCGCAGCACACCGACCAGGCGATCGTAGGCAGCGAGAGCGCCGAGGCTCGCATTGTTGATGTCGCCCTCGAACCAGCCGTCGAAGTACGGCGGCTCCCGCCAATCCGCCCGCAGCATGCGATAGCGTCCGAGCAGCCGGGCGAACGCGGCCGCTTTGGCCGCGGTGCGTTGCGCCTCGGGCGACGCCGAACGGTAGATCGCGGCAAGCTCCGCACGCGCTTCATCGAGCAGCGCCCGCAACTGTCGCGCGCGCTCCAGCCCATTCCCGAAGCGACACAGCGCCGCCCACTCGCCCCGTTCGGCCAGCCAGCGGGTCAGCCCTTCCTGCTCCACCAGCGTCGCGAAGCTCTCGTTGAAAACGGTGTCGCCCGGCACATACAGGCGCTGGTGTGCCAGCTCGTGGAAGATCAGCGCCGCCGCGGTTGCGCCGGGAAGCTGCAGCACACTGCTCAGCAGGGGATCGCGCAGGTAACCCAGGGTCGAGTAGGCCACTGCCCCGGCGACGTGGACGTCGTCGCCGTCGGCAGCGAGCCCGGCCGCGAAAGCCCGCGCCTTGTGCTCGGCGAAGTAGCCCCGGTAGGCCACGCAGCCGGCGATCGGGAAGCACCAGCGGCGCAGCGCGAGATCGAACGGTCCCGCCGCAAACACGTTCCAGACCGCATAGGACCGGCCAACATCCACGTACTCGCGGTAGCTGCCGTTGTCAGGCAGTGCCAGCGCCGTGTGTGCGAACGCCACCGCGGCGGTCGCCTCCTCCAGTTGCCCGCGCGTGGCCGGTGCCGTGGCCGGATCCGCAATCACCTCGGCCACCGGCCGGCGCGTCTTCATCAGCTGCCATTGCCCGCCCGCAGCCTGCACCAGGTAGGCCGGATTGCAGCCGGCGAGCAACCCGAGGACAAGCAAGCCGGTGCAGCAGAGCGCGGGAGGTCTGGCGATCATGACCGGAAAAGATACCGGCTAGAATGGCCCCATGCAGACCTTCCTGGTGGGCGGCGCCGTGCGCGACCGGCTGCTCGGCCTTCCGGTGCGCGAGCGCGACTGGGTGGTCGTCGGCGGGACTCCGGCGGCAATGGAAGCAGCCGGATTCCGGCGTGTCGGCGCAAGTTTTCCCGTCTACCTGCACCCGCAGACCGGCGAGGAGCATGCCCTGGCGCGCACGGAGCGCAAGACAGCACCCGGCTATCAGGGCTTTGCCGTCCACGCCGCCCCCGACGTGACGCTCGAGGCTGACCTGCTGCGGCGTGACCTCACCATCAACGCCATGGCCGAGGACGCCAACGGCCGGATCATCGACCCCTACGGCGGCCAGGCCGATCTCCTCGCACGCCGCCTGCGTCACGTGTCCGACGCCTTCCGCGAGGACCCCGTGCGCATCCTGCGCGTGGCGCGCTTCGCGGCGCGCTTCGCCCCGCTCGGCTTCGCCGTCGCTGCCGAGACGCTGCAGCTCATGCGCGAGATGGTTGCGGCGGGCGAGGCCGGTGCCCTGGTGCCGGAACGCGTATGGCAGGAGACCGAACGGGCGCTGGCAGGACCTCACCCCGACGTGTTCATTGCCGTCCTGCGCGACTGCGGCGCCCTCGCCGTGATCTTCCCCGAGATCGATGCCCTGTGGGGCGTGCCGCAGACCCAGGCCTGGCATCCGGAGGTCGACACTGGCGCCCACCTGCTGCTCGCCCTGCGCGAAAGCGCCCGCCTGTCGGCGAAGAGCGAGGTGCGCTTCGCCGTGCTCGTGCACGACCTCGGCAAGGCTGCGACACCAGCACGGTACTGGCCAAAGCACATCGGTCACGAGGAGCGCAGCGTGGCGCTCGCCGAGAACCTGTGCCGGCGCCTCGGTGTCCCGAACCGGTTCCGCGAACTAGGCCTGGCAGTCGCCCGCTACCACGGCCTCGCCCACCGCGCGGCGGAGCTGCGCCCCGCCACGCTGCTCGCGTTGCTCGAAGATGTCGATGCCCTGCGCCGCCCGGAACGCTTCGAGGACTTCCTCGCCGCCTGCGAAGCCGATGCCGGCGGCCGCCTGGGCCGCGCCGGGGCTCCTTATCCGCAGGCAACGCTGCTGCGCGCTGCACGCAGCGCCGCTGCAGCGGTCGATGTGTCGTCGATCGTGGCCCGCGGCCTCACCGGTGAAGCGCTGGGCGATGCGATCCGCCAGGAACGTGCCCGCGCCATCGCGACCGTGAAGGCAGCAACCGGCGCCTAGAGCAGGTGGCGCAGGTCGCGCCAGCCGAAGCCACCTGGCAACACCGGTCCGCGCACCAGCGCCATGACCTTGAAACGCTCGCCCATTTCACCCGGCAGCAGCAGCGTCTTGGCCTGCTGCACCAGGCGCATGTCGGGCAAGCCGCCGGTGCCGCTGGCCGCCACGAGTTCGGCATCGATCCCGGCGCCCATCAGGAAGTGCGCCTGCGTGGCATAGCCGGCGACCGTCAGTCCCGCGGCCTCGCCCGCCGCGGCGACCGCCGAGAAATCCACCCAGGCCGTGATGTCCTGCAGCCCCGGCAGGAGCAATGGGTCGTGATGGACGCGGTGGCGGTAGTGACAGGTCAGAGTGCCCTCGTGCCGCTCGGGGTGATAGAACTCGCGCCGCGAGCAGCCGTAGTCGCAGATCAGGAGGCAGCCGTTACCGAGCAGAGCGCCGAGCGCAGCGATCCACGCCGGCAGGCGCAGGCTCACTTCCGAGGTGTAGCCCTCGGGCAGCGGTGCGCCGCGGTCGGCCTCGATGGCGGCAACCGCGCGTGCGAGATCCGGCTGCGCTGTGCGCGCCTCCCAGGCGCAGCCGTCCGCCACACGGCACACCCCCTGCTCGAGGACGGATCCAGCCGTACGCGTGAACCGGCTCACCGGCAGCGCGTCGGCAACCTCGTTGGCGATCACCACGCCGTCGAGGGATTCCTGCGGCAGGGTGTCCAGCCACTCGACCCGCGACAGGAACCCGGGTGCCAGGCGGGCGAGCGTCTCGCGCTGGCGCTCACGCAGTTCCGCACTGACCTCCAGCACCCGGTAACGCACCTTGTCGGCCCCGTGCCGGGCGAGGGCCGGCAGCAGCTCGGCCGCGAGGATCCCGCTGCCCGCACCGACCTCGAGCACGCTGCGCCCCGGGTCGCCGGCGAGCAACGGCGCACAGGCGCGTGCGAGACAGCGCGCAAACAGCGGCGAAATCTCCGGTGCGGTGACGAAGTCACCGGCGGGCCCGAACTTCGTGGCACCGGCGCTGTAGTAGCCGAGGCCGGGTGCGTAAAGCGCCAGATCCATGAAGCGCGCGAAGTCGATCCAGCCACCGGCCGCATCGATCGCCTCGTGGATGTGCGCCGCCACACGTTCACCGTGGACACGCGCGGCCGCATCGGGTGGCGGCAGTTCGAATCGCTGCTGCATGGTGGTGTAATCTTACGGCCTCGGGCCAACCCACTGGCGACACGGCACGCAGCAGGCACCTCACCATGACGGCGGGAACGGCGACGCTCGACGGTCGATGGGCGCTGATCACCGGTGCCGCCCGGCGCGTCGGTGCCACCATCGCGCGCACGTTGCACGCCCATGGCGCCGGCATCGCCATTCACTACCGGGCCTCGGCGCAGCCGGCGCGCGCACTCGCCGCAGAGCTCGAAGCGCTCCGGCCCGGATCGACGCAGCTCGTGCAGGCCGACCTGCTCGACGTCCAGGGCCTTCCGGCGATGGTCGGGGAGGTGGTGGCGAAGACCCGCCGCCTCGACATCCTCGTCAACAACGCCTCGAGCTTCTACCCCACCCCGCTCGGCAGCGTTACCACCGAACAGTGGGACGACCTGATCGGCACCAACCTGCGCGCACCGCTGTTCCTGTCGCAGGCCGCGCTGCCTCACCTGCGCGCAAGCGGTGGCGTCATCGTCAACCTGATCGACATCCACGCCATCCGGCCCTTGCGCGATCACGCCGTGTACGGCGCCGCCAAAGCCGGACTGGCCATGCTGACGCGCTCCATGGCGCGCGACCTCGCCCCCGCTGTGCGGGTCAACGGCGTCGCTCCCGGTGCCGTCCTGTGGCCGGACGACGGCATCGCCGACACGACCCGCGACAGCATCGTCCGCCAGATCCCCATGAATCGCGCCGGCACTCCGGAGGACATCGCCGGCTGCGTGCTGTACCTGGTCCGGGACGCCAGTTACGTCACCGGCCAGGTGATCGTCGTCGACGGCGGGCGCAGCGTCGGCTGGTAACGCCCTCAGGCACCAGCGAGTTCGACCCGCGTCCGCGGGTGTCGCTCCCGGTCGAAGGCCTCCCACAGCTCCTGCATGGTGCGCCCGTTGACCGGATGGCGCAGCGTCGGCGCAAGGTCGGCCAGTGGGCCGAGGACGAAAGCGTGGTCGGTGATGTCGGTGCGGGGCAGCTGCAACTCACTGCTCACCGCATCTCCGTAGAGCAGGAGGTCCATGTCGAGAGTTCGCGACACAAAGCGCTCGGCCTCGCGTACGCGACCCGCCTCGACATGCAACCGCTCGAGAAAATCGATCACGGCCCCGGGTTGCTCCCGGGTGTCGAAGGCGACCACCAGGTTCAGGAAATCGTCGCCGGTGAACCCCTCGGCCGGGCTGCGATAGACGGGCGACAGGCGCAGTTCGCCGAACCGTTCCCGCAAGCGCCGCAGTGCTGCCCGGATATGCCGCTCCGGTTCGATGTTGCTGCCGATGCCCACGTAGGCGGTCACCCACGGCGTGGACGGCGTCGCGCAGGCAGCAGGCCGTCGCCGCCGCACCATCAGGGCTCCCGCTGCCCTCGCTCGATGCTGATGCCCACGTCGCGTGACCCGCGCACGGCGAATGGCTTGCGTACGGCCACGCGCACCCAGGGCACGCCGAACTCCTCGGTCACGATGCCAGCGATACGCTCGGCCAGGGTCTCGACCAGCTGGAACCGGGACTCCTCGACGAACTGCGTGACCCGTTTGGCCACGGCCTTGTAGTTCAGGGTCGCGTCGATGTGGTCACGCGCCGCGGCCGTGCGTACGTCCGCAGCCATCTCCAGGTCGATGCTGACGACCTGGCGAATGCGCCTCTCCCACTCCCATATCCCGACGACGGTGCGGACGCGCAGGTCGTTGAGAAAAATCGTGTCCATGGCTCGTTTCAGGCCTCGGGCCGGCTTCAGGCCGGCGCCAATTCTTCGAGGTCCCAGCGGGCGCGGGCGGTGATCGCGTAGCTGCGGGTAGCGTCGCGGGACGGGAAACGCCGGCGACCAGCCACGGCCACCATGGCAGCATTGTCGGTGCAGAACTCGTGGCGCGGATAATAGACTTCGCGGCCCCGGGCTGTCAGTTCGTCACGCAGCCGCTGGCGCAACCGCTGATTGGCCCCGACGCCGCCGGCAACCACCAGGCGCGTGAGGGACGTCTGCTCGAGTGCCCGCAGGCACCGGGCCACGAGTATGTCGACGACGGCTTCCTGGAACGAGCTCGCGAGGTCGGCCCGCACGGATTCCTCGAGTGGCCGCGCCGCGGCCAGCTGCCTCGCTTCGAGCACCACGGCGGTCTTCAGGCCGCTGAAACTGAAGTCGAGGCCGGCGCGGTTGAGCATCGGTCGCGGAAACCGGAACCGGTCCGGGCGGCCGGTACCGGCGAGGCGCGCGAGCTGTGGGCCGCCCGGATAGGGGAGTCCGAGCATCTTCGCGGTCTTGTCGAACGCCTCGCCAGCAGCATCGTCCAGCGTCTGGCCCAGGACCCGGTAGTCGCCGACGCCGCCGACCGCCACCAGCAGCGTATGCCCTCCCGACACCAGCAGCGCCAGGAACGGAAACCCGGGACGCGGCGTCTCCAGCAACGGCGCCAGCAGGTGGGCTTCCATGTGGTGGACCGGAATTGCCGGACGGCGCCAGGCTGCCGCCAGCCCCGTAGCGACGGTCGCCCCGACCAGCAGGGCACCGATCAGCCCCGGACCCGCGGTGTAGGCCACGCCATCGATGTCGCTGCTACGCAGCGAGGACTGTTCCAGGGCCTGCCGGACCAGCGGCAGCAACTTGCGGATGTGGTCTCGCGAGGCAAGTTCCGGCACCACCCCGCCGAAGGGGGCGTGGATAGCGATCTGGCTGTGGACCAGGTGGGCCAGCAGCCCGCGGTCGTCGTCGAGCAGGGCCACAGAAGTCTCGTCGCAGCTGGTCTCGACGCCGAGGATGATCATGGTCGACCCGGGAGTCCCGGCTCCTTTGCAAACGGCGCAGGAATGGCTATATTGTGCGGTCTCGACCGGCCGCGTGCCGGTTTTTTTCGCCTGAACATCACGGCCGAGGACGACGAACTTGCCGAGCGTACGCGTCAGAGAAAACGAGCACTTCGATGCTGCCCTGCGCCGCTTCAAGCGCGCCTGCGAGAAGGCTGGCATTCTCACCGAGCTGCGCCGTCGCGAGTTCTACGAGAAGCCCACCCAGGAACGCAAGCGCAAGCGTGCCGCCGCCATCAAGCGCCAGCTCAAGCGCTCCTCCCGCGAGAGCAATCGGCGCCGGCGCCTGTACTGATGCGGGCGCCAGTCCTGCACGTGCAATGAGCAGCACGCTCAAGAGCAGGATCCAGGACGACATGAAGGCCGCCATGCGTGGCGGCGAAAAACTGCGCCTCGGTACGATCCGCATGCTGCTCGCCGGCATCAAGCAGCGTGAGGTCGACGAGCGGCGCGAGCTGTCCGACGCCGACGTGCTGCAACTCATCGAGAAGTCCATCAAGCAGCGGCGTGAAGCAGCCGCGCAATTTGCCAGCGGTGGGCGCGCCGACCTCGAGGGCAAGGAACTCGAAGAAGCCCGTGTGCTGGAGGCGTACCTGCCGGCACAGCTCGGCGAGGCCGAGATCAGCGCCCTGCTCGAGGAAACGCTGCGCGCCACTGGCGCCGCCAGCGCGAAGGACATGGGCAAGGTCATGAACGCGCTGCGCCCACAAGTGCAGGGCCGGGCCGACATGGCCCGGGTCAGCGCGCTGGTGAAGGCCCGCCTCGCCGGCTGAGCGCGACCCCCGGCGCATGGACGGCGGATCGCGCCGGCCGTTATCCTCGCCGCTGCACCCCGCGGCGCACAGGGCTCCGACAACCGTCATGACCGGGCGCATCCCCCAGCATTTCATCGACGAACTGCTGCAGCGGGCCGACATCGTCGAGATCGTCGGCTCACGCGTGCCGCTCAGGAAGGCAGGCCGCGAGTACAAGGCCTGCTGCCCGTTTCACGGTGAGAAGACGCCGTCGTTCACCGTGAGCCCCACCAAGGGGTTCTATCACTGCTTTGGTTGCGGCGCGCATGGCACCGCCCTTGGCTTTCTCATGGAGTACGATCGGGTCGAGTTCGTCGCCGCCGTGGAGGAACTCGCCGCCCGGCTCGGCCTGGAAGTGCCACGGGAAGGTGGTGGTCAGCCACAATCCCCGCTCGCGCCACTCTACGATGTGCTGGCCAGTGCCACGAACTTCTTCGAGCAGGCCCTGCGTGCACACCCGGCGGCGATCGAATACCTGCGCGGGCGTGGTCTGGACGGTGAAACCGCGCGCGTGTTTCGCATCGGCTACGCGCCGCCCGCCTGGGATGCGCTGCTCGGCGAGTTCCCGGAGGCGCAGGACGAGCGTGCGCGGCTTGCGACCGCCGGCCTGATCGTCGCGCGTGATGGAGGCGGTTACTACGACCGCTTCCGCGACCGGATCATGTTCCCCATCCGTGACAGCCGTGGCCGCGTGATCGGCTTCGGCGGCCGGGTCCTCGGTGCCGGCGAACCCAAGTACCTCAACTCGCCGGAAACACCGGTCTTCCACAAGGGGCAGGAACTTTACGGGCTGTACGAGGCGCGCCAGGCGGAGCGTCGGCTGACGCGGCTGCTCGTGGTCGAGGGGTATATGGATGTGGTGTCACTGGCGCAGCACGGCATCCGCGATGCCGTCGCCACACTCGGCACCGCCACGACTCCCGACCAGGTCCGGCGCCTGTTCCGCGTCGTGCCGGAAATCGTCTTCTGTTTCGACGGTGATCGCGCTGGCCGCAGCGCGGCCTGGCGCGCCCTGCAGGCCTGCCTGCCGGAGGTGCGCGAAGGGCGTCAGGTCCGCTTCCTGTTCCTGCCTGACGGCGAAGATCCCGATTCGCTGGTGCGCAGGGAAGGTGCCGCGGCCTTTGCGGAACGTGCTGCCGGCAGCCTGCCACTCTCGGACTACCTGCTCGATGAACTGCGCCGGCAGGCCGGTCCGGACTCGCTCGACGCCCGCGCCCGCCTCGCGGAGCTGGCACGTCCGCTCCTCGCACTCCTGCCGCCCGGTGTGTATCGCGAACTGCTCACCGACCGGCTGGCCGAGGCGGTCGGACTGCGCCGCGAGCGACTGACTGCGGCCCTGGGTGGTGAGCCGGTCAATGCGCCGCCGCCGATACCGGAACGCAGGCCACGATCGGCCGGCCAGCGCCCGTCGTTGGTGCGGCAGGCCATCACGCTGCTCGTGCACCGGCCGGATCTCGGCCGTGATGTGCCGGTACCGTCCGGGCTCGGCAACGTCCGCTCGAAGGGCACGGCATTGCTCGTCGAGCTGCTGCAGCTCACGCGCGATGTACCAGGGCTGACCCCGGGCGCACTGGTAGAGCGATTCCGCGACCGGCCCGAAGGACCGCACCTTGCCGAGATCCTGACCGGGCAGCTGCTGGTCAGCGAGGCGGCCGCGGCCCGGGAACTGGCCGACAGCCTGCAACGCATCGTCGCTCAGGGACGCGACGAGCGCCTGGCGGAACTCGTCGCCAAAGCCGCGACCGACGGCCTGACCACCGCAGAGAAAGAGGAATTCCGGCAACTGCAGCGCGCCGGCATCGCGGACAGCGGGTAAAGATCCCGCCACGCCGGCCGATATACCTCGCGCCCCGGCAGCGGGCCGGCTGCCACCCGGGCACGACGTGGTATTTCTAGTATTTTCATGAGGTTGCCAGCCAGCCGAGGGGCTGCGGCACCAGACCGGCCACCGGTAGCCGCCCGGCCAGCGGCTGTGGATGGGCGGGCAGCGGCCCCATATAATGCGCGGTTTACGCGTTCGTGCCGAGGTACGCAGTGGACGAATATACCGACAACACTTCCACCGCCGAACAGCAGTCGCAGCTGAAGCTCCTCATTGCGCGCGGCAAGGAGCAGGGCTATCTGACCTATGCGGAGGTCAACGATCACCTGCCCAACGATATCGTCGATCCGGAGCAGATCGAGGACATCGTCAACATGATCAACGACATGGGGATCACCGTCTACGAGAAGGTCCCCGACGCCGATGCCATCCTGCTGTCCGACGTGCCGGTCACGAGCGATGAAGAAGCAGCCGAAGAAGCGGCAGCGGCGCTGGCCACCGTGGACAGCGAATTCGGCCGCACCACCGACCCGGTGCGCATGTACATGCGCGAGATGGGCACGGTCGAGCTGCTGACCCGCGAGGGGGAGATCCGCATCGCCAAGCGCATCGAGGAAGGCCTCGACCAGGTGAAGCGGTCGGTGGCGTTCTTCCCGTCGTCGATCGACGTGATCGCCGCCGCGTACGAGCCGGTCAAGACCGGCGAGACGCGCCTGCAGGACATCCTCACCGGCTTCGTCGACCCGAATCAGCCGGAGGAAGTCCTGCCGGCGAGCGCACGCGAGGTCACCGAGGAGGTCGATGCGGCGGAGGATGGTGACGACGAGGAAGCGGCCGAGGAACTCGGCCCCGATCCGGTTGAAGCCGACAAGCGCCTGAAGTCGATATTCCGGCACCAGAAGAAGGTCATTGGTGCGATCGACGCCAATGGCGCGGCCCACAAGACCACCATGAAGGCACGCGAGAAACTCGCTGCCGAACTCATGGAACTGCGGCTCGCCCCGAAGCTCTTCGACACGCTATGCGCCCATCTGCGCGACACGGTCGAATCGATTCGTGGACAGGAGCGGCGCATCATGCAGCTGAGCGTGCGTGACGCCGGGATGCCGCGCAAGGATTTCCTGGCGACTTTCCCCGCAAATGAGACCAGCCTCAGCTGGGTCGACAAGCACATTCGCGCCAAGCGCAAGCATTCCTCGGCACTGGCGCGACTCAGGGACGAGATCGTCCGCTGCCAGAAGAAGCTGCAGCAGATCGAGGTGGAGGCCCACCTGTCGATCGCCGAGATCAAGGAAATCAACCGCCAGATGTCGATCGGCGAGGCCAAGGCACGCCGCGCCAAGAAGGAGATGGTGGAGGCCAACCTGCGCCTGGTGATCTCGATCGCCAAGAAATACACCAACCGCGGGCTGCAGTTCCTCGACCTCATCCAGGAAGGCAACATCGGCCTGATGAAGGCCGTCGACAAGTTCGAATATCGCCGCGGCTACAAGTTCTCCACCTACGCCACCTGGTGGATCCGCCAGGCCATCACACGCTCGATCGCCGACCAGGCACGCACCATCCGCATCCCGGTGCACATGATCGAAACGATCAACAAGCTCAACCGCATCTCGCGCCAGATGCTCCAGGAAATGGGCCGCGAGCCGACGCCCGAGGAGCTGGCCGTACGCATGGAGATGCCCGAGGACAAGGTGCGCAAGGTCCTCAAGATTGCCAAGGAGCCCATCTCGATGGAAACGCCCATCGGCGATGACGAGGATTCGCACCTGGGCGACTTCATCGAGGACACCACGATCTCCTCCCCGCTCGACTCGGCCACCGTCGAAGGCCTCAAGGAAGCCACGCACAACGTGCTCGCCGGATTGACGCCGCGCGAAGCCAAGGTGCTGCGCATGCGCTTCGGCATCGACATGAACACCGACCACACGCTGGAGGAAGTCGGCAAGCAGTTCGACGTCACGCGCGAGCGGATCCGCCAGATCGAGGCGAAGGCTCTGCGCAAGCTGCGCCATCCGTCGCGCAGCGACCAGCTGCGCAGTTTCCTCATAGAGGACTGAGAACCCGGCCAGGCAGACCGGCGGGTTTTCGCGGCTGGGTACCGGCAACCTCGCCTAGGCGCTGCCGACCGGGTCCGGGTAGATGTCGCTCAGCAGCGCGGTGTGCCCACCGGTCTGCACGATGCGGCAGTGCTGTCGGCGCAGCAGGCGTGGTTCGGCGACGCCGCAGGAGTGCGCGATCACCGCAACCTCCTTTTCCATGCCTTCCTGGTAACGCGCCACGCGCTCGGCCTTGTCGGCCACCACCAGGCCGCGTTGCAGGTTGCGGTCGTGCGTCGTGATTCCGGTGGGGCAGGTGTTCTTGTTGCATTTCATCGCCTGGATGCAGCCCAGTGCGAACATGAAGCCACGGGCCGAGTTGATGAAGTCCGCGCCCACGCACAGTGCCCAGGCCACCCCGGCGGGGTTGATCATCTTGCCGCTGGCGATCACCTTGATCCTCTCGCGCAGGCCGTGCTCGCGCAGCAGGTCGACGACGTGGGGCAGGCTCTCGCGCACCGGCAGCCCGACATTGTCGAGCAAGGTCATGGGAGCGGCGCCGGTGCCGCCGTCGCCGGAATCGATGGTGATGAAATCCGGGGCGCTCTCGATGCCGCGTCGGTGGACCTCCTCACAGACCTCGGCGAGCCAGTCGTAGGACCCGAACACGGTCTTGAAGCCGGTTGGCCGGCCGCTGATGTCACGTACCCGGGCGATGAAATCGAGCAGCGAGCCGGCATCGTGAATTTCCAGGTGGCGGTTCGGACTGATCGAGTCGCGGCCCTGCACAATGCCGCGGATGCGGGCCACCTCGTCGGTCACCTTGGCTGCAGGCAGGATGCCGCCCTTGCCGGGCTTAGCGCCCTGGCTGAGCTTGACTTCGATCATCCGCACCTGCTCGTAGTTGGCCAGTTCCCGCAGGCGCAGTTCACTCAGCCGGCCATCGTGATCACGTACGCCATACTTGGCCGTACCCATCTGGAACACGATGTCGGCACCACCGGCCAGGTGGTAGGGTGCAAGCCCGCCCTCGCCCGTATTCAACCAGCAGCCGGCCGTCCTGGCACCCTGCGCGAGCGCCAGCACCGCCGGCTTCGAGATCGCTCCGTAGCTCATGGCCGAGACGTGGAAGAAGCGGCTCGTCGTGTACGGCAGCCGGCAATACGGACCGAGCGTCACCGCCGAAGTGGGCCGGGTTTCCTCGTCCAGGATCGGATAGGGACAATTGACAAAAATCGCCGTGCCCGCCGGCCGCAGGTCACGGGTCGAGCCGAAAGGCACGGTGTTTTCCTCGCCTTTCGCCGCGCGATACACCCAGGCGCGCTCGGCCCGGTTGAACGGCATCTCCTCGCGGTCCATCGCGAAGAAGTACTGGCGGAAAAACTCGCCGATCTGTTCGAACAGGTAGCGGAAGCGCCCTATGACCGGGTAGTTGCGGCGGATCGCGTGCTTCGTCTGCGTCTTGTCGATGACGTAGATGACGGCAGCCGCAATGGCTCCGAGACCCACGATGGTGACGAAGGCGTAGGCGAACAGGGCGAGGATCTGACTCACGAGACTCATCGGGCATTCTCCCGGATCGGGACGGCGACGCTCGCGCGACCGGCACCGGGGCCGGCGCCAGCACTATTTACCATGCTCACCCCCGGATTTCCTGCCGGCCTGCGCGCGGACCAGGTGCACTTCGAGCGGATAGTGGTCGGACCCGACTGCAGGCCCACGCTGCACGCGGGTGGCCGCAAGCGATTCATCGACGATCGCGTGGTCTATCGGTATCTGCAGCGGCAGCAGCCAGCCTGGCCAGGTGCCGTGCAGGCCCTGTGACCGGCGGGCGTCGTGCATGCCGGTGCGCGCCAGGAAGTCGCGCAGATAAGGTGAAAAGGGGGTGATGTTGAGGTCACCCACCAGAAGGCGCGGCAAGGCCGGGTCCGACGCTGCGAGGATCTGGGCGAGCTGTTCGAGCTGGCGGTTACGCGCCTGCGCGAAGCGCGGTCGTGTCGGTGAGGCGAGGTGTACGGCGACCAGCCGGACCGGACCGGCGAGCCAGTCCACGGTGGCAATGACGTTGAAGCTGCCGCGCACACCGAGGTCGGTGCCGAACGCCTCGCGCAACGGATAACGTGAGTACACCCCCAGCCCCCAGGGGCTGCGCCGACTGGCGGCAAGCGCATGTGGATAGCCCGCGAGCACCGGTTGCAGCGCGCGTGACCAGTCGGGCGTCAGCTCCGCAAGGACGAGCAGGTCCGGTGTGACGGCCTGCAGGTAGCTGGCGACCCGTTCGTACTCGGTATTGCGATAGTGCAAATTGAGCGACACCACCGATGGCGCGCCGCTCGCGAGTGGCGTCCGGGTGGCAAACCACGGTGCCAGATAGGGCCAGGCGATCCACAGGTTCACCACCGCTATACCCAAAGCGGCAGTCGCTGCCAGGCGCCGCCCGGCCGCCAGTGCCAGCAATCCGGCCAGCAGACCGAGGAACCCGTACTGCGGCCGGAAGTGCGTGGCCAGTTCCGTCAGCCAGCCTATGCGGGCGGCAGCGGCGAGAACCGTCGCGATACAGAGTCCGCCCACCATCGTGACGAGCACGCCATCGAGCAGCCGCCAGACTCCGCGCCGTGAGACAGGACCGGCCATTGGCGCTTCTGTCACCGCGGCCGCCCGTCTACCCACGACGGCGTCGTCGACGTCGCAGGGTCAGCGCGCGCCAGCCCCGGCGCAATACACGGGCCAGCCGCTCCGGTACCGTGGGTCTGTAGATGGCTGCGTCGGCAGCGGTGACGGTGCGTGACTGGCGCTGGTACTTCAGCTTGAACCACGCATTGAGATCGGTGCGACGCGCCTGGCGGAACAGCCAGCGGCGCAGCGGGCCGGAGCTGGCGTCGATCGTGACCGCCATGCCGAAATCGATGAGGAAGGGCTGCCCGTCGGGTCCGACGAGGATGTTGTCCTTGCGCTTGAGGTCGGCATGCGCGACGCCGGCACCGTGAATGGCGCGGATGAGTGCCAGCAGCTCGGCAAAGAATCGCTCGCGTGCCGCACCGTCGAGCCGCTGCTCGCGCATGGATCCGCCCGGTACGAACTCGAGCACGAGATCCTCCCCGGCCACCAGCCCGTCGCAGCGCGGAATTCCCCGGATACCCTGCAGGCGCTGGTACACGGCATATTCGCGCCTGAGCATGGCGCGGCGCGCGCTGCGTGCGAGACCGTTGCCGATCGGCGACTTCACGATACGCGGCCCATCGGCCAGCTCGCGCAGGTAGACCACGCCTTGGTAGCCGCTCCCGAGCAGCCGGTCGGATTTCCGGGCCACGACGGGCGAGGATGGGTCCCTCTGCCCACTCATCGATCGAACGTCCTCAGAGATCTCGGTAGATCCAGAGGAAGCAGGCCGCCGTGTAGGCGATGACCACCGGCTCGAGGTTGCGGCTGAGGCTGGTGCGCAGCGACCACTGGCCACCACGCCGCGGCACCAGCGAGCGCGGGATCACCGCGGGTGTCACCTGCTGCCACTGCGCGCAGGGTGCGCCGAAAATCCGCCGCAGCTTGCGATCCTCGTACTCGATGGCTGTCGGGTAGTAGAACCACCAGAATGCTGCAGAAACCAGCGCCACCCAGATCACCGAACTCGCCAGCGTGAAGCCAACGAGAATCAGCAGATTGCCGGTGTACAGCGGGTGGCGCACCAGCGAATACGGCCCGGATGTCGCCAGTTCCTGGTTCTTGACGATGAAGCCCGAGGCATAGAGTCGCACCCCGGCACCGGCCAGCACCAGGACAGCGCCGGCGATGAACCAGGCTGCAATAGGCTCGGCAACGAGGGCATACAGCGGCATCAGCAGCAGACCCAGCCCCTGGCGCGCGACCTCCTGGTAGCGCAGTTCGCGCACGATGTGGGCCAGACCGGTCAGCGGCGGCAGGTCTCTGGTTCGGGTCCCCATAGCGCTCCGTTGCCAGGTTGCTGGTTCGCTGGCTGCGGTCGCGACAGTAACAGAATCCCGCACTGGCGGTCACGCCGGCCCCTGCCCCGCGGGCAGCACTGCTAGAATTCGCAGCATCAGCCGTCCCGCAGGTCGGGACGTCCGGTGGCGCAACACGGGCCTGTAGCTCAGCTGGTCAGAGCGGCGGACTCATAATCCGTTGGTCGCAGGTTCAAGTCCTGCCGGGCCCATTCACGCGCACACTAAAAAAACCGGCCATGGGTCGCAGAACAGGGCAGCGCCTGCCCGTACCCTGCGCCGATCGGCGGATCACGGGCGGGATGCACCCCGCGTTCGATGGACGGCTGGATCAGACTCACCCGCGAATTGGCTTCTGGCGATGGCCCGGGATGGCTCGCCCTGCTCGGCGTGACCCTGTTCATCGCCCTGGGTGCGGGCATGGTGCTGGCGTTCGACACCGAGCACTCCCGCAGCCGCTGGCGCCTGCCGGTACCGCATACCCTGCGCGGCCGGATCACGACGGCCATGGTGCTGCTGGCCACCATACCGGCGATTTCGCTGGCGCTGGTTCTCAGCGATCGCGCCAGCCGGCAGCGTGCCGAGCGGGTGACCGATGCGCTGCAGGCACAGTCGATCGGCCTCGCCGGCAGCCTCGCCACCGCGATCGACGGCGCTGCTGCCGACCTCGGGAGTCTCGCCAGCCACATCGGCCGCGAGGCCGAGTTCTCGCCGGCAGCGCTCGAGCGCCAGCTTCGGCTGCACCACGAGTGGGCACCGGCCATGGTGAGCGTGATGGCGGTACGATCCGATGCGACCGTGGTGGCGGCGACCGCGCGCGTCGGCGGCAAGGTCACGCTCATCTCCGCAGGGCAGGCCGGCACCATGGATGCCCGTGGTGTCACGACCGCCGTCGCCACCCGCGACCCGGTCCGCGGCGAGCGTGCCACGCTGCTGCTCACCGCACCGGTCACCACGCCTGGCAGCGCACCCTGGGGCCATGTCACGGCGGCACTCGACCTTGCGACCACACCTGCAGCGCAGGGCTGGCTCACCCGCCATCCGCCGGGCGAGGTCATCGTCACGGACGCCACGGGCCGGGTGCTGCTCGCCAGCGCGGGCAGCGGTTTTGCGCCTCTCGATGTCCTGCCCCCCGCACTGGTGAAAAGCGCCGAACGTACGACCGGTGTGCCCTTCGGGATACCGGCCGGAACCAACGCGACACTATCGGCCGCATTCATCGGCATCAGCACGTCCTTCGGGCCCGGCCTGCGGGTGCTGTTGCTCGCCCCGGCCGCGACGTTCGCCGCCGCCCGCAGCACGGAACTCGCCGTGGTGCTCGGCTGGACGATCGGTGCCCTGCTCGTGGCGGGCTGGCTCGCGGTCGCACTGTCGGCGAGCATCACCGATCCGCTGCGAGCGCTCGATGCCGCGGTCCGTGGTTTCGACCCGGAACACCCGGTGGTGCCCGTCGCACCAGCCGGCACCCCGCGGGAAGTGGCCGTGGTCTTCGAGCAGCTCGGCAGCGTCGGCGAGCGCCAGCGGGTGGCGTACGACGACCTGCAGCGATCGCTCGCGGAGGGCGAGCGGCTGCGTCGCGAACTGATCAGCGTACTGGAAGGGCGCGAGGCCGAGATCCACGACCGCACCCAGCGCCTCAAGGCAGCCAACGAGCAGCTCGACCGCCTCAGTCGCACCGACGCGCTGACCGGCGTGGCGAACCGGCGCGGCCTCACCGAGTTCCTCGATCGCGCCTGGCGCAAGGCGATGCGCACGCAGGGACCGGTGTCGCTGCTGCTGATCGACATCGACCACTTCAAGGCCTACAACGACCGCTACGGCCATCCTCAGGGCGACCGCTGCCTGCAGGCCGTCGCCAACGCGCTGCATCACGTGGCCGGCCGGGCGGGCGATCTGGTGGCACGCTACGGTGGCGAGGAGTTTGCGGCCGTGCTCGGGGATACGGCGCTGGAGGGCGCCCTGCAGGTCGCCGAGCAGGCGCGGTCCGCCATCGAGCGGCTGGGCATCGAACACGCATCGGCGCCCGGGCGCATCGTGACGGTGAGCATCGGCGTGACGTCCGCCCTGCCGGTCCGCGGCATGCACCCGGAAGCGTCTCTCGAGGCTGCCGACCAGGCGCTGTACGCGGCCAAGGAACAGGGGCGCAATCGTGTCGGCTACAGCATGGTGTCGCACACTGCGCTCTATGACCCGGCGTCGCTGCCGGGCAACCCCGGGCACCGCCTGTCCTGACACCGTCGATTGAATTCCTCCCGGACGCCCCCATGACTGGGCCTGAGCCCGTTCGCTGCCGGCGTTGCCGTTCGGCGGCAAACCCGGGCCCGGAGGAAACAGGCCATCATGAACAACGTCAAGGACGATCCGGCCGGGGCGCCGGGCGAGGCCCGCACCGCCGCGCCGGGGACCGTCGTGCCCGAGGACGTGCTGATCATCCTGCCGGTACGCAACACCGTGGTATTCCCGGGCGCCGTCGTACCGCTCACGATTGGCCGACGCATCTCGCTCGCCGCCGCCGAGGAAGCCAGCCGCAGCGGCCGGCGCATCGGACTGGTCATGCAGCGGGATCCTACGCTCGACGAGCCGCAGCCGACCGACCTGCACCCGGTCGGCACCATTGCCCGCATCGTCCGCTACTTCACCGCCCGCGACGGCACCCAGCACGTCGTCTGCCAGGGTGAGCAGCGCTTTCGCACCCTCGACTACATCGGCGGCCTGCCGTTTCTGGCGGCCCGCTTCGACCTTGTCAACGAGCACGCACCGGAGAACGCCGAACTCGAAGCCCGCTTTCGTCTCCTGAAGGAGCGTTCACTCGAGGCCATCGGGCTGCTGCCACAGTCGATGCCGGAACTTGCCGGCGTCGTCAGCGGCATCGAATCGCCGGGCCAGCTCGCCGACCTCGTTGCCGGCTTTCTCGACATCAAGCCGGTCGACAAGCAGCACGTCCTCGAGACGCTCGAGTTGCGCCAGCGGCTCGATCAGGTGCTCGGTCACCTCAATCACCAGGTCGAAGTGCTCAAGCTCTCGCGTCAGCTCGAAGAGCAGACGAAGGAGAAGATCGATGAGCGCCAGCGCGAGTACTACCTGCGCGAGCAGATGAAGGCCATCCGCACCGAGCTCGGCGAGGGCGAGGACAGCAGTGAGATCGAGGAGTTGCGCCGGGCGGTAGCCGCCGCCGGCATGCCGGATGAGGCGGCCCAGCAGGCAGCCAAGGAACTCCGGCGCCTGGAGCGCATGCCCGAGGAATCCACCGAGCATTCCATGGTGCGGACCTACGTGGACTGGCTGATCGCGCTGCCCTGGGCAAAGCTTGCCACCGAGTCGATCGACATCGCGCGCGCCCGCCAGATCCTCGATGAGGACCACTATGGCCTGCCCAAGGTCAAGCAGCGCATCCTCGAGTACCTGGCGGTACGCAAGCTCAATCCGCAGGGTCGCAGCCCGATCCTCTGCTTCGTCGGCCCGCCGGGCGTCGGCAAGACCTCGCTCGGCCGGAGCATCGCCCGGGCGCTCGGGCTCGAATTCGTGCGGGCGAGCCTCGGCGGCGTCCACGACGAGGCGGAGATCCGCGGCCACCGGCGCACGTACATCGGCTCCATGCCCGGCAACGTGATCCAGCAGCTGCGCAAGGCCGGCACGCGCAACCCGGTGTTCATGCTCGATGAGATGGACAAGCTCGGCGCCAGCCTGCACGGTGACCCGGCATCGGCGCTCCTCGAAGTGCTCGATCCCGAGCAGAACGGCACCTTCCGCGACAACTACCTCGGCGTGCCGTTCGACCTGAGCAAGGTGTTTTTCGTCGGTACGGCCAATGTCCTCGACAGCATCCCGGGGCCGCTGCGCGATCGCATGGAAATCATCGAGCTGCCCGGCTACACGCAGGAAGAGAAGCTCGCCATCTCACGCCGCTACCTGGTGCGCCGCCAGCTCGAGGCCAACGGACTGACTGCCGCGCAGGCCTCGATCGATGACGAAGCGCTCGGCGAGATCATCGCCAGCTACACCCGTGAGGCCGGCGTACGCAACCTGGAGCGCGAGATCGGCAGCGTCCTGCGGCACGTGGCCGTGCGCATCACCGAGAACGCCGAAGGGCCAATCCACGTCACGCGCGCTGCGCTCGCCGGAATTCTCGGCGCGCCGAAGTTCGACGCCGAAGTCGCGCTGCGCACGAGCATGGCAGGCGTGGCCACCGGACTGGCCTGGACGCCGGTCGGTGGTGACATCCTGTTCGTCGAGACCACGGCGGTCCGCGGCAAAGGCGGCCTGATCCTCACCGGCCAGCTCGGCGACGTCATGAAGGAGAGTGCCCAGGCCGCCGTCACGCTGGTCAAGGCGCGCGCCGACGGACTGGGCCTTGGCGACTATCGGTTCGACGAGCAGGACCTGCACATCCACGTGCCTGCCGGAGCAATTCCGAAGGATGGCCCGAGCGCCGGGGTGGCGCTGTTCACCTCGGTGTGCTCGCTGCTCACCGGCCGCAAGGTACGCAGCGACGTCGCCATGACCGGCGAGATCAGCCTGCGCGGGCTGGTGCTGCCGGTCGGTGGCATCAAGGAAAAGGCCCTCGCCGCGCTGCGCGCCGGTATCACCACCGTGTTGCTGCCGGCGCGTAACCGCAAGGACCTCGAGGACATCCCGGAAAGCGCGCGGGCGAGACTCACGTTCGTCTGGCTGGAAACGGTCGACGATGCGCTGGTGCACGCTCTGGAAGACTGAGGGACGTCCGGCCGGCGTCGACAACGCCCGCACCGCGGCGATACCGCGGCGTCACACATCCGCGATCGCGGTTCAGGTGCTGGTGGCCGGTGCTGCAGCCCGCGTCGTGCGATAGCCCCAGCGACCCGCACGGCGCTCGTTCAACTGCCCGACGATCTGCTCGGCGGCAGTCTTGACCCCGCCCGCCGTCCCCTGCAGGTAACCGTGGATGGCGTTGGCGCTCTGGCGGATGGTGTACCGGTACCAGTTGCGACCTGCTGCCCCCGCAGGCGGCTCGGTACGCTCGATCGCCACCAGCCGGAAGGCTTCGGGGTTGGCACCAGCGGGTGCCTTGATCTCGATGCGCTCGACAGGTCGCTCCGGCCGCGGCGCACGCTCGATCTTCACGACTTTCGCAGCGCGGGCCGGCGCCGCCTTGGGGGCGTTGGCAGCCGCCTTCGGCCGGGTAGTCCCGGTCGCCTTGGGTGATGCCGGCCGCTTGCCGGTCACCCGGACGCGGGTCTTGGACTTTGCGCGTGCCTTCGCCATGACGTCACCTGATCGGGGCAATCTGCTTGATCGAGCGGATGGGTGCCACTGTTCTGCTGGTCTATCCGCCGGCAGCACCCTTGACCACCACCCGGAAAGGGCGGGCCTCGACGCGCGGCTCGGTCTACGACGGGACAGGCACGCTGAAGCTGGTCGGCGCGTAAGGTATCACCCGCCACCGGCCTGGCGCAATTGAATTGTCTCTAACTACTTGTTTAAGAAGATTTCTGGCGTTGAGGTACAACATTCGGTGACCGCATCCTGCGCCGCTGCCAGGTTCATCGGTCCTGCTTCGGCTTGGAGCGAAACAGCACATCGGCGGCTGACTGCGTTGCCGTATCAGGGGAAGTGCCCCCAGTACCGAACAGCGTCGCCAGCTGGTCCCTGGACTGCTGCTCCGCAGCAGCACCCTTGGTATCGAACGCCCCCGGCCGTGGGCGGAAATAGTCGCAGAAGTTGGCCTGCTCCTTGTTGCGGACCTCCTCGGCATCCTCCTGTCGGCACTGGCGTGCGCGGCGCGGTTCCCAGGCCTCGCACATGCGGCACACGTGCAGTTCGGCGCGACATCCCGGGCATTCCTCGCGGCGGCGCAACGGCAGCGTGAACTGCGCGAGCGAAGCGCCGCAGCGCCAGCAGACCAGAGGTTCGGACATAGGCCCGGAAGTATAGCGGCCCGTATAATGCCCGGCTTTCCCGCCTGGCCCCACCGCCCCATGTCCACCCCGCGCCTGCGCAACGTCGCCATCATCGCCCACGTCGACCACGGCAAGACGACGCTCGTGGACCAGCTGCTGCGGCAGTCGGATACCCTCGACGAGCGCACGGTATTGCCGGAGCGCGCCATGGACTCAGGCGACCTCGAGCGCGAGCGCGGCATCACCATCCTCGCCAAGAACACCGCGATCCGCTGGCGCGACTGGCGCATCAACATCGTCGATACCCCGGGGCACGCCGACTTCGGCGGCGAGGTCGAACGCGTGCTCTCGATGGTCGACAGCGTGCTGCTGCTGGTCGATGCCGTCGACGGCCCCATGCCGCAGACGCGTTTCGTGACGCAGAAAGCCTTCGCGTGCGGCTTCACGCCGATCGTGGTGATCAACAAGATCGACCGCGACGGTGCACGGCCTGACTGGGTGCTCGACCAGACCTTCGATCTCTTCGACCGGCTCGGCGCCACCGACCGGCAGCTCGATTTCCCGGTGGTCTACACCTCGGCCCTGAACGGTTACGCCGGCGACGATGCCGCAGTACGCGGCGGCGACATGACGGCGCTGTTCGAGGCCATCGTCAGGCACGTCCCGCCACCGGCCGTCGACCCGGCAGGGCCGTTGCAGCTGCAGGTGTCGAGCCTCGATTACGACGCCTACGTTGGCGTCCTCGGCATCGGCCGCGTGACGCGCGGGACCGCCACGACCAATACCGCGGTAAGCATCGTCTCGGCCGACGGCAGCACGCGCCAGGCACGGCTCGGCGAACTGTACGGATTCATGGGGCTCGGGCGCATGCCAATCGCGGCAGCCAGCGCTGGCGACATCGTCGCCTTCAGCGGCATCGAGGACCTGCGCATCTCCGACACGCTCTGCGACCGCAACGTCCCCGAGGGCCTGCCGCCGCTGCAGGTGGACGAACCCACCATCAGCATGACCTTCCAGGTCAACAAGTCGCCGTTCGCGGGCCGCGAGGGCCGCTACCTGACCAGCCGGCAGATCCGCGCCCGGCTCGACCAGGAACTGCTCCACAACGTGGCACTGCGGGTCGAGGAGACCGAGGACGCCGACAAGTTCAAGGTGTCCGGGCGCGGCGAACTGCACCTCGCAGTGCTCATCGAGAACATGCGCCGCGAGGGGTACGAACTCGCCGTCTCGCGCCCCGAGGTGATCGAGCACCTCGTCGACGGCGTACGCTGCGAACCCTGGGAGCAGCTCACGGTGGACTTCGCCGAGGAGTACCAGGGCGCCGTCATGAGCCGGCTGGCGGAGCGCAAGGGTGAGCTGCTGGCGATGCAGCCGGACGGGCGTGGCCGCCTGCGGCTCGACTACCGCATCCCGGCGCGCGGCCTGATCGGTTTCAGGACCGAGTACCTGACCGCCACGGCCGGCACCGGCCTGCTCTACCACGTGTTCGATCGCTACGCGCCGCGGGTGCCGGTGGCCATCGGCCAGCGCATCAACGGCGTGCTGGTATCCAACGTCGCCGGCAAGGCCCTCGCCTACGCGCTGTTCAATCTCCAGGAACGCGGCCGCCTGTTTGTCGGGCACGGCGAGCCGGTATACGAAGGCATGATCGTCGGCATCCACAGCCGCGGCAACGACCTGGTGGTGAATCCCACCAAGGCGAAGCAGCTCACCAACATTCGCGCTGCCGGCTCCGACGAGAACATCCTGCTCACGCCGCCGGTGCGTTTTTCACTGGAACAGGCCCTGGAATTCATCGACGACGACGAACTGGTCGAGGTCACTCCGGAGAGCATCCGGTTGCGCAAGAAGCTGCTGACCGAGAGCGACCGCAAGCGCGCTGCGCGGCTGCCAGCCTGAACGGCGGCGCGGACCACGGCCCATGGCGAGCCCCGAGGAAGAAGCACGCCACCGGCCGAAAGGCCGATCCCTGCGGCCACTGGCCGCACTGATCCCTTTCCTGCGACCGTACCGCGGCATGCTGGCGCTCGCGATCGCCGCCCTGCTGATCGCCTCGGGCCTCATGCTGGCCTTGCCGGCAGCCGGCAAGCTGGTGATCGACCATGGCTTCGCCCCCGGCAATGCGGGCCGGCTCAACGCGTACTTTCTCGGGTTCGGCGCGTTGATCGTGGTCTTCTGCGCCTTCGCTTCCCTGCGCTACTACCTGCTCTCCTGGATCGGCGAACGCGTGGTCGCCGACGTGCGCGACCGGATCTATGCGCACGTGATCCGGCTCGACCCGACCTTCTTCGAAGTGACGCGCACGGGCGAGGTGCTATCACGGCTCACCGCCGACACGACCCTGATCCAGTCGATCGCCGGCGTCAACCTCTCGATGGTGCTGCGTTCGCTGGTGCAGCTGCCAGGCGCCCTGGTGCTGCTGGCAATCACCAACATCAGGCTGATGGGCGTGATCGTCCTGTTCATCCCCGCGGTGATGGCGCCGGTGATACTCATCGGCCGCAAGGTTCGCACCCTGTCGCGGGCTTCACAGGACCGCATCGCCGACACCAGCGCGCTCGCCAGCGAATCGCTCAATGCGGTGCAGATCGTGCAGGCCTTCACCGCCGAGCCCACCCTCGCCGCCCGCTTCCGGCGCGCGGTGGAGAGCAGTTTCGTGACGGCGATAGTCCGCACGCGGGTGCGGGCCTTCATGACCTTCGTGACCTTCGTGTCGGTGTTCGGCGGCATCACCTTCGTGGTGTGGATCGGTGCGCGTGCTGTCCTGGCCGGCGAGATGACCTATGGCGAACTGGCGCAGTTCCTGCTGTACGCCATGTTCACCGCCACGTCGGCCGGCACCCTCACGGAGATGTGGGGCGAGGTGCAGCGTGCCGCCGGTGCCATGGAACGCATGGTCGAACTGCTGAACGCCCGGCCCGCCGTGCAGCGGCCGGCGAACCCCCTGCCGCTGCCACAACCGGGACGCGGCCAGCTGCGCTTCGAGGATGTGCGGTTCAGCTATCCCTCCCGCCCCGGACAACGCGCCCTCGACGGTTTCACGCTTGAGATCCGCCCCGGCGAGCGTGTCGCATTCGTCGGTCCTTCCGGCGCCGGCAAGAGCACGACGTTCCAGCTGCTGTTGCGCTTCTATGACCCGCAGGGCGGACACATCGTCGTGGACGGCGTGGACATTTCCCGGGCAGATCCTGCAGACCTGCGTGCCCGCATCGGTGTGGTCCCGCAGGAAACGGTGATCTTCGGCGACTCCGCCCGCGAGAACATCCGCTTCGGCCGGCCCGACGCCACCGATGCCGAGGTCGAGGCCGCGGCGCGCTCGGCGGTGGCGGACGGCTTCATCCACGAACTGCCGCAGGGTTACGACACCTTCCTCGGCGAGCGCGGTACGCGCCTGTCTGGCGGCCAGCGCCAGCGTATTGCCATCGCGCGGGCCATCCTGCGCGACCCGCCGATCCTGCTCCTCGACGAGGCCACCAGTGCGCTGGATTCCGAAAACGAGCGGCTGGTCCAGGAGGCCCTCGGCCATCTCATGGCCAACCGCACCACCATCATCATTGCCCACCGGCTCGCCACGGTACTCGAGGCCGACCGTATCGTGGTGATGGACCGCGGGCGCATCGTCGACATCGGCACGCACGACGAGCTGGTGCACCGCGACCCGCTGTATGCCCGCCTTGCCGAACTGCAGTTCGGCGAAGCTGTGGAGCCGCAGCGCGCTGCCTTGCAGGCCGCGGGCACCTGAGCGGCCAGCCGACACCGATGGGCGCCTGGTCGCTGCTGATCGTGCTTGGCCTGCTGGTGGCCTTCATGGGCCTGTTCACCCACTGGCTGCTCATTCTGGCCGGCGCCCTCCTGCCGTTCGTGCCGGTGCTCATCGAGTGGCGGCGACGACGGCGCTCACGCCGTTCCTGACCGGCCGCCGTTATCGCTGCCCCGCCCCGGCGCTGCCGGGGCGGGGCAGCGACAAACATCGAAGTTATTCGCATAACCATCTGCGGACGTCGTCTAACCGGCCGACGACCCGGTCGCTAAGCTGTGTCCCATTCCGGCCGGCGACCCGCTGTCGCCCGGCTGCCCACGGCGACAGCGAAAAGATCGCAGGACTCCCGGAGGATCCCGTCCGATGGCTCTCATCAAGCACGGTGAAGTGGTGGCCGATCGCTTCCTCGATGTCACCGGTGCCACGGCGATCCCGGCCAGGGGTGCCATCGTCGTCAGCCTGGAGCAGTGGCTCGCGAACCTCGACGTCCTGGTCGCACGCACCGATCCGCTCGGCATCCGCCTGAAGCGCGACCAGCACCCCGAGGTGGTGGCGGACGACCTCGATCACTTCGCCTTGATCGCACTCGAGGTCCCCGTCTTCAAGGATGGGCGCGCCTTCGGCTACGCGCGCCTGCTGCGTGAGCGCTGGGGCTTCCGGGGTGAACTACGCGCGGTCGGCGACGTGCTGCCTGAACAGGTTCCCTTCATGCAGCGCATCGGTTTCGACGCCTTCGAACTGCGCGGCTGGACACCGGCCGGGAGCGGCACACCAGCTGACCAGTTGCGCTGGCTCAGGCAGGCAGCGTCCGCGCCAGATCGGCAAGGAGCCGGCGGGCACGACCTGGAGCGGCCAGCGTACCCTGGTTGAACTCGAGTTCGTTCCCGAGGTAACGCGCAGCCGCGAAACGCCGGCGCAGCGCGACCACCAACCCGTCCGATGTCCCGCGGTATGGGAAGTTGCGACGCACCACCCAGCTGACCCGGCCGGATGCCAGCGCCCCCTGCCAGGCACGGCACAGCTGCTGCTCGTCCGGTCGGGCGGGATCGTAGAGCAGGCCGAGATCGCCGTTCCGGCGCTCACCGTGCCACCACGGCGTGAAGGAGTGCACCGACAGGTGCAGCACCCGCTCGCCGCCGGCGATCCGGGCCGCAATCCGGTTTTCGACCAGCCCGCGGTAAGGATGGTAGTGGCGCGCGAGCAGCCGGGCCCGCGGCGTGCGCGCCGATGTCGTAACCCTCGTGCGAAGCCAGGCGTCCGCCGCAGCCCGCGAAGAGCCGCCGATATTCCGCCGGTATGGCATTGCCGCCGTGCTCGCAGGTCAGCAGCAGGCACGCCACGGACCACTCTTCCGTTCAGCGTCCCGCCGGCGGCGCATAGGGCTCGCCGGCGGCCAGGCAGTCGCAGAGCTGCCGGTAGACCCGCTCGAGGTCGGCTCGCGCAGGCTCGGCGGGCAGCGCGGTGACGATACGCGTCGCGAGTGTCCCGTGTCGCAGGTAGTGCTCGAGGGCACGCTCGGCGTCGCGGTCGAGCGCCCCGGCAGCAGCCGCCCGCTCCGCGAGCAGGCCCCACACCGCGCCGACCCGCGTGCCGGCGGAACGACAGCCGAGCAGCTCGAGATAGCGGCGGTCGTGGATCTCGGTCGCCTCGGCACCGGCCACCGTCGCCTCGAAATAGCGCGCCAGGTCGGATGTGCGCCAGGCATTGAGCATCGCAACGTCGCCGTGGTATCGCTCACAGAGCGAGCGCAGGGTGGCGGCCACCACGCGGGCGAAGGCGAGATCCATCCGCGGGCATTCCTGCACGTCGAGCACGCGGATCTCCAGCGCCATGCGCTCGAAGCGGGCGATCGCGCCGCGGGCATTGACCCATTCCCCGGCCAGCACGCCCTCGGGGTCGTGCGGCGCCAGGTCCGCGTAGATGCGCCCGAGGATCTCGCGTTGATACTGGGCGATGCCGGTGACGGGCTCCGGGACCACCGCGCCGGTGACAGAAGGGATGCGCGCGCAGTTCTTGCGGTAAACGGCGAGGCGGTTGTCGGCGGTGCCGGTAAGGCGCGCGTCCATCACGGGCGAACTGGCCGCAAGCCCCGGCAGCAGCGGCAGCATGAAGCGTGTCGCCGCGTGCAGCAGCGTGAACTCGGCGTCATCGGCGAATGGCAGGTTGAGGTGCATGCTCTGCAGGTTCGCCCAGCCGTGACCCCGGCAGGAGAAGATGCGGTCGAAGGCTGCGTAGATTTCGCGGTTCTCGTGCGGCCACAGGCGCAGTTCCACGTCCGGATCCATCCACGGGTGCATGCCCCCCGGCATGAGGCGCAGGCTGCGGCTGCCGAGTATGCCGTCGATGCGCACCACGTCCGCCTGGAACGCCGTGGACGCGCCGTCGAGCGAGGCTGCCGGAGCCGCGAGCTTCAGCTCGACGACATGCAGGGCCAGCTCGTTGTTCCAGGCCAGCGGGCCGCTCAGGTATTCACCGGTCACCTCACCGGCCGCCTCGGCGAGCAACCAGTCCGCTGCGGGTGCGACGCCGAGCGTCGCGGCGTCCACCAGCATGTACTCGAGCTCGATGCCGAAGGCCTCGAACAGGCGCAGCATGGCAGCCGGTTCAGCGCCCGTTGCCGCCGCGGGCGGCCTCGAGTCGGGCGCGGAACATCTGCATCACCGCGTCATAGAGTGCATCACCGAGCACCTGGTCCTCGACACCGCGCTCCACGCTCGGGTTGTCGTTGACCTCGATGACGACGTAGCGACCGTCGACCTCCTTGATGTCGACGCCGTAGAAACCATCCCCGATGGCATTGGCCGCGCGCACGCCGAGGTCGACCACGCCCGGCGGGGCATCCTCGACGCGCAGCGTGTCCCAGCGCCCGCCCGTCAGGCGCCCGCCCGCCTGCTGCTTGTAGATCTGCCAGTGGCCACGGGCCATGTAGTAACGACAGACGTAGAGAACCCTGCGGTCGAGCACACCGACGCGCCAGTCGAAGGAAGTCGGCAGGTATTCCTGGGCGACGACCAGGGCACTTTTCTCGAGCATCTGCCTGAGCGCCGCATGCAGTGCGGGCCGGTCGGCCACCTTGAGCACACCCTGCGAGAAACTGCTGTCGGGCTGCTTCAGCACGCACGGCAGGCCGAGTTCGGCCTCCACGCGCTCGACATTGTTGCGGTGGACGATGACGGTCCGTGGTGTCGGGATGCCGAGGCGCGTCAGCAGTTCCGCGAGATACACCTTGTTGGCGCAGCGTACGATGGAGTCCGGGTCATCGACGACGATGAGACCCTCGTTGCGCGCCCGCGCCGCGAAACGATAGGTGTGGTGGTTGACGCGGGTGGTCTCGCGGATGAACAGGGCATCGAATTCGGCCAGCCGGCCGAAGTCATCCGGCCCGATCACCTCGGCCTCGAAGCCGTTGGCCTCGGCCGCTTTCTCGAACCTGCGGATCGCAGGCGGGTCTGACGGCGGGGAGCGGTCGGCCGGGTTGACGAGGATGGCCAGCTCGAAGCGTACCGCTGGAGCCTTCGGCTCCGGCATGCGCCGGGCGAAGTGCTGCTCGATGGCGCCGCGCAGGAACTCGCGCTGCCCGGCCGGGATGTCCCCGACCGGGATGGGGCGCAGGCCCTGCAGGCGCCACTTCTGGCGGCGCAGGAAGCTCGCCCGGAGCAATGGCACCGGAAACACATTGAACAGTGCCTGTGCCAGGCGGTGGAAGCGCGGCTCCGGGTGGTGTCCGAAGTAGACGCTGAGCTCCACGCGCTCCTCGGTGCAGTCAGCCAGTGCGCGCTGCATCACCTCCTCGAGATCTTCCGTCGGACGGATCAGCGCCGGGGTCTTGATGTCCTGCATCGTCAGCACGTCGGGCAACGGCCGGTGGCCGCGCGCCGCAGCCAGCAGCGACACGTAATAGCCGCTCGCCTGGTACGCGTAGGACTCGCACAGGTTGTAGATGCGCGGACGGCGCAACCCGCTGAAGCGCCCGTCCGTCAGGTACGCTGCCGCGGCGACGACCTCGGCCGAAGGAATGTGCAGCGGCCACTCGGCCGGCTCGTCGACGACGATCAGCGTGGCCATCGGCGGCGCCTCGGCACTTCGATCACGAGCAGGTTGGCATCATAGGTCAGGCTGCCGAGCAGCACGGCACCGATCAGCCGGTTGAGATCCACGGAGTAATAGCGCTGACCGCCGAGCGGATTCCACTCGTAGGGGTCGGCGACATCGACGAGACGCGTATCGCGATCATACCCCGACAGCACCACGAAGTGTCCGACCGGCTCGCCACCCACGTCGTCCGGTGCACCCGTATCCGGGATCTCGCGCCGCGCCTGGTACAGGTACGTTGCCGACAGGCCGGTCATGATCGGGATACCGCGGCCGAGGAAGCGCCGGATCAGTGCCGGCCGCAGGTCCTCGAAGCGCAGCTTGCCGCCAAGCTCGAGGAAGCGCAGGTAGCCTGCGCTGGCGATCCGCAGCTTCGCGTCGTCCTTCGCCGCAGCCTGCGCCTGCATCCGGGCGGCGAGGTCCGGAACCGGCAGCAGCGCCCAGCTCGGGTCGAACAGGTGCAGGTTGTAGGTGAACAGCGTGACCCGGTAGCCGCGCGCCAGCGCATGGTTGGCCAGGAACACATCGAGCGTGCCGCCCCCACCGCTGCGGAGCATGTCGACACCGCCGATGACGTCCTCGAGCTGGATGTCGTCGCCGAAGTAGCGATAGATACCGTGCAGGCAGGTGGGGCCGCAGGTGACCCCGTCGGGCTGGGCCGCGATCTGGAAACGCAGGCGCTCGTGCATCGCATCGGTCCGGGCTGCCACCCCGCGGGCGGCCTGTGGGTGCGAAGGCTAGAGCATCCCGTCTCGGTTGCAAGCGGCCCGGACACCCCGGGGCTCAGCCCGGGAACTCCGCCGCGCCGGCCAGGCTGCGGGACGGCTTGGCGAAACCCGTGTCGATCTGCCCGACGATGCGCTCTTCCTGCAGGTCCACCTTCGACATCACACCGGTGAAAATGTTGGCTACCAGCACGTAACGCTGGTCGCGGCAGGTGCGGATCATCGCATAGCCGTACTCGTCCAGGGGCACGGTACGCAGGGACTGGCCTGCCTCGTCGATCAGGTCGATGAAGCTCCCGCGCAGCAGCAGCAGGGTACCATCGTCCAGGTAGGCGACACCGGTGGTCCACCGGCGCGTGTATTCCTTGCCGCCCGGGTAGGTCACCAGGTCCGGCAGCTGGCGCGCCTCCAGCACATCGAAACGCAGCACGCGCATGCCGAGGTCGGTGATGTAGGTGATGAACCGGCCACCAGGATGCAGCGCCGCATGGGTCACGCCGTGAAAGCCGGTCATGGACGGTGCGGTCTCGTTGTCGTATTCGGTGACCACGGTCAGGTCGGCGGCGAGTCTGCGGATGCGCCCATGACCGACGACATCCGTTCCCTCCAGCAGGCGCATCGCGCCACGCTGGTAAGGCTTCTGGCCCTTGAGATACTCGCACAGGTAAACGCTGCCATCCCGCCCGAACACCGCGCTGCCCCAGGGACGGTCGCCGAAGTCATGCGCCGGCAATTGACGGCCATCACGGCCGACCCGTACGACCGCCCGGGCAAACGGGTCGAAGGCCCACAGGGTCCCGTCCGGTGCAAAGCTCAGGTTGATGACCAGGTGGGTCGTGCCCGCGGTGTAGAGCGTTCCCTTCGGTACCATCCGGCAGTCGAACTGCAGGATGCGCCCCTCGCCCGCGTGGTCGTCGTGCGGATCGTTCAGGTACGTGCAGCCGAGGAAGATGTCCCCTGCTGCGAACGGCCTCATGGTCGAAACCCTGGTCACGACGCTGGGCTCCCTGGCGCCGCCCGGCGGTCATCCGGGCGCCATCCGACGAGGCGATTTTACGGCTTGCCCTGAATGCCGGCGCCATGCCCGCCCCGGGATCCGCTGGTCGGTCAGGGTCGTGACGTATTACACATAATCTGGCAGGTGCTGTCGCTACGCTTGGCAGGCAATCGCTCACCGGCTGGAGCCGGAACGGAGCAGTCGGAGACTGTCTCGATGCGGAGCCTGAGAGTCAAGATCCTTGCGCTGGCGGCGCTGCTGGTGGTTCTCACCCAGGCAGGGACCATCGGCACGATCCTCGTCACCGCCAATCGTGAGGCGAGGAATAACGCTGCGGAAAAACTGCACGGCTCCGGCGCCATGCTGGAGCGGGTGCTGCAGCTGCGCGCCGACCAGATGCAGAACACCATGCGGCTGCTGGTGACCGAGCCCGATTTCCTGGCAGCGGTCGCCAGCGGTGATCCGGCCAGGATCGCCACGGCACTGCAACGGCTGGGCACCCGCACCGACGCCAACGTCCACCTCATGCTCGACAGCGAGGGCCGGCTGCTCGGCGGAATTGCCGGTGCGACCGCCCTGCCCGCCGCCACCAGCGCGGCTTTTCGCGACGCGCTCGCCGGTTCCACCGGCCGCACCATCGTGCGGGCGGGCGGACAGGCGTTCGACATCATGTCCGTGCGGCTCGCCGACCGCTCCCTGCTCGCCATGGGCATCACGCTCGACGATGCCCGCGCCCGCCGCATCGGGCGCCTGTCGGGACTCTGTGTCGCGTTCGTCACCAACGACCGTGAACCCGTGGTGCTTGGCAGTTCCATCGATGGCGCAGACTTCGGCGCCATCGCCCGCCACGCAGCCCGGCAGGAGGCCGGCGCGGGCAGCGTCTTCGACCTCCGCGCGGACAACCGCGACTTTCTCGCCCTGCGACAGCCGATGCTGGCCGGTACCACCGGAGTCGACCTGCTCCTGTTCGAGTCGGTCGACAACGCTGTCGCACCATTTCGTATGCTGCGCACCACGGCCGTGGTGCTCGGTGGGCTGGCCCTGCTGGTCGCGCTTGCCGGCGGCGCCCTGGTGGCCCGTGCCATCACCCTGCCGATGCGCCAGCTCACGCAGGCGGCGCTGCGGATCCGCGGTGGCGACTACAGCGAGCCCGTGCGCGTCACGACCGACAACGAGCTTGGCATGCTGGCCGCAGCCTTCAACACCATGCAGGGCAGCCTGGCCGAGCGCGAGGCGCGCATCACCTACCAGGCCCAGTTCGATCCGCTCACCGGCCTGCCGAACCGGCTGCTCGCGCTGTCGCGCCTGGCCCAGGCAATCGGCGCCAGCGGCGCACGCGGGACCAGCGTCGGCCTGCTGGTCGTCGACCTCGGCAGCTTCGGGGCCATCACCGCGAGCCTCGGGCACGAGATCGGCGATGCCCTGCTGGCGCAGGCAGCCGAACGCCTGCGCTCGAGCATCGACCCGCGCCACATGCTGGCGCGCCTCGAGGGCGACCGGTTTGCTGTCGTGCTCGAGGACGTCGGGCTCGATGAAGCGCGGGCCCTCGCCGAAGACCTGCTGCGCCTGCTCGGCATCGGCCTGTCGGTGCGCGACGTCAACGTCAGCCTCGACGTCGCGATCGGCATCGCGCTGTACCCCGAGCACGGCACCGACGCCGACCAGCTGCTGCTGCGTGCCGTGGTCGCCCAGAACGACGCGCGGGCTGCCCAGCAGCGCATCCACGTCTATCAGCATGGTCGCGAGGAACGCCGCGTGCGCCAGCTCGCCATTCTCGGCGACCTGCGCCGGGCGGTGCGGCACGACGAACTGAAGCTCTACCTGCAACCCAAGCTGTCGCTGCGCACCGGGCGCATCTGCAGCGCCGAGGCGCTGGTGCGCTGGGATCATCCGACCCTCGGCTGGCTGCCCCCCGGCGAGTTCATCGGTGTCGCCGAGCAGTTCGGCAACATCTCGCTCATCACGCACTGGGCGCTGGCGACTGCCGTACGCGAATGCCGTCTCTGGCTGGAAGAAGGCCTCGACCTGAATGTATCGGTCAACCTCTCCGGCCGCGACCTGCTCGACCAGGACCTGCCGATCCACATCCTGAAGCTGCTGCGCGACCACGACCTCGCCCCGCGGCACCTGACGCTCGAAGTGACAGAAGAGGCCCTGGTGCAGGATTTCTCCCGTGCCACGCTCGTCCTGCAGTGCCTGCGCGACCTCGGCGTGCGCATTGCCATCGATGACTTCGGCACCGGCTACTCGTCGCTGGGCCAGATCCGCAACCTGCCCGTCGACGAACTGAAGATCGACCGGACCTTCGTCATGCAGCTTCCCGACAGCCGCGACGACGCGGCTATCGTGAGCGCGGCGCTCGACCTTGCCCACAAGCTCGGTCTGGAGGTCGTGGCCGAAGGCGTGGAGACGGCCGCCGCGTTGAGCTGGCTCACCGCTCATGGCTGCGAAACCGTGCAGGGCTTCCTGATCAGCCGACCGATGCCTGCAGAGGCACTGTCGGACTGGGTGCACCGCTATGGCACCGACGAAACCGGACTGGCGCGCGTGGGGTCTGGCTTCGCCGCCTGAAGCGCACTGGCGTTCGCGCTACTGGGCCGGTGACAGCACCAGGCCGGCAGGAACGGCAGCAAACACCTTCTCGTAGAGCGTCTGCTCGTGGCGGGCCTCGGCGTCCGTGACGCCGGCCATGTAGGCCCAGTCGTCCATGGAGAACAACGACTGCGCCAGCTCGGTAGTCGCACCGTGGTGGCCCATATTGGCGGTGATGAAGGCCGTGTAGTCGGCGCTCACCTGTTCGAACTCCGCCAGCCGCGCCGCCCCCTCCTGGCGCAGCGCATCGCGACAGGCGAGGAACTCCCGCAGGTAGCGCTGGTTGGCATTGAGGCGCTCGTCGAGTTCCTTCAGCCCGGCCTGTGCACGCGCATCGAGCTTGCCACCGAGCCTGGAGTGGATCATCTCGCCCATGCGCACGTCCTGGATGTGCAGGCGATGCATGGCAGCGTCGATGTAGTCGGCCACGGCGACATAAAACGGCACCCAGGACGGATTGCCACCGGATCCACTGGCAACAGCCGCCGACAGGGCCTGGCGCACCGATTTCAACCGGCGCCTTTCGTTGGCAACGCGTTCTCGCAACGGCAGTTGGTTCATGTCACAGTCCTTGGCATCCGGTGATGCGCGTTCCCTGGCAGGACTGGATTATAGGCTGTCGCTGGACGGCACCGGCAGGGCCGTCCCGACGGGCGGCGCGAGGCGGCCGCTGGCGCGGATCGGCAGGCGGTCGCGATCACGCCGGCGAGGATACGGCGGCTGAACATGGGTTCAGGATAGCATCGGTGTGCGGCCGTGGGCACCTTATACTGGCGGCCGGCAACATCCATGCAGAGATCCTGGGTGCCCCAGCGCGGTCGGCGACGTCGCCCCAGCCGGCGCCAGTGCCTTCGTGATCACCCGGGTGCCGATCGCGCTCGCTGGCTGGCGCACGCAGCGGTGAAGCGAGGTCGCGCAGGCATGGCCATCCTGTATCCTGTGCGGCGCTTTTGAGCCACGGAGTTTCCGGCATGAAGATCGTGAGGGCGCGTCTCCTGCGGCTGGTACTGGCCGCGAGCCTTGGCATCCTGGTCGGCGCCTGCGCTGGCACCACCAGGGCGCCGAAGACAGTGCTGGTCGCCGGCGCGACAGGCCAGACCGGCCAGCAGGTGGTCAGGCACCTGCAACTCGCCGGCTTCCACGTTCGCGCACTGGTACGCGACATGGACAAGGCGCAGAGCCAGCTCGGCGAAGGCGTGGAACTGGTGAAGGGCGACGTCAAGGACCCGGCCTCGCTCGACGCCGCCGTCGCCGGCGTCGCGGCCGTGATCTCGAGTATCGGTGCGCGCGGCAAGGACGGCCCGGATCGGCCGGAGATGATCGACTTCGAGGGCGTGCGCAACCTCGTCGATGCCGCCAAGACCGCGCGGGTCCAGCAATTCGTGCTGGTGTCGTCACGCGGCGTGACCCAGGACGATCATCCGCTGAACCGCATGTTCGGCGATGTGCTCCGCTGGAAACTGAAGGGCGAGGACTACCTGCGCCAGAGCGGGCTCGCCTACACCGTGATTCGTCCCGGCGGCCTGCTCAACGAGCCGGCGGGCAAGTCCGACATCGCCTTCGAGCAGGGTGACCGGCGTATCGGCAACACCGTGCTCGCGATCCCCCGGGAAGACGTGGCGATCGTCTGCGTTCAGGCCCTGCTCAACCCCGAAGCGCGGTTCCGCACATTCGAAATCCACCGCACCGGAGGACCACCGGTCACCGGATGGAAAGCAAAGTTCGCGGGCCTGAAGCCCGACGCCGGCCAGGCTGCCCGTTAGTCGACCGGCACCGTGCGCCAGCCCGTCGTGGGCTCGCAGTCCGGCAGGGCCGCATGGGCCGGCGGACAGGGCAACGCGCCCCAGCTGATCTCGTAGGCCGGCCAGTAGGTCTGGTCGGGCTTGAGCGTCAGCACTTCGGTGAAGTTGTTCCAGGTGATCGTGGTGAGGCGCACGGCCTCGCCATCCCGCCGGCGGCGTACGGTGTCGATGAAGGCATCGAGATCGGGGATCGCGTGCCCGTCGACCTCGACGATGCGCCGGCCGGCCAGCAGGCCGTGGCGTGAAGCCGGCGAGCCGAAGGCAAAGAAGGCGACATACACCCCGTAGGGCTCCACCGCCCGCTGTGCAGCGATGTCCCGATAGGGCGCCTGCAGCAGCGCCCCGGCCCACATGACCGCGCGGCGCACGCCGTCGCCACCGAGGCCGACGGTAGGCACCTCGACCTCGAGCGGACGGCCATTGCGCAGGATCAGCAGGCGCACTGCAGTCTGCTGTGTCGCGACCTCCGCTTCGCGCACGCGGGTGACGGGCCGTCCGTCGATACCGAGCAGCAGATCACCCGGTTGCAGCATCCGCGCCGCCGGTGTACCGGCCACCGCGCGCACGACGGTCAGCGCCTGCGGCCGTTCCCGATCGTGCTCCTGCAGTCGTTGCGCCCACTCGTCGGGCAGACCGAGCCGGCGCGCCACCGCGAGCGGAACCTGGTTCCATTCGACCTCGAGAGAACGCAGTTCGCGGCCCTCGCGGGCGAGGGCGACCATTTCGCGGACGAGGTCCGCCGGGAGGCCGCGATTCTCCTGAGCAGGCTCGCTGGCGCCCTGGTAGGCGAAGCTCGACCACAGCGCCACCACGGTGCCGCGGCGATCGAGGATGACGCCATCGATGTCCCCGGGGCCATTCACCAGGTCGAGCGTGTCGAGGTTGGTTTCGCGGAAACGGATGGTGCGCGACAGCGGGTATTGCACCGCCTCGAGCGAGGCCACCTCGGTGCTGCGATAGACGACCTTGAAGTCCGGACGCAGGCCGACGACCTCGACGGTTTCACCCGGCCGCGGCAGTTCCGTCCCGAGACGCGCCGCGCGAACCGGCGTGTCACCGATCAGCGCCGGGTCGTAGACGATGAGCGCCAGGTTGTGGGTCGGATGGATCCAGGCGCCCCTGCCGGGCACCTCCAGGCTGCCACCGAACGTGACCTGCACATCGCCCATGGCCTCCGGCACGGTGTTGCGGTCGACCACGACATAGCCGCGCTGCGCGTCGACGATGACTCCGGTGCCGTAGTAGTGCCGGTCGGCAACACCCGAGATCGTGTAGGGCATGTCGAAGTTGACCATCACCAGCGAGGGTGCGATGCGGGCAATGCGCCTGTCCGGGTGCTCGGCAAAGCGGGTCGAGCGGGCCACAGGTGAGGTGGCCGGCGGGCCTCCCGCCAGTTCGCGGCAGGGCCAGATGCCGCTCACGTCGTTGCGGCGGCAGCGACGCGCCGCAAACCAGCGCCGGTCCATGCGGATGGTACGCAGCTTGCTGGTGGCCGGATCCTCGAAGGTGAAGAACCGCACCGCAGCGCGCTGCTGGTCGGCGAGCGTGGCCAGCACCGCCTCGAGGTCGTCGAGCTTGCGCACCGGCTGGTCGTCGACGGCGACGATGATGCTCGCGCGCGGAATCCCCGCCGTACCGAACACGTAACCGGGTCCGGCAACGTAGACGCCGCTCGTGGCCCGGTTGTAATGGCGTGCCTGCTGCAGCGACAGGTCATGCACGACCGCGTCGCCGAACTCGATGTATTCGGCCGGCGCGAGTGCGTGCAGGTCCGCCACCGGGAGGCGCAGCTCGACCAGACTGCCGTTGCGCACGATGCTGACGGCGACTTCGCGTCCGACGGTCTCGTCGAGGACATTCTCCAGGGGCACGAAATCGGTCACCAGATCGGCCCCGAGCTGCAACAGAATGTCGCCGACCCGCAGACGCCCGTCGGCCACGCCCCCGGGAATGACCTGGTCGACCACCAGCATGCCGGTCTGGTCGGGAAACCGCCTGCGGACCAGTGCCTCGGTCGCCTCGGGCAAGCCGAGCCGGTGCAGTTCGTCGAACGGCTGGTGCATGAACACCGTGGCGAGCGTGCCGCGGGTGACGGGTCGCCCCGCACGTACCAGCGCGAGCGCACGCGTGACGCGGTCGAGCGGCAGGAAGAAACTGCTCGCCGCCTCGTTGCTGCCGCCGGCGTTCAGTGCCACCACCCGCCCGTCGATGTCGATCACCGGCGAACCCGAGGAACCACCTGAGGTACCCGAGGCAGCCTGCAGGTAGAAGGTATTGAAGTCGTTGTAATTGCCCCGGCCGTAGTCCGGCGCCGGCCGGCGCAGCCGCGCGATCGTGCCCGACAGGATCGAAAGTTGCTCGCCGGCATCGTTGCCGACCACGCGGATCTCGCGCCCGAGCTGGGCCCGCTCCGGGGCCAGCGTCAGCTCGGCGGGAGTGATGTAGCGCAGCTTCGCCGGGTCGTAGCGGAAAATGCCGAAGTCGTGCACCGGGTCGCGGTACACCGGCACGAGTTCGACCTCTTCCTGGTTGACGAACAGCGCCTCGGCGCGCACCGGGCCCGGTGCCACGACGTGACGGTTGGTCAGGATCAGGCCGAGGCGCGCATCGACGACAAAACCGGTCGCCTGGCCCGATGCGTTCCACTCGGTGTCGAAGGCACGCGTGGCGTCGACCTTGATGGCGACGACGCCGGAGGCGATTCGCTGCAGCGTGCGCCGCCAGGCGACGGGCTCCGCCTCGCTGCCGTCGGCCGGGTGGGCCGGCACAGCGAACACGACCAGGATGGCCGCCGTGACCGCGCGGACGTCTATGGCCGGCTCCCGGCGCGGCCGCTCACAGCGCAATCGTCCGGCCGAAGGCCCGCTGGTAGTCGGCGGCGAGGCTCGCGCGCGTGAAGCTGTGGTTCTGTGTGCCCTGGTGCGCGATCTTGACCGCGCCGATCAGCGAGGCGAGCCGCCCGGTCTCCTCCCAGCCGAGGCCCTGCAGCAGCCCGTGCAGCAGGCCGGCGCGGTACGCGTCGCCACAGCCGGTCGGGTCGGTCACGCTGGCCGGCACCACCGGCGGGATGTCGTGGCGCCGGCTGTCGGCGAAGATCGTCGAGCCCTGCGCCCCGCGGGTCACGATGAGCGCTCGCACCCGCGCGGCGATTTCGGTCTCCGACCAGCCGGTCCGCTCGCAGAGCAGCCGCCCTTCGTAGTCGTTCACGGTGACCCACGCCGCCTGGCCGACGAAGCCGCGCAGGTCCTCACCGTCGAACATGGGCAGGCCCTGGCCCGGATCGAAGATGAAGGGGATGCGGGCGGCTGCGAACTGGGCCGCATGCTCGATCATGGCCTGGCGCCCGTCCGGGGACACCATGCCGATGGTCACTCCGGCATCACGCGGCACCTGGTTGACGTGGGCATGGTCCATGGCGCCCGGATGGAAGGCGGTGATCTGGTTGGCGTCGAGATCCGTGGTGATGAAGGCCTGGGCGGTCAGCGTCTGCGGCAGTTCGGTGATGAAGCGCATATCGAGTCCCTGCTCGCGCAGCCGTGCACGGTAGCGGTCGAAGTCGCGGCCAACCGTCGCCATGATCAACGGCGCACCGCCGAGCAGGCGCAGGTTGTAGGCAATGTTGCCGGCGCAGCCACCGAGTTCCTGGCGCATCTCCGGCACCAGGAACGCGACGTTGAGGATGTGGATCTGGTCGGGCAGGATGTGCTCCCGGAAGCGGCCACGAAACACCATGATGTTGTCGTAGGCCATCGAGCCACAGATCAGTGCGGTCACGGAGCGATCTCCTCGCGGTTCAGGCGCCGTTTGCGGGCATGCCGTGCCCGCGCCAGGCGAGATCGAGATCCCGTGCGGCGCGCACGTCGTCGAGGCGGCGCACGGGCGTGGTCAGGGGGGCTGCCTTGACCGCAGCCGCATCGCTGCGTGCCTGGTCGCGGATCGCGACGAGTGCCGCGACAAAGGCGTCGAGCACCTCGCGGCTCTCGGTCTCGGTCGGCTCGATCAGCAGGCACTCGGGCACCAGCAACGGAAAGTACGTGGTCGGGGCATGGAAGCCGCGGTCGAGCAGGGCCTTGGCGAAGTCCATGGCGGTGACTCCCGTGTCGCGCGCGATGCCCTTCAGCGAGACGATGAACTCATGGCTTGCACGCCGTTGCGGATAGGCCACCTCGAAACCGGCCTGGCCTAGCTTCGCCATCAGGTAATTGGCGTTCAGCGCCGCGTAGCCCGAGACCCGGCGCATGCCTTCCGCACCGAGCATGCGCATGTACACATAGGCCCGCAGCAGGATCCCGGTGTTGCCCATGAATGCCGACAGCCGGCCGATGCTCCGCGGACGATCCTGCCCGGTGAGCCAGACAAAGCGGCCGGCGCGCTCGCCGACGATCGGCACCGGCAGGTAGGGCTCGAGGCGCTCGCCCACCGCGACAATGCCGGCGCCAGGCCCGCCGCCGCCGTGTGGCGTCGAGAAGGTCTTGTGCAGATTGATGTGCACCACGTCGAAGCCCATCGTCGCCGGCAGGGCCCGGCCAAGGATGGCGTTGAGGTTGGCGCCATCGTAGTAGAGCAGGCCACCGGCGGCGTGCACGATGGCGGCCACCTCGGTAATCCGGCGCTCGAACACGCCCAGGGTCGACGGGTTGGTGAGCATGATGCCGGCGACATCGGGACCGACCGCCTGGCGCAGGGCCTCGAGGTCGATGTCGCCCTGCGGGTCGGTCGGCACTTCGCGGACCTCGAACCCGCACATCGTGGCGGTCGCCGGGTTGGTGCCGTGGGCCGCGTCCGGCACGATGATCACGCGGCGTGCCAGGTCGCCACGCTCGGCGTGGTAGGCACGGATCATCGCCACTCCGGCGAACTCGCCCTGGGCGCCGGCCATCGGCGTCAGCGACACGCCCTGCATCCCCGTGACCGCCTTGAGCATTTCCTGCAGCTCGTACAGGCAGGCGAGCACCCCCTGGCCGTTGCCGGCCGGCGCCAGCGGGTGGCGCGCGAGGAACCCCGGCAGCATCGCCAGGCTGTTCGCCGCACGCGGGTTGTACTTCATGGTGCAGGAGCCGAGCGGATAGAAGTGCGTATCGATCGAGAAGTTGAGCTGCGACAGGCGCGTGTAATGGCGCACTGCCTGCAGCTCGGTGACCTCGGGCAGCAGCGGTGGCGTCGTGCGTAGCAGCCCGGCAGGCAGGCCGACGGGATCGGCGCAGGCCCCGGGCGCATGCGACGGGGCGCGGCGCCCAGGCCGGGAATGCTCGAAGATCAGCGGCTCGCCGCTCATGACCGGCTCCTGCGGCCACGGCCGGCCGTCGTTCCCTGGAGAATTCCGCCGAGAGCCTGCGCGTAGCGGTCGATGTCGGCCGCTGAGCGCATCTCGGTGGCGCACACCAGCAGGGCATGGCCGAGGTCGGGATATTCGTCGGCGAGGTCGTAGCCGCCGAGGATTCCCCCTGCCGCCAGGGCTTCGAGCAGCGGCGCCACCGGGCGGTCGAAGCGCAGCACCGCTTCGTGGCAGAACGTGTCGAAAGCGAGCGAAATTCCCGGCAGGCGCGTCAGTGCGGTCACGAGCGCGCGGGTATTGGCGTGGCACTGTGCCGCGACACGCCGCAGCCCCTCGGCGCCGAGCAGCGTCATGAAGATCGTCGCCGCCGTGACCATCAGGCCCTGGTTGGTGCAGATGTTGGAAGTGGCCCGGGAGCGGCGGATGTGCTGCTCGCGCGCCTGCAGTGTGAGGGTGAAGCCCGGGCGGCCGTCCACGTCGACGGTGCGCCCGACGATGCGCCCCGGCATCTGGCGTACCAGCGCCTTGCGGCAGGTCAGGAACCCGAAGTAGGGCCCCCCCGAGGACAGCGGGATGCCGAGCGGCTGGCCTTCGCCACAGGCGATGTCGGCACCGGCCGTGCCCCACTCGCCCGGCGGCGCGAGCAGCGCCAGGAGCAACGGGTTGCACACGCCGATGACGAGCATGCCCTGTGTGTGCGCCCAGTCGGTGAGCTCATCGACCGCCTCCGGGGAGCCGAGAAAACCCGGCTGCTGGATGGCGAGCGCGGCGAAATCCGTACCGGCGAGCGGCGCCAACGCCGCGAGCGAGCTGCAGCCGTTCTCCAGCGGCAGCTCGACCAGCTCGATCCCCTGCCCGGCGAGCAGGGCACGCGCCACGGCCCGGTAGGCCGGTGACAGCGCCCGCGTGGTGAGCACGCGGCGCGAGCGTGACCTGCTGTTGGCACGCACCGCCATCAGGCAGGCTTCGGCGAAGGCCGTTGCGCCGTCGTACATGGAAGCGTTGGAGAAGGCGAGTCCGGTGAGGCTCGCCATCATCGACTGGTATTCGTAGATGAGCTGCAGCGTGCCCTGGCTCGCCTCGGCCTGATACGGGGTGTAGGCGCTGTAGAACTCGCCGCGCGTGGCGATCTGCCAGACCGCCGCCGGGATGTGGTGCTCGTAGGCACCCGCCCCGATGAAGCACAGCGGCCGGCCGTCGAGCTCCGCGCGCTCCAGCATCAGGCGCGACACCTCGGGCTCGGACAGGCCGGGGCCAATGGCCGGCAGTCCGGCGACGGCGAGTGCGGCGGGAATCTCGTCGAACAACGCGTCGATGCTGCCGGCACCGATCGCTGCCAGCATGCCGGCGACGTCGTCCGGGGTGTGCGGGATGAACGGCACGGCTGGTCTTCCGCCCTAGTCCGCGGCGTCGACGAGCTGCTGGTACGCGGATGCGTCGAGCAGGCCGGCAAGGGCACCGGGCTGCGGCTGCAGCCGCAGCAGCCAGCCGGTGTCGTAGGGGCTGGCATTGACCAGGTTCGGCTCACCGGCAAGCGCCGTGTTGACGGCTATTACCGTACCCGCCACCGGCGCGTAGACGTCGGAGGCCGCCTTGACGGACTCGACCACGGCGCAGGGCTCACCCTCCCGCAGGCTGCGGCCGGGCTCCGGCAGCTCCACGAACACCAGCTCGCCGAGCTGATGCTGCGCGTGGTCCGTGATGCCGATCGCGATTGCGCCATCGCTCTCGATGCGGATCCACTCGTGGTCCTTCGTATACTTCAGGTCGCCAGGCACCGCACTCATTCGCTGTCTCCTCAACTCCTGTCGGACTTCAGTTGCCGTCAACGACCAGCACACGCCCCTGTCGGGCAAACGGCGGGCGCACCAGGCGTGCAGGCCGCAGCGCACCGCGGATGTCGACCTGGCAAACGCCCTGCGCCGCCGCGGGCACGCGTGCCAGCGCAACGGACCGGTTCAGTGTCGGCCCGAAGCCGCCACTCGTGATGATGCCCTCGCCCGCCGCCGTGACCACGCGCTGGCCGCGACGCATGACCCCGCCTCCGGCGGCGAGCAGCAGACCGGCCAGCCGTGCCGCCGGTCCCGCGGCGCGCTCGCGCTCGAGCGCCTGACGGCCAACGAAGTCGCGATCCGCCGGTTCCCAGGCGACAGTCCAGGCGAGGCCGGAGACGAGCGGCGAGCTGTCCTCGTCCATGTCCTGGCCGTAGAGATTCATTCCTGCCTCGAGCCGCAGCGTGTCGCGTGCACCGAGTCCGCAGGGGGCGAACCCAGCTGCCCGCAAAGCCTCCCACCAGCGCACGGCGTCCGTCGCCGGAATCATGACTTCGAACCCGTCTTCACCCGTGTAGCCGGTACCGGCAACGAACACGGTGCCGTCTTCCACCGCGTGAAATGGCCGCAGCGCCGCTGCCGGCTCACGCAGTGCCTGCGGGAGCAGCGCGGCAGCGAGAGCACGCGCTTTGGGACCCTGCAGGGCGAGCAGGACGAGATCCGGGCGCGGCGCCAGCGTGACGGATTGACCGGCCGCCTGCGCCGCCAGCCAGCGCAGGTCCTTGTCCCGCGTCGCCGCATTGACCACGAGCCGGTACGGCGTGGCGGCATCCGCACCGCGCCGGTAGACGATCAGGTCGTCGACGACGCCACCGCGTTCGTTGAGCATGCAGCTGTACAGCGCCTGACCGGATGCCAGCCGGGCCACGTCGTTGGCGAGCAGGTGACGCAGGTAAGCCCCGGCCCCGGCCCCGGCGATGTCGACCACCGTCATGTGCGAAACATCGAACATGCCGGCGTCGCGGCGCACCGTGTGGTGCTCGTCGAGCTGCGACCCGTAGTGCAGCGGCATGTCCCAGCCGCCGAACGGCACCATCTGGGCCCCGGCGGCAAGATGACAGGCATGAAGCGGGGTACGTTGGTTCATCGAAGGCTCGCACGACCAGACAAAAAAGGCGGCAGGCCGCAGCCTGCCGCCCCTCTGTCCTGAAACCTGAGAGATCGGGTGCAGTGCACCTGGCACCGCACCGCTCCCCTTCGGTGGGCCGTCTGTCCGGCCACTCTCCAGAGCCAATCCGCGATCGCAGTCCTTCTGCCTGAGCGTTTCCGGGCGGGTTGCGCCTTCGGCGACCGGCTCCGGGCCGGTTCTCTCCCGCGATCGCGCGTGATCAGGGGCGGCATATTACGCCAGGACCCGGGTTGTGGTCACCGGGTTGGGGACATCTCAGGCCGCCGCCGGCATCGCGGCGGCGGCGAACAGTTCGCGCGAACGCGCAACCCGCGCCGCGATGTCCGGCTCCTCGGGCAACGCCATGGCGCGCTCGGCCCGGTGACGTAGTCCGGCCCGGTTGCAGATCTGGATATTGAGCCCGGGGCGGGCGTTGAGCTCGAGGATGAGGGGCCCGAACTGGCGGTCGAGCACGATGTCGACGCCGATATAGCCGAGGCCGGTCAGTTCGTAGCCGCGCGCGGCGAGGGTCAGCAGGTAATCCCAGCGCGGGATGGCGAGCCCGGCTATCGGCGCCCCGGTGTCCGGGTGCTCGACGACCTTGTCGTTGCCGATCACCCCCCAGGTAGTCACGCCAGTGGCAATGTCCATCCCGGCACCCACCGCACCCTGGTGCAGGTTTGCCTTGCCGCGCGAGCGGCGGGTCGGCAGCCGGATCATGGCCATGATGGGGTAGCCGCGCACGACGATGACGCGGATGTCCGGCACCCCCTGGAAACAGTGCTCGGCAAAAATCGGATCGACCTTGATGCAGTACTCGAGCAGTGCCACGTCGCGATGCCCGCCGAGGCTGAACTGTCCGGCGAGGATGTTGGAGAGATGAAAGCCGATGGCCGAGTCGGTCACCAGCGTGCCGTCGACGAGCCGGTAGATGTCGGGGGTACGCGGGCTGCGCCCCGCCACCACCATGATGCCGTCCCCACCCGAGCCATGCGCCGGCTTGATGGCGAAGTCCTGCGTGTTGCTGACCAGTTCGGCCAGGCTGCCGATGTCGTGCTCGGTGCGGATGACGCCGTAGAGCTGTGGCACGGCGATGCCGGCGGCTATCGCCAGCTCCTTGGTGCGCAGCTTGTCGTCCACCAGCGGATAGAGCCGCCGTGGATTGAGCCGCATGATGTATTCGGTGTTGCGCTCGTTCATGCCGAGCACACCGCGTTCGTGCAGGGTACGGATCCAGCCCAGCATCAGTTGCCTTCGCGCAACTCGCGGAAGCGTACGAGCTCCGTCAGCCGGTAACCGGTATAGCGGCCGAGGAGCAGAGTCGCAGCCAGCGTCACCAGCAGCAGTTCGGGGAAGACGAACACCAGGTGCTCGACGAGCGCCAGACCCATGATCAGGTAGCAGCCAGCGGCCACCGTGAGGCTGCCCAGCCCCTGCTTGATCGCATCGCCCGGCCCCCGCTCCTCCCAGACGATGGACATGCGCTCGATCGTCATGGTCATGATCACCATCGGGAACAGGCCCACCGAAAGCCCGATCTCGAACCCCAGCCGGTGGCTGAGCAGGCTGACCAGGACCATCAGCAGCACGACGATGGTCAGCACCGCCGCCAGCCGCGGCACCAGCAGCAGCCGCAGCTTCTCCATGTAGAACCGGATCGACAGGCCGATGAACACCAGCAGCGAGAACAGCAGCACACCCCACAGCAGCTGCGTTTCGCGGAATGCCATCGCGATCAGCACCGGCATGAAGGTGCCGAAGGTTTGCAGGCCGATGACGTTGCGCAGCAGCACCACCAGCAGCGCGCCGATCGGGACCGCCAGCAGGACGCCATAAACGGCCTGGCTCTGGATGGGCAGCGCGAACAACGAGAACTCGGCCAGGCCATCCTCGTGGACCTCGGCACGGCGGCGCGCGACGATGATGGGGTCGGCAACGCTGCTGTGGATCGAGAACCCGGCTTCGACCGCGTTGGCGCCATCGACCTGGACCAGCGGATCCTCGCCACGCCACCAGATCAGAAAGTCCTCGGGCAGCCCCTCGCGCCCGGTAACCGGATCGAAGTACAGCCAGCGTTCGCCATCGTGCACTTCGAGCCACGGCAGGATCTCGGCGTCACGCTCGCGCTCGGCCATGCGTATGCCACGCACCAGACGCGCCGGGATGCTGGCAGCCGCCAGGACCGTCATGGCTGTGCGGGCCCGATCCACGGCATCGGGTGCATCGCCGAGCAGCAACTCGATGTCCTGGTCGCCATTCGGACGTGCCAGCCGCTTGAGCAGCTCGGCAGTGAACGAAGCCGGGTCGGCCGACAGCCCCCGCACGCGCTCGACGAGCATTTCCATCGCCGTGTTGAACGGCTCGGCGAGCTTCGGCACCGGCGGGAACGGCGGGGTCGTGTCCGTTTCCTGGCGCACGGGATCCCGGTACACGACCACGCGGTAATACAGTGCCCGCAGCCCTTCCGCCTGGCGCACAGCCCATTGCACCTGGCGGCCGCCACTGACGTACTGGGTGGTGAAGCCAAAGTCGCGCGAGACGAAATTCTCGTCGAGGATCGCGAAACCCGGCGTCAGGTTCGGAATGAACAGGCTCGCCTTGACCGGCCCGGAGGCGGCTTCGAAGGCGACGCGCGTCTCCACCGTCCAGATCCGGGCCTCGGCATCCGGCCGCAGCGGGTAGCCGAGGACCCGCACCTTGTAGGCGAACAGCCCGAGGCCGATGGCCGCAAGCACGAGCGCCAGTACCATCAACTTGAACCTGGACATGCGTGCCTAGTCTGCCAGAGCCGGCGGGCGGCGACGACCGCTAAGTCACGCGCCACTGCCGACGAGCGCCTCGACCGCGTCGGGGTCGCGCGGCAGGGACTGTGTCAGCACCTCGTGTCCCGTGGGTGTGACCAGCACGTCATCCTCGATGCGCACCCCGATACCCCGCCAGCGGGCCGGCACGCTGCGGTCACCGGGCGGGATGTAGATGCCCGGCTCCACCGTCAGCACCATGCCCGGCTCGAGCATGCGCCACTGCTCGCCGACCTTGTAGTCGCCGACGTCGTGCACGTCCATCCCGAGCCAGTGTCCGGTGCGGTGCATGAAGAACCGCCTGTACGATGCGGTACGCCGAATGGTGGCCAGGGTTCCGTCGAGGAGTCCGAGCCGGCGCAGCCCGCGGGCGATGGCCGCGACCGCCGCATCGTGCGGCTGGTCCCAGTGATTGCCCGGAACCACGGCCTGCAGCGCCGCGGCGTGCGCCTCGAGGACGATCTCGTAGATGGCGCGCTGTTCGGCACTGAAGCGCCCGCTCACCGGGTAGGTACGCGTGACGTCCGCGGCATAGAAATCGTGCTCACAACCGGCATCGACCAGCAGCAGGTCGCCCGCACGCATCTGCCGGCCGTTGGTCGAGTAGTGCAGCACGCAGGCATTCGGGCCGGAACCGACAATCGGCAGGTATGCAGGCCGCATGCCATGGCGGTGGAATTCATGGAGGAATTCGGCCTCGATCTCGTACTCGTACAGGCCCGGCCGGCAGCAGGCCATCGCGCGCCGATGCGCGGCAACGGTCACGGCGGCTGCACGGCGCATGGCTGCCGTCTCGGCGCGGCTCTTGTACAGGCGCAGGTCGTGCAGCAGGTGATCGAGCGCAATGAACTCGTCGGGGGTGTGGGTGCCCGGGCTGCCCCGGTGGCGCAGGGTGGTCACCCAGCCGATCAGCCGGGCATCGAACTCCGGGTGTGCACCCATGGAATAATAGACACGCTCGGCCTGCTCGAGAATACCTGGCAGGATCTCGTCGACATCACCGATCGGAAAGGCATCGTCGGCACCGAAGAGCGCCACAGCCTGCTCCGGCCCGGTGCGCGCGCCGTCCCAGGTCTCGCGTTCGGGGTCACGTTCGCGACAGAACAGGATGTATTCGCCCGTCGGGCGCCCGGGCGCCAGCACGGCGATCGCTTCCGGCTCGGCGAAGCCGGTGACGTAGTAGAAGTCGCTGTCCTGGCGGTAGGGATACTCGACGTCGCGGCTGCGCACCCGGGCCGGCGCCGCCGGCAGGACCCCTACGCCGCCGCGCCCGATCATGCGCATGAGCTGGCGGCGGCGCTTGCCGAACTCCGCGGGCTTCACGCGGTGCGCATCAATGCACGCGCCCGGCAGCCAGCTCGCGCCGCAGCTCGTACAGTTCGTCGAACAGGAGCTGGGCGCTGACTCGCACGAATTCGACGAGCTCGGTGTACGCCGCCTCGGCCTCTATATCCGTCTCCTCCGCACCGAGGCGCAGCCGGGTGATCTCGGCCAGGTCGGTCATGATTTCCCGCGGCGTTTCGTGGTCGAGGATGTCGTTGGCGGCCGAGCCGCCGGCGGCCTCGCCAAGCCCGTGCATGAAGCCCTCGCACCAGGCCACCAGAGCCTCGGCCCGCAGGGCGAGTGGCCGGTCGTCGGGTGGCAGCAGCGGCATGAAACTCATGTCGCCAGCGTCGAGCGCCGCGCAGGTGCTGGCCGCGAGTTCAGCCAGCACCCGGGCATCGGCCGAGTCCACGTCGGGCGCCACCGGCCCGGTCACGGCCAGTCCGGCCACCCACACGGCGCGGGCATGCTCACCGAGCACGCAGGCGAGGCCACAGAAACTGCCATGCGCCTCGGTCGGACTGCCTTCGGCACCGAGCTGGCGCAGGGCGCTGTCGACAAGTTCGAAACCGGGCGTTGATAGGTCATCCATAGGGAACGAGCCGCGCCCCTTGCCGCTGTTTGCATAACCGGGAGTCGGCGGCCGCCGGACTTATCGTAGCACCGGGCAGCCAGCCCGGTGCAATTGACCATGACCAGACCCGGCCCTATATTCGCGCCATGTCGGACAGCAGCGAAAAATCGTTCGGTGACGAGCTGGAACGGCTCGGCAAACGGCTGGACGACCTGGTCGTCATCTGCGGCCAGCTGAAGGAAGAAAACCGCTCGCTGCGCCAGCGCCAGGATGCACTCATCGCCGAACGGGCCACGCTGTTGCAGAAGAACGAACAGGTCAGGGCGCGCGTGGAAGCGATGATCAGCCGCCTGAAGGGCATGGAGCACGGGGCATGAACGAAGCGTCGCGGGTGAACATCAGGATCCTCGAGAAGGAGTACCAGGTAGCCTGTCCTCCGGACGAGCGCGCTGCCCTGCTCGACTCGGCGGAACTGCTCAACGCCCGCATGCGCGAGATCCGTGACAGTGGCCGCGTGGTCGGACTGGAACGCATCGCTGTCATGGCAGCCCTGAATATCGCCAACGACCTCATCCGCTCACGTGATCGTGGCGAGGTCCTCGAGACCCGGGCCAAGGCCAAGGTGCGCGCCATGCGCGAGCGGGTCGAGGGCGTCCTGCGGTCGGGCCAGCAACTCGAGATCTGACCTGCAGGAGCGACGGAAAGCGCGCTGCCCGTCGCAACATTCCCCGACCGGAGCCGTATAATTGCCAGCGGCGTTTCCTGCGGTGTTCGAGAAGAGCTGACTGCCTTCGACCCTTAAATGCACTGCCGGGATCCGGACCTGTCGGCAGCTTTGTGCATTGCCGCCAAGAGCGGACAGCCTGCTCTGCCACGGTCGATCCCACCTTTCGCTCGGGTCCGAGAGCGACGGTTCGATACGGCACAGGCGGGAACGCCACCCTCTCCCCTGCCGGCCCCTCACGGGGTCGTAATCCCATGAAGGCCTTGCGCTCGGCGATGCGGCAACGACGTGCGGACCTGCCACCCGCGGAAGTTGCGGCGCGTTCGCTGGCCATCGCCCGCCGCGCCTGGGGCCTGCACGCCCTTGCCCGCAGCCAGCGCATCGCCTGCTACATGGCGGTCCGCGGCGAGGTCGACTGCGCGCCGCTGATCCAGGCAGCAAGGTCCCGGGGACGGCAGGTCTGCCTGCCGGTCCTGCACGGTCGCGCGCTGGTCTTCGCGCCGTGGTCCCCCGGCGAGCCCCTGGTCGCCAATCGCTTCGGTATTCCGGAGCCGCAGGCGGACAGCGTCGGCCGGCTGCGCGCCTCGCGTCTCGATGTCGTGGTCGTGCCGCTGATCGCATTCGACGACGCCGGGCACCGGCTCGGCATGGGTGGCGGGTACTACGACCGGACACTGGCATTCACCCGCCAGCGCAAACTGTGGCGTCGACCGCACATCATCGGCGTCGCTTACGACTTCCAGCGTGTCGCCGCTTTGCCGGCCAGAAGCTGGGATATTCCGCTGCACGCACTGGTGACGGAGACATCGACCTTCGTGTTCTGACACCGGACATTTCATCGTGAGCGCTCGTGTCTGATGAGCGAACGAAGCAACCGGTGCACGACGTCACGCGATGACTCCGGCGACGATGCCGGACTGGCGCGGGATGAAATCTGAGGACCCGATCACTGTAATCACTGGAATTTTGATTTCGGTTGTATATACTCAACCGCGGTTAACCCCGACATGGAGACCATCATGGCTAAGAAGACTGCTTCGAAGAAGAAGGCTACGAAGAAGAAGGCCAAGAAGAAGGCCAAGAAGAAGAAGTAGCTGGAGACAGCTGGAACGCGGGAACCGGCAACGGTTCCCGCGGCTTCCTGGAACAGGAAGTGACAGTCGAATGTGCCCGCCTCTGGCGGGCACATTTCTATCCGGGGTACGGCGACGCTACAGCCGGCCCGGCTCCAGCCCGGGCCACGGCTATACTTGCCGGGGCAGCACGTCGGGATCTGCAGCCACACGGAGCGATGCATGGACCAGGGCGACAAGAAGCGGCAGGTAGCCAAGGCCGCCGCTGCGCTGATCGAGCCCGGCATACGGCTCGGGGTCGGCACGGGTTCGACGGTCAACCACTTCATCGAAGAGCTCGGTCCGTGGCGCGGGCGCATCGAAGCTGTGGTCGCCAGCTCCCGGGAAACCGAGCGGCGACTCAGGACAGCCGGGTTCGAGGTGGCCGATCTCGCCGATACCGGCGACCTCGATCTCTACGTCGACGGCGCCGATGAAGCCAACAAGCACTTTCACCTGATCAAGGGTGGTGGCGGCGCCCTGACGCGCGAGAAGATCCTCGCCGCGGCATCCCGCCGCTTCGTCTGCATCATCGACGACAGCAAATGGGTGGCGGTGCTCGGCCGCTTCCCGCTGCCGCTCGAAGTCATCCCGATGGCCCAGTCCTACGTGTCGCGCCAGATGGTGCGCTCACGCGGCCTGCCGGTGCTGCGCAAGGGCTTCGTCACCGACAACGGCAACGCCATCATCGACGTGCACAACCTGTCGATCACCAACCCGCCGGATGTGGAGGCCCGCTTCAACCAGATCGCCGGCGTGGTGACGGTGGGCATCTTCGCCCAGCGCCCGGCCGACGTGATTCTCGTGGCCGAGGATGGGGGCGTGAAGCGCCTGGACCGACGCTGACGGCACCGGCGCCTCGCGCCACCGCCGGATTCCCGCCCGGAAAAAAACGCGGCCCGCTGTCGCGGGCCTCGTGTCGTCAGGTCTGGCTGGGGGACTAGGATTCGAACCTAGGTTAACGGAGTCAGAGTCCGCTGTCCTACCACTAGACGATCCCCCAACGATCAGTCGTGGATCACGGGCGGGGCAGTGGACGCCCCGCCCGGAGCGGATCAACGCTTCGAGTACTGCGTGGCGCGGCGGGCCTTGCGCACGCCGACCTTCTTGCGCTCGACCTCGCGGGCATCGCGCGTCACGAAGCCGGCCCGGCGCAGCGGGCTGCGCAGGCTCTCGTCGTAGGCCATCAGTGCCCGGGTGAGGCCATGGCGTATGGCGCCGGCCTGCCCGGTGGTACCGCCGCCGGCGACCGACACTTCGACGTCGAAGCGGCTGCCGAGCTCGGTCAGCTCCAGCGGCTGGCGCACGATCATGCGGGCCGTCTTGCGCCCGAAGAACTCGTCGAGCGAGCGGTTGTTGATGGTGATCGTGCCCTTGCCGGGGCGCAGATACACCCGCGCGGTCGAGCTCTTGCGCCGTCCGGTGCCGTAGTAAGCCTGCGTTGCCATGTCGATCTGCCTGTATACCTTGAATCTAGAGATCCAGCCGCTGCGGCTGCTGGGCGGCGTGGTCGTGCGTAGCCCCCGGAAACACCTTGAGCTTGCGCAGCATGGCATTGCCGAGGCTGTTCTTCGGCAGCATACCCTTGACGGCGATGCGCAGCGCCCGGTCCGGGGCCCGCGCCAGCAGTTTCTCCAGGCTCTCAGTCTTCAGATGACCGACGTAACCGGTGAACCGCTGATAGGTCTTGTCCTTGAGCTTGTTGCCGGTTACACGGATACGCGCGGCGTTCACCACGACGATGTAGTCGCCGGTGTCGACGTGCGGCGTGTAGATCGGCTTGTGCTTGCCGCGCAGCCGCCGGGCCAGTTCGGTGGCGAGCCGACCGAGCGTCTTGCCCTCGGCGTCCACCAGGTACCAGCCACGCTGGACCTCCTCGGGCTTTGCTGAAATCGTTCTCATGAATGACTGCTTTGGGTAATCCGGACCAGCACCCGACCTTGGGCGCAAGGGCGGCGATTTTATAGGCCTGCCGGGCCATTTTCAACGAATACCCGGTGCGGCCAGGCAGGTCGCGCCCGGCCGGGACCATGGAGCCAAGTCCTTGTCAGAACTTGTATTCCAGCGAAACCGACGCCTGGGTGTCGGTCTTGTCGACTCCGGGCTGGACGTCCGTGTTGTGCTTGACGAGGTAGCCGAGCACCAGGCCGACATCGCCGACTACGCTCACCTTCAACGAGGTCAGTGACTCGATATAGGTGTTGTCGGAGCCGATGCTGGTCGCCAGCATCTGGCTGAACATGGCCGTCGGGCTGATATGCCAGTGGTAGTCGCCGCCGAGGCGGCTGATCACCTCGTTGACGTCGCGCTCGCCCGAGGGCAGGGGCGGGTTCGGCGGGTCGGGCTGGCGCAGCTTCGACTGCGTGGCACCGACGCCCGCTTCGAGATTCAGCTCCTGCGTCGCCGAACGGTACACGCGCCAGCCGAGGCCGCCGACCTCGTAGATCTGGTAGTCGTAGGCGCTGAAACGGTCCTTGTTGTACTCCGCCAGCCCGAATGTGTAGATGGTCGGGTTCAGGTCGTACTTGGTCTTGAGCTGGGCCTTGTAGGCCTCGGCGCTGGTTTCGTTGTCCTGGCTGGCGCCCAGCGCGGTGGCGAGCGCGCTGTGATGCCAGCGGTCCTGGTCGTAGTTCAGCTCACCCTTGAAGTTTGCCGTGCTGCTGTCGGAGTTGCCGCTGACAGCCACGTAACCGGCCGCGACGCTGCCGGACCAGCCCTGGGGCGGCGCTGCGCCTTTTTCCCCGTGTGCCAGCACGACACCCGGGCACGCCATGACGACGATGCCGGCCAGCGCCGGCTTGAAGCACTTCATCCGTATGTTCTCCCTGCCCGGCTGACCTTGTCCTCCGCCGGGCCAGCCGGTACCCGGGCGGGGAGCGCACTCTAAACGCCAACCCGCCCCCACCGCAAATTCCGGCCCGAACCCGCTGCCGGCATCTCCCGGCTGCGGCACTGCCCGCGCAGGCGTGTGACCCGCCTCACAAATCCGAAAAGCGACTTGACATACTTCCAACGCCGACGCCTTACACTGCAAGCCAATTGAACATATCGCCCTGTCACAGGTCGCGCGGCGAGTGTAGTTTTGAAATGTTGTTGTTCTGGGTCGTTGTTTGTTGTCGTATCCCGAGGGGAGGGTGAGCCAATGGCTACCAGCGGAAAAACGCTAAGCGAGATCCCGGCTATCAATCGGTTCCTGACGTACTGCCGTGTGCGCACGGTGCCGGGCAAGACGGTGATGATCCACGCGGGTGACACGCCCGACACGCTGTACTACATCTGCAGCGGGTCCGTGGAAGTGATGATCGAGGACGAGGACGGCAACGAAATGGTGCTGGCCTACCTCAACCGCGGCCAGTTTTTCGGCGAGATGGGCCTGTTCAACGAGCAGCCGAGCCGCAGCGCCTGGGTACGCACGCGAGTGTCCTCGGAAATCGCCGAGATGACCTACCCGCGTTTCCGCCAGATTGCCAGCGAGAGCCCGGGCCTCGTGTTCGAGCTCGCCACGCAGATGGCCACACGGCTTACCCGCACCAACCGCAAGCTGAGCGACCTGGCCTTCGTGGATGTCACCGGCCGCGTAGCTCACGCGATCCGCGACCTGTGCAACGAGCCGGACGCCATGACCCATCCGCAGGGCATGCAGATCAAGGTCAGCCGCCAGGAGCTGTCGCGACTGGTCGGATGCTCCCGCGAAATGGCGGGCCGTGTGCTCAAGGTTCTCGAGGACGAAGGCCTGGTATCGGCCAGCGGCAAGACCATCGTGGTCTACAACGTCAGGCCTCAGCCACGCATCCGCGCCGTGCCCGAGCCCGCCGCTGCTGCCGGCGGCCAGTAACCGTACCGGTCAAACGGCGGCCGCCCCCGGTGCGGCGGCCGCCAGTTCCCGCCGCAGGGCCAATAGGGTGGCCGGATAGTCCCGGCTGCCGAAGATCGCCGATCCGGCGACGAAGGTATCGGCACCTGCCTCCGCTACATCCCGGATGTTGTCGGCCTTGATTCCGCCGTCGACCTCGATGCGCACCTCCCGGCGCAGGGCATCGATGCGCTTGCGGACCTGGCGGATTTTGGGTACGGCACTCGGAATGAACGCCTGCCCGGCGAACCCCGGATTCACGGACATCACCAGCACGAAGTCGAGCTTCTCGAGGGTGTAGTCGAGCCAGCTGATCGGGGTGGCCGGATTGAGCACCAGGCCGGCCTTGCACTGGTGCCGGTGGATCAGCTCGATGGTGCGGTCCACGTGGTCGCTCGCTTCCGGATGAAAGCTGATCCAGCTCGCTCCTGCCGCTGCGAAATCCTCCACCAGCCGGTCCACCGGCCGGGTCATGAGGTGCACGTCGATCGGCGCCTGCACGCCGTGCCGGCGCAGCGCCGAGCAGACCAGCGGCCCGATGGTGAGATTGGGCACGTAGTGGTTGTCCATCACGTCGAAGTGGATGAGATCGGCACCGGCGGCGATGACGGCATCGACTTCCTCGCCCAGGCGCGCAAAGTCGGCCGACAGGATCGAGGGTGCGATCAGCGCGGGGAGTCTGGCCACGTCCGGTCTCCTGCAAGGTGCCGGCGCGATGGTAGCACGCGCCCTAGCGCATGCCGCGCACCTGCTTCACCAGGTCCCAGGCGGCGCGGATTTCGCGGGTCCGCTCGGCCGCGATCTCGCGCATCGATTCGGGCAGCCCGCGCGCCGCCTGCTTGTCGGGGTGATGCTGGTTCATGAGCCGGCGATAGGCTGTCTTGACCTCACGGTCGCTCGCGCGCGCGTCCACGCCGAGGGTCGCGTAGGCCTCGGTGAGCTTCGTCTCACGCGACGGTGCCGCAGTGCCACCCGCCGCCTGGCCACGACGCCACCGCAGCATCGTCTCGAGATGTGTGAGCACCACGCGATTGACGCCCAGGGCATCGGCAATGCGGCCGAGCAGCTCGCGTTCGGCCGGGCTGACGGCACCTTTTGCCAGGACGAGGTCGACCTGCACCTCGAGAAACAGGCGCAGCAGCTCCGGATGACGCCCGCAGTACTGGCGCAGCCGCTCGACCTGTTGCTGTACCGGCCAGTCCGGGCGCTTGCCGGCATTGAACAGCTCCATGGCAAGGCGCGTCTGGCGTTCGTCGAGCCGCATACGCTGCATGACCACGCGGGCGGCGCCGATCTCGAGTTCGGTCACCCGCCCGTCGACCTTGGCGAGATGGCCCATGACCAGGAAGGTCGTCTCGAAGAACACACGCTGCCGATCGGCGGCAGCAGCGCCCGGTGCCGCCGCGGGACGCATGCCGATGCCGCGGTCGAACTGGTGCCCCAGCAGCAGGCCGACGGCCGCGCCCGGCCAGCGTGCCACCGCGTACCCGAGCAGGGCACCCGCCATCTTGCCGATCCAGGCCATTGCCGCCGCCTGTCGCCGCCTTACCAGACTCCGGGTGCCAGCTTACAATACCGCCCCTTCCGGCTTAGCCCGCAGGACCACAGCAGATGACCGCCACGGCCACGGAGACCGCTTTGTACGAGTCGCACCTCACGGGGCTGAATCGCGTCAGCCAGGGCAAGGTACGCGACATCTACGAGGTCGATGCGGCGCACCTGCTGATCGTCACCACCGACCGGCTCTCGGCGTTCGACGTGATCCTGCCCAACCCGATCCCCGGCAAGGGCGAGGTGCTGACGCAGCTGTCGAACTTCTGGTTCGAGCGCATGCGCACGATCGTGCCGAACCACCTCACCGGCATCGCTCCCGGGGACGTGGTGAAGGATCGTACGGAGGCGGCACTCGTCGCCCGCCGCGCGGTCGTCGTGCGCCGCCTGCGACCGCTGCCCGTCGAGGCCGTGGTACGCGGTTACCTGATCGGCTCGGGCTGGAAGGACTACCGCGCCACCGGTGCCGTGTGTGGCATCCAGCTGCCGGCAGGCCTGCAGCTCGCCGCGCAACTGCCAGAACCGATATTCACACCCGCGACCAAGGCGGCCGTCGGCGAGCACGACGAAAACATCAGCTTCGCACAGATGGAAACGCTCGTCGGCGCCAGCCTCGCCCGCAGGGTGCGCGAGCTGGCACTCGCGATCTACCTGCGTGGGGCCGAGTACGCCCGCAGCCGCGGCATCATCATCGCCGACACCAAGTTCGAATTCGGCCTCGACGCCGACGGTGGTCTGTACCTCATCGACGAGGTCCTGACGCCGGATTCCTCGCGGTTCTGGCCGGCCAGCGAGTACCGGATCGGCATCAGCCCGCCGAGCTTCGACAAGCAGTACGTGCGCGACTACCTCGAGACCCTCGACTGGAACAAGAAAGCGCCCGCCCCGGACCTGCCCGACGAGGTCGTGAGACGCACCAGCGAGAAGTATCGCCAGGCACTGGAACTGCTGACCGCCCCGGCCTGATCAGGCCCCGGCTACGGTCATCTCGCGCAGCAGGATCGAGCCGGTGCGGATCGAACCGGCCAGTTCCACGTCATTGCCGATGGCGAGGATGCCGCGGTACATGTCCCGCAGGTTGCCGGCAATGGTGATCTCGCTCACCGGGAAGCGGATTTCGCCGCGCTCCACCCAGAACCCGGCCGCTCCACGCGAATAATCGCCCGTGACCGGATTGACGCCACTGCCCATGAGGTCAGTGACGAGCAGGCCGGTATCGAGGGCTGCGAGCATGTCGGCCGCGCCCTGGCCGGTGTCGGCCACCACGAGGTTGTGGATGCCCCCGGCGTTGCCGGTGCTCGCCATGCCGAGCCGGCGCGCCGAGTAGCTGCCGAGCACATAGCCCTGCAGCACGCCTGCATCCACCAGGCGCCTGTCGCTCGTGGCCACGCCTTCGTCGTCGAACGGCGCACTCGCCAGTCCCTTCGGGATGTGGGGACGCTCGTCGATCGTGACGCAGTCCGCCAGTACCGCCGTACCCAGGCTGTCGAGCAGGAACGATGAACGCCGGTACAGCGCCCCGCCGCTGATGGCCCCGACGAGGTGGCCGATCAGCCCGCGCGCGAGGCGCGCCGGGAACAGCACCGGCGCCACCCTGGTGTCGAGCTTCACCGCACCGAGCCTCGCCACGGCGCGCCGGGCGGCCTCGCGGCCGACGGCCTCCCCGCTGCGCAGCTCGACCGCGTCGCGCGCCCGCGTGTAATCCATGTCCCGCTCCATCTGCTCGCCCTGGCTGGCGATCACCGCGCAGGAGAGGCTGTGGTGGGTGTCCCGGTAGCCCTCGAGGAAACCGTGGCTGTTGCCGTAGACGCGCAGGCCGGCGTGGCTGGCGAGACTGGCACCCTCGGAATTTGTGAGCCGCGGGTCGCTGTCGAGCGCCGCTGCTTCACAGCCTGTCGCCAGTTCGATTGCCTGCCCGGCACCAAGCGTCCACGGATGGCAGAGGTCGAGGTCGGGAACCGCACGCGCCAGGCGGTCGGCGTCGGCGAGTCCGGCGTGGGGATCCTCGGCGGCGTAGCGCGCCAGCGTGCAGGCCTTGCGCACGCTCTCCGCGATCGCCCCCGCGCCGAGATCCGAGGTGCTGGCGCTGCCCTTGCGCCCGCCGAAGTACACCGTGATGCCGAGCCCCTGGTCGCGGTGGAACTCGAGGGTTTCGACGCTGCGCATCCGCACCGTGACCGCCAGGCCGGTGCCGAAGCTGGCGCTCGCCTCGGCGTGGCTGGCGCCGTGGTCACGGGCCAGGTCGAGCACGCTGGCCACGCATGCCTTGAGGTCGTCGATGGACGGTTCGCTGTGTTCGCGGGTCATGGCCAGCATCGCCGTGGCTGCAGGAGCCGCGGCATTCTAGCAGGCCGTCGCACCGCATCCCGGCCGCAGCTGCCCGCCCCGATGCTATGATCGGTCGCCTGCTTCACTGACAGGACGAACGCGGGCATGAAACCACTGGTCGGCATCCTGATGGGTTCCCGTTCCGACTGGGAACTGATGTCCCACGCGGCGGCAACCCTCGACGGGCTCGGCATCCCCCACGAGGTCAACGCGATCTCGGCGCACCGCGCTCCGGACCGGCTGACGGAATACTGCGAGACGGCGCGTGAGCGTGGCCTCAAGGTCCTGATCGCGGGTGCCGGACTCGCCGCGGCCCTGCCTGGGGTGGCCGCTGCCAAGACGCCACTGCCCGTGCTCGGTGTACCGCTGCCCTCGCCCGCTCTCGGCGGCATGGACGCGCTGCTCTCGATCGTGCAGATGCCGCCCGGCGTGCCGGTAGGCACCCTCGCGATCGGCAAGGCCGGCGCGATCAATGCGGCCCTGCTCGCCGCGGCGATCCTCGCGCTCGGCGATGAACGCATCCGCACAGCACTCGACGAGTACCGCGCACGGCAGACGGCGAACGTGCTCGCCAGCGCCGACCCACGCGCATCCTGAGTGCCGAAGCGCGCGCTGCGCCTCAGCTGGTGCCGGCGGTTCCGCCGACGGTGAGCCCGTCGATACGCAGCGTCGGCTGGCCCACGCCGACCGGGACGGACTGGCCGTCCTTCCCGCAGGTGCCCACACCCTCGTCGAGGCGCAGGTCGTTGCCCACCATGGACACCCGGCGCAGCACCGACGGCCCGTCGCCGACCAGCGTGGCGTCACGGATCGGCGCGCCGAGCCTGCCACCCTCGATCAGGTAGGCCTCGCTGGCAGAGAACACGAACTTGCCCGACGTGATGTCGACCTGTCCACCGCCGAAGTTGCGCGCGTAGATGCCACGGTCCACGGAGGCGATGATCTCCTCGGGTGCATGCGGGCCGGGCAGCATGTAGGTGTTGGTCATGCGCGGCAGCGGCAGGTGCGCGAAGGACTGGCGCCGGCCATTGCCGGTCGGCTGCATGCCCATCAGGCGCGCATTGAGCTTGTCCTGCAGGTAGCCGGTGAGTCGCCCGTTCTCGATCAGTACGGTGCATTGCGTCGGCGTACCCTCATCGTCGACGTTGAGCGAACCGCGCCGCAATGGCAGTGTGCCGTCGTCGACGATGGTGCAAAGATCGGCGGCCACCGTCTCGCCCAGCCGACGGCTGAAGGCCGAGGTCCCCTTGCGGTTGAAGTCGCCCTCCAGCCCGTGGCCGATGGCCTCGTGCAACAACACACCCGGCCAGCCAGGACCGAGCACCACCACCATTTCGCCAGCCGGTGCAGGCACGGCCTCGAGCGCCACCAGCGCCTGGCGCACCGCTTCGCGGCCGAAGGCAAAGGCGCGGTCACTCTCCAGGAAGTGTCCGAAACCGACCCGCCCGCCACCGCCGCTGTACCCTTGTTCGCGCCGGTCACCGTCCTCGACGATCACCGACACGTTCATGCGTACCAGCGGACGCACGTCGGCCGCCAGGGAACCGTCGCTGCCGCACACGAGCACCACTTCGTGCACGGCCACGAGGCTCGCCATCACCTGCCTGACGCGCGGGTCGAGGGCGCGTGTGGCTGCGTCCACCTTCTGCAGCAGGGCGACCTTGTCGTCGTCGGCCAGCGTCGGGATCGGGTCGATCGGCTCGTACAGGGCGTGGCCCGGGCGTGTCGCCCAGGCCTGGAGCGCACCCTGCCGGCCCGCACGCGCGATGGCGCCGGCCGCGTCCGCCGCCTGCAGCAGCGCGGGCGCCACGATGTCGTCGCTGTAGGCGAAGCCGGTCTTCTCGCCGGCGATCGCCCGCACGCCCACACCCTGCTCGATGCTGTGGCTGCCCTCCTTCACGATGCCGTCCTCGAGGGACCAGGCCTCGTGGCGGGTCACCTGGAAATAGAGATCGGCGGCATCGACGCCGCCGCGAAGCAGGGTGCGCAATGCGCGGTCGATGTCGACATCCCCGAGGCCGCCAGGCGCCAGCAGCGCCTGGCGGGCAACGTCGATGGCATTCGGTGCAGTCATGGCCTGGCTCTCCGCTGTTCAGGCGCTCAGCCGGCGGTGCGTCAGGGCCGGAAACTGGTCGCGAAGGCGTTGCAGGTAATCACCATCCATCGTGGCGCTGACCACGCCGGGCCCGCCGGCAGCTTCGGCGAGCACCTCGCCCCAGGGGCCGACGACCAGTGAATGGCCGTAGGTGCAGCGCCCGCCGGGGTGCTCACCAGTCTGGGCAGCAGCCACGACGTAACAGAGGTTCTCGATGGCGCGCGCCCGCAGCAGCGTGTGCCAGTGCGCCTCGCCGGTACGCTGCGTGAAGGCGGCCGGCAGGGCAATGACGTCGACCTGGCGGGCCAGCATGGTGCGGAACAGTTCGGGGAAGCGCAGGTCGTAGCACACCGCGATCCCGAGCTGACCGAAAGGCGTGTCGAGCACCAGCGGAGCGCTTCCCGGCATCGTGCGCCGCGACTCACGGTACGCCTCGGTGCTGTCCGGGACACACACGTCGAACAGGTGGATCTTGTCGTAGCGGCCCACCCGCTGGCCGGTGTCGCTCCACACGCAGCAGGCAGCATACGGCCGATCGCGATCGGTGCTCACCAGCGGGATCGTGCCACCGACGACCCACAGGCGGCACTCGCGCGCGGTGCGCGCGAGGAATTCCTGGATCGGCCCGGTACCGTCGGGCTCGGCGATCCGCGCACGCGCATTCTCGTCAGCCGCCATGAAGGCGAAGTTCTCGGGCAGTACTGCCAGCCTGGCACCGGCGTGCGCCGCAGCCTCGAGGTAGCGCCGCGCCGCAGCCAGGTTGGTGCCGACGTCGTCCACCGACGTCATCTGAACCGTGCTCAGCATGTGCCTGCTCATGGTCGTTCGCCCGTCACTGCGCGCTTCCCGGATCCGGCGCCGGCGGCGCCGCGCCGCCCACCGGCTTGTCCGGGGCCTGCGTGCCCAGCGCTGTCTCGACTTCCTGCTCGCAATCCTTGAATGCCGAGGCATCGATATCGGTGCGGTTCATGCGCACCACGGCCGGCTCGTCCCAGCCACCGGATACCCGGTAGTAGGACTCGCCCAGCGTACTCAGGGGTTTGCGAAACAGCTGCGAGATGAGCAGCATCGTAGCACCACCGACCGGGCCACCCAAGACGACGCCGCCGACGGTAAGCACGTTGGACACCTGCGGGCGCACCACCGCCACCTGGTCGTAGTCGCGCCCGGCGAAACCGGTGCGACCCACGATGCCGATGTCGGCCGCCGGGCCCGTGAGGCCCAGGTTGCAGGTGTAGGCGCTGCCTGAACCGACGCGGAACTGCCCGGACACGGTGTCGAAGCCGAAGCCCTTCTGGAACACGTCGCTGAAGTCAAGCGCGAGACGCCGCGGCAGCGCGGTAACGCTGAGCAGGCCGAGCAGCCGGCCGCTGCCGGGCTCGAGATCGAGGACCTGGCCGTCGTGGATCTCCACGCCGATGCGGCCGTCGGCCTGCTCCAGGAAGTCCGCACGCGGGCCGCCCGGCCAGGTGAGCGCCACCGTCACGCGCGCCTTCTCGCCCGACATGACCGGGCCGAAGCCGAGCTGCTCGAGCGTGCGCTGGAAGTCGCTCGATTCCAGCTTCGCCTCGAGTTGCGTGGCCTGCCGGTTCACGTCCCCACCCGCGACGCGCCAGGCAGCATTGCCCTCGAGGGTGAAGCTGTCCGACCGGGTCACGATCGGACGCGCCACCAGCCCGTCGGGCGCGCGTTCGACATTCATCTCCAGCTTGCCGAAGCGCCAGTCCCCGAGTGCGGCGTCGGCGACACGCACCGCAACTGCCGGCAGGGTACGGGGGTCACTGCGCGCCGCATCGCCATTGCCCGCAGCCTCGAGCAGCCACAGCCGCTTCATGTCGAGCACGAGCGGGCGGGAATCCATGTCGAACGGCACGGTGATGTCACCGTCGGTTGCCGGGCCACCGACCTTCACCGACCACGCATCGCTGCCACGTGCGACGGCCAGGTCGACGTCGCGGAACGCCTGGCCGACGAACTCCAGGCGCGCTGCATGCAGCTTCACCTCGCGCCAGGTTTCGCGCCAGCCCATGGTGGTGCTGTCACCCCCGTCGCCGAGATCCAGCCAGTCGCCGAGTGGCAGCAGGTCGACCCGGCCGCCGAGTTCCACGCCACGGCGCGTCGGCAGCCGCGCCTCGCCTGGCCCGGCCAGCACCGCGCCTCTTTCGACGTTCCAGCCACCCCGCGCGGCGGCGAGCCGCAGTGCCCAGGAGACCGGCGGCGTCAGCCGGCCGACGACGTCGATCGTGGCGTCGTCGACGAGCATGAGCCCGAGCTGCATGGGCCAGGCAGCCGTGGCCGGCTTCGCGAGCGGTGCCGGCAGCTCGCTCGTGACGCCCTGCAGGTCCGAATGGACGTCGATCGTCACCGGCGCGCCGACGCCGGCGCGGTGCGCGGGCAGCTTCACGATGGCGTCCCAGGCGAGGCGTCCATCCAGGTAGCGGCGCAGCGGAAGCTTGAACGTCGCGGCCACGCGCGCCACCGGCGTGGTGCCACTCAGCCGCGCGAGGTGAGTCACGAGGCCATCGGCCGCCGGTTCGGCCGCCAGGTCCACCTGGACCGGTTCGCCGAGCATCACGGCACGGACTCCCTCGGCCGTGAACCGCGTGTTGCGCAACCTGACGCGGCCGCGCACGTGGCGCAGGTCGAGCGGCAGATCACGCAACCCCAGGCGTACGCCGCGCGGGTCGAACAGGACCTGCAGATCGTAGGCGTCGAGGTGCGTCACCGGCAGCGCCAGCCGCACGGCTGCATCGACGGGTCCGCTGGCGGTCACCCGCTCCAGGACCGGTCCGATCCGCGCGGCCACCGGCGTGGCACGCAGGAACCCGAGCAACTCGTCGACGCCCACGCGCTGGTGCCCGGACAGCGCGAGCATGCCGTGGCGCAGGTCCGGGATGCGGACGTCGAAGTCCTGCAACGCGAGCCCGGCCAGGCGCGCCCGGTTGTGTCGTGAGTACATGCCGACGCCGTCGAACACCACCTCGGCGTCGATGTCCTCGACCGGTGGCCAACCCGTAGCGTAGTCGAGCGTGCCGGCCTGCAGGTCGAGTGCGACCCGGAACACTCCTTCACCGGCTTCATACGGGAAGTCGCGTACCGGACCGCGGAACTCGACCTCGGCCTTCGGCACACGACCTGCCACGACGGCGCGTTCGAGCCAGTCGACGACCTGCGGCGGGAAGCGGCGCAGCGGCAGGTAACGCAGTACTTCGCGCGCCTCGGTCGCGCTGGCCCGCGCCTTGAGGTCGATCACCGGCGAGGCATCACCGCCGGGAACTGTCAGCTCGACCCGCGAGTTGATGGCGATACGGCCTGACTGCACCTGCACGTCATCGCTGAGGATGCGCAGCCCGTCGGGGCCGCTGCGCCACACCAGCAGGCCGGTCACCGCACCGGCTTCGAGTGGCTCGCGAAACCACTGCGACAGGACGAGGCGCACGTCGCGGCCGGCGAGTTGCAGCCGGCCACCGTCGCCGTCCGCGGCGAGGGTACCCGACAACCCGGCGACCGCGGTCTCCCCCGAGGCCGAGGTCAGGCCGAACCCGGCGAAGTCCACCTTGACGGAGTAGCGCTGCGGGTCCCCAGCCGTGCTGGCGAACTCCGCTTCCAGCGTGCGCAGGTCCCCACTGACGTCGCGCGGCAGCTGCGCTGCAAACTCGGTGTCTGCCAGTGCCGGTCGCACCAGCGGCAGGAGGTCTTCCAGGCGCAGGAACGGGGCACTGAGATTCCAGCGCTCCGGCGTCGACTCCCCACCCTCGGCGAATCGAACCGTGAGCGCCGCAACCGGTGCATCGCGACCGCCACGGCGCAGGCGCAGGTCGCTCAACTGCGCCAGCCAGCCGCTCCCGCTGCGCTCCCAGCGTGCCGTGCCGGCCAGCCTGTCATAGACGGCCGGCTCGCCACCGGCGCCGATCGCGACCGCGCTGAGTCCGACCTCGCCCTGCACCTGCTGCACCCGGCCGTTGCGGACCCCGAGCGCGATGCGGACCATTCCGGTACCGCTTTGTACGGGCCCGGGTCCGGCAAGCAGGTAGCGCCACAGCGGTGCCAGCACCAGGTCACGTCCCCGCAGCTGCAGGTCCCAGTCGCGCGGCAGCGAGAGCGGCTGTGGCAGTGGCCCCGGCAGCTGCACGTCGACGTCGAGGCTCTTCCCGAAGCGCTTCGGCAGGTCGAGGGTTGCGTTCGCGCTGATGGTATCGGCTGCCACGGCAGCTTCGAGGCGCCCGAGCATGAGCTCGACCGGCTCCGGATCGCGGGCCTCGTCGAGAAACGTCACGGCGATATCCGTGAGTGTCAGGTCGATCTCCGGCAGATGCTCACGCCGGCGCTCGGGCAGCAGATCCTCGAGGTAGCGGCCCTGCACGAGAAAACGGCCATCGGCGCTGCGCGTCACACGCAGGTGCGTGCCACCCACCGCCACGCGCCCGACGGCCAGCCGGCGATCACGCAGCAGCTGCCACAGGCTCAGGCTGGCGGACAGCTCGCGTGCCGCGAGCACGGCGGCCGTTTCCCCCGGTCGCGTGAAACGGACCCCGTACAACGACAGCTGCGGGCCCGACAACGGCCAGCTCGCGCTGATGCCATCGAAGCGGATGTCGTAGCCGGTCGCCGCACTCGCCCAGGCGCGTATGTCGTCCTGGTAGTCCGGCGCCAGCGGCAGCAGCAGGCGCAGGGTACCGACGACCAGCGCCATCGCAATCACGATCCCGGCGGCTGCGTAGAGCAGCCAGCGCAGGGCCGGGCGGGACGTGGTTTCCATGGCGGTCAGATCAATACGACGTCGAAGCGATCCGGCGCAAACTGGGTCTCGGCCTGCAACCGGATGGGTTTCCCGGTCAGGTCGGACAGCTCGGCGAGGCTGCCGGATTCCTCGTCGAGCAGCAGCTCGATCACGTCCTGGTGAGCCAGCACCACCATCTCGCGGATGTCGAACTGGCCGTGCTGGCGCAGGATCTCGCGGAAAATCTCGTAGCAGACCGTTTCCGGCGACTTGACCGAACCGCGCCCGGCGCAGGTTGGACAGGGCCGGCACATGACGTGTTCCAGGCTCTCGCGGTTGCGCTTGCGCGTCATTTCGACCAGCCCGAGCGGCGAGACCTGCGTGATCTCCGTGTGGGCATGGTCGTGGTCGAGCGCCCCACGCAGCGCAGCAAGCACCTGCTCACGATGCGTCGGCTCTTCCATGTCGATGAAGTCGATGATGATGATGCCGCCGAGGTTGCGCAGGCGCAGCTGCCTGGCTATGGCGACGGCCGCCTCGAGGTTGGTGCGGTAGATCGTCTCCTCGAGGTTCCGGTGACCGACGTAGCCACCCGTGTTGACGTCCACGGTCGTCATCGCTTCGGTCTGCTCGATCACGACGTAACCGCCCGATTTCAGTTCGACCTTGTCCTGCAGCGCCTTCTGCACCTCATCCTCGACGCCATAGAGATCGAGAATCGGCCGGCTATCGCCGTACATCTCGATACGTCCGGCCAGCCCGGGCATGAACTCATTGGCGAACTCGCGCAGCCGCCGGCAGGATTCCGCCGCGTCCACCCGCACGCGTCCGACGCTGGCATCGACGATGTCGCGCACCACCCGCACTGCCAGCGGCAGGTCCTCGTGGACGAGGGTGCCGGGGCGCGTGCTGCGCGCACTGCGCTCGATGCGTTCCCAGAGCCGGAGCAGGAAATCGAGGTCTGCGGCCAGGGCCTCACGCGTGGCGCCATCGGCAGCCGTGCGCACGATGATGCCGTAGCCGGCCCCGGCGCCGACGATTTCCCCGACCACCTGCCTGAGCCGCTCCCGCTCGGCATCCGCCTCGATGCGCGCAGAAATGCCGATCGCACTGCCTGACGGCAGCAGCACCAGATAGCGCGAGGGCACGGTGATGAACGTGGTCAGGCGCGCGCCTTTGGTGCCGATCGGATCCTTGAGCACCTGCACCATGACCTCGTCGCCCTCGCGCAACAGGTCGCGGATGCCGGCCTGGCGGCCCTGCAGTTCCACCGGCACCCCCGGCAGCGGGGCGATGTCGGAGGTGTGGAGGAACGCCGTGCGTTCGAGTCCGATCTCGATGAACGCCGCCTGCATGCCCGGCAGGACCCGCGACACGCGCCCCTTGTAAATGTTGCCGAGCAGACCGCGACGCGAGGCGCGTTCGATCAGCACCTCCTGGAGCATGCCGTTCTCGACGACGGCCGCGCGCACCTCGCCGGCCGTCACGTTGATCAGGATCTCGGTCGTCATCGCGCGGCCCTATCGATTGCCAGCCAGCACCGGCACGCCGTGCGTCCCGAGCAGCTGCGCCGTCTCGAAGAGCGGCAGGCCCATCACCCCGGAATACGACCCGCGCAACTCCTGCACGAAGACCGCACCGAGCCCCTGGATCGCGTAGCCACCGGCCTTGTCGGCCGGTTCGCCGCTGCGCCAGTAAGCTGCCGCCTCCGCGGCGCCGACGGTGCGAAACACGACCTCGCTCGCCGACAGTGCCACCGACTCGCCGCCCGGCGAGGCCACCGCGACCGCAGTGAGCACCTGGTGCGTGCGGCCCGACATGAGTTGCAGCATGCGGGCGGCATCGGCAGCATCCACGGGCTTGCCGAGCACCGTACCGGCCACCACGACCGTGGTATCCGCCGCAACCACCGGCGCGGCCTGCGCTGCCGGGCAGTGCAGGCGACCGGCGCGCGACTTCGCCAGCGCCAGACGGCGCACGTAATCGGCCGGCGGTTCGTCTGGCTGCCGGCTCTCGTCGACCACCGCCGGTATCTGTGCCCAGCGCAGGCCGAGCTGGGCGAGCAGGATCTGGCGGCGCGGCGATGCCGAGGCAAGGTAGACGAGCGGTTCCGACGTCGCGGCCATGGTCAGTCGCGGTGGTAGGGGTGGCCCTGGAGGATGGTCCAGGCGCGGTACAGCTGCTCGGCCAGCAATACCCGCACCAGCCCGTGCGGGAAGGTCAGGCGCGACAGCGACCAGATCCGGTCGGCGCGCTTGCGGCAGGCGGGCGCCAGCCCGTCGGGGCCGCCGATCAGGATGGCGACGTGGGGGTGACCGTCGAGCCAGCTGCGCAACTGCACCGCCAGCTCCCGCGACGACCACTGCTGCCCGCGCTCGTCCAGGGCAAGCGCAAACGCGTCCGGGCGCACATGCCGCAGCAGCCGCTCGCCTTCCTGCGCGCTGGCGGCGACGGCCTGGCCGTCCCCGGAGCGCCGGGCGGCAGGCACTTCCTCCAGCGCGAGCTTGAGGTGCCGGGGCAGGCGCTGGCGGTACGCGTCAAAGGTGTCGTAGATCCAGGGCTCCAGCCGCGTACCGACGGCTGCGACGGTGATCTGCATGGAAAAGACCCGAAAGTTTCATACGCCGCCAGCATACCCGCCCTGATGCGCCACGGCACCTCGGCGCGCCCATTGCCTTGCGGTGGCGCGAATCACCCTGCCTGCCGTGGCAGCGTCAGTCGTGAACCCCATTCGCACGTCCAGAAGCTGCGATCGCCGAACCGCTCGCGGCGGCCATCCATGGCCTGTACTCGCTCGTCTCGGGCTGGCGCTACGCATCCTGCTCCGCTGGCCCTCTTCGCGCGCCGCGAGCAGTCCGGCGACCGCCGTTGACGCCCGGGCAAAGGTCGCGGCTGGCACTCCCACAGGGGGAGGTGGTCGTCAGCAATGCCCCTGTCGGAGGGGTGCAAGCCCCGACCCATAGCAGTCGCGACTGGCGTCGCTCCCACAGGCTCCAGAAACGGCAGCTGGAGCTGGGGGAGCGGCACCAGCCGCGATCCGGGGGTGGGAAGCTGCCTCAGGGTGCAGCTTCGACCGCCGGCACGTGAATGTCCCAGAGATTCTCGAGCTTGTAGAGGTCGCGTACGCGGCCGAGCATGACATGCACCACGACGTCGCGCAGGTCCACCAGCACCCACTCCCCGGCGTCCGTACCTTCGGTACCGAGGGGCTTGCAGCCCGCTGTCGTCGCGTCCGCGATCACACGATCGGCCATCGAGCGCACATGCCGGTCCGACGTGCCGCTGGCGATGATCATGTAGTCGGTGACCGTCGTCAGCTTGCGCACGTCGATGACCCGCACGTCGCGTGCCTTCATGTCTTCGAGGGCCGATTCCGCCAATGTCGCCAGTTTCCTGCTATGCACGCACCTGCACCTCCACCGAATGCCGATAGGAACTACTGCCCACGAGCAGGTCCCGGACGGCATCCGGGACCAGGTAGCGGGGATCGCGACCGTCGCGTACCAGCGCACGGATCGCCGTCGACGAGATGTCGAGCTGGGTCACCGGCTGCAGGCGTACTACGCCGGCGCTGCGGCGCCGGAGGTCACCGACGTCGTCGCTGCGGCGTGCGGCGAGCAGCTGCGCCAGGTCGCCCTCCGGGCGCAGCGGCGCACCGGGGCGGTGCATCACCACCAGGTGCGCGAGTTCTGCCAGTTCGCGCCAGCGGTGCCAGTCCGGCAGCCCGAGGAAGGCGTCGGCACCGAGCACCAGGCACAGCGGTTGCGGATGCAGTGCGGCGCGCAGGACGGTCAGCGTGTCGATCGTGTAGGACGGCCCGGCACGGCGCAGCTCGCTCTCGTCCACCGCAAAACGCGGTTCCCCGGCGGTCGCGACCTGCAGCAGGCGCAAGCGCTCTTCGGCACCGGCCACTGGCCGGTTGCGGTGCGGAGGCTGTCCCGCGGGGACCAGCCGCATCGCGGCCAGGCCACAGGAATCAAGGACCTCGAGCGCCGCGCGCAGGTGACCGTGGTGCACCGGATCGAAGGTTCCGCCGAACACGCCGACGGGCGCCGGCAGCGTCTGACCCGCCGGCGTCACGCAATCTCCGCGAGTCGGGGCTGCGCCCCGGCGAGTTCGAGCACGAGCTCCGCCAGCGCCTTCCAGGGATCACCCGGCCGTGCCCCTTTCACGACCTGCTCGGCGTGGGCTGCACCCCGCAGCAGCCGGCCGATGGCGGGCAGGTCGCGGCCGCGTGCCGCCTGGCGGATCAGGTCCTGGCGGGTACGCCACACGCGCGCTTCTTCCATGGCACGGTCGAGGCCGGCACCCTGCGTGGCGCGCACCACCACGTCGGCGAGGTTCACGATCTCGCGCAGCAGGCTCCAGAGCACCAGCACCGGTGCCTCGCCTTCCCGCTGCAGGCCGGCCAGTACGCGCAGCGCGCGTGCGGTGTCGCCCGCGAGCGCCGCGTCAGCGAGCTGGAACACATCGAAACGCGCCCCGTCGACCACGGCCGCGCGCATGGCCTCGCCGGTCACCGTCGTCGCCGGCAGGAGCAGCGCCAGCTTGTCGATTTCCTGCTTCGCCGCCAGCAGATTGCCTTCCACGCGTGCTGCCAGCACGTCGAGCGCCTCCTCGTCGGCAGCGAGGCCGGCCTCCTGCAGCCGCCGGGCAAGCCACGCGGGCAGATCCTCACGCCGCGGAGGCCGTGGTTCCACCCACACCGCCGCCTCGGCGAGCGCACTCGCCCACTTCGTGCGAGCCGTAGTGCCGTCGAGCGCCGGCAGCAGCAGCACGATCACGTTGCCCGTGTCGGGGCGCCCGGCCAGACCGGTCAGGACGCGCGCACCGGCTTCCCCCGGCTTGCCCCCCGGCAGACGCAACTCCACCAGCCGGCGGCTCGCGAAAAGCGAGAGGTTCTGCAGCCCGGCGGCGAAGCCGTCCCAGTCGAAGCTGCGCTCGGCCACGTGCGTCTCGCGCTCGCAATTGCCGCCGCCAAGGACCCGCGCGCGAATCATGGCCAGCGCCTCGTCGACCAGCAGGGGTTCGTCACCGGCGATGACGTACAGGGGCGCAGCTCCGCGGGCCAGTTGCGCGGCCAGCTTCTGGATCGGTAGCTTCATGGGCAGCGCCTCGCCTGCAGACCGCACCGGTGTGGCACACACCGTCGCCTCATGCAGGCAGCCGCCGCAGGTCGATACACTCGTCCTCCAGCAGGACGGGAATGCCGTCGCGTACCGGGTAGGCGAGCTTGCCGTCACGGGTCACGAGGGCTTCGGCCAGGCCTTCCCTGACCTCGCGATCCCCGTGGTTGCGTACGTGCCCGGCAGCAATGGCGGCGTTGAGCGTGGACAGACGCTCGCTGTCGAGCAACTCCAGCGGCAGGCGGGTGGCCGGGCAACAGATTATGTCGAGGAGTCTCTTGTCCATCTCCGCGCGGCGTGTCCAGCGGCATCCCATCCGCAGCAAGCGCCTTGCCCGGGACTATAGCACAGCCCTTTCAGGCTCCTGCGTCGGGCGACCGACCCCACCAGCGGTACTGTTCCGGCACCGGATCCACGCCACCGGCGCACAACGGATGGCAGCGGCCGATGCGGCGCAGCCCAAGCCAGGTTCCGCGCAGCAGGCCGAAGCGGGCGATGGCGGCGCGCGCGTAGGCCGAGCATGTCGGCAGGTAGCGGCAGCGGCTGCCGAGGAACGGCGACACCGCGCGCTGATAGCCGGTGATCAGTGCCATGCCGGCGCGGGCCGGCCACGACGGCCGCGGAGGTGGCCCGGGAAACCCGGCGGCCACGTCAGGCGGCGCCGGGTGCCGCGGCAGCAGCCCGGTGGATCGCCTGCAGCATCGAGCGCAGCCCGTTGCTGCGGGTGGGCGAGAGGTGCTCGTCGAGACCGATCGCCTGGATGAACGCGGGGGTCGCCGTGGTGATCTCGCTCACGCGCCGCCCGTCGTAGACCCGCAGCAGCAACGCGATCAGGCCGGAGACGATGGCCGAGTCGCTGATCGCCTGCAGGTGCAGCCGGTCACCGCGCCGCTCGGTCTTCAGCCACACCTGCGACTGGCAGCCGTGCAGGCGATGCTGTTCGTTGCGGTACTCGTCGGGGAAGGGCGGCAGCTGGCGGCCAAGGTCGATCAGGTACTGGTAACGGTCCATCCAGTTGTCGAAAAACTTGAATTCACCGATCAGCTCGCGCTCGGCCTGCTCGACCTCGTTCATCGCGGTGCCGCCCCGTCAGCCGACGCGCTTCCAGCGCGTGCCCTCGGGTCCGTCCTCGATGGCGATACCAGCGGCGGCAAGTTCGGCGCGGATACGATCGGCCGCGGCAAAGTCGCGTCGCACACGCGCCTCCCGCCTGGCGGCGACGAGGCGCTCGACGTCCTCAATCGCCAGCGCTGCGGGCGCCTCGGCCTTGAACCAGGCCTCGGGATCGGCCTGAAGCACACCGAGCAACTCGGCGCTGGCCCGCAGGCGCGCTGCCAGGCGGGCGCGCTCGCCGGGATCGGTGCTGCGGTTGGCATCACGCGCCAGGTCGAACAGCACTGCGAGCGCCTTCGGCGTGTTCAGGTCGTCCTCGAGGGCCGCGAGGAAATCCGGATCGGGCCCGGCCGCTCGCCACGCATCCTGCCAGCCCGCCACGTCGCGCAGCGTGCCGTACAGCCGGTCGAGCTTGCGCCGCGCCTCCTGCAGCACCTCCTCGGTCCAGTCGAGCGGCTGGCGATAATGCGCGCAGAGCAGTGCCAGGCGCACGGCTTCACCCGGCGCCTGCTGCAACAGGTCGCGCACCAGCACGATGTTGCCGAGCGACTTCGACATCTTCGCGTGGTCGACGTTGACGAAGCCGTTGTGGATCCAGTACCGGCAGAATGGCGCACCGTCGTGGGCACAGGTGCTCTGGGCGATCTCGTTCTCATGGTGCGGAAAAATGAGGTCATTGCCGCCGCCGTGGATATCGAGTGTCGTGCCCAGGTGGCGTGCCGACATCGCCGAGCACTCGATGTGCCAGCCTGGACGCCCGCGGCCCCAGGGGCTGTCCCAGCCCGGCAGCTCCGGCGGCGACGGCTTCCACAGCACGAAGTCACCCGTGCTCTCCTTGTACGGCGCCACCTCGACGCGGGCGCCGGCGAGCAACTCACGCTGGTCGCGCCGGGACAGGCGGCCGTAGGCCGGAAACGAGCCCACCCGGAACAGGACGTGGCCCTCGGCGACATAGGCGTGGCCGGTACGGACCAGCGTTTCGATCATGGCGATCATGTCGCCGATATGGGCGGTAGCACAGGGCTCGACATCGGGTGCCTGCACCCCGAGGGCCGCCATGTCATCGCGGTAGACCGCGGCGAACCGCTCTGCGATCGCAGCGATCGGCACCCCGGCCTCTCGCGCGGCCTTGTTGATCTTGTCGTCGACGTCGGTGACGTTGCGGGCGTAGACCAGGCGGTAATGGCGTCGCAGCAGGCGCGCCAGCACGTCGAAAACCACCGCCGGGCGGGCGTTGCCGATGTGCGGAAAGCTGTAGACCGTCGGGCCGCAGACATACATCGTCACGCGCCGCGGATCGGCGGGGACGAACTCCTCCTTGCGGCGAGTCAGCGTGTTGTAGATGTGCAATGCCATCGACGCGGGGTGCGAGTGGTCGGTCGCGTATAATACCAGCCGCCGCTGCGCTCCCGCGCCGAGCCGCAGCACACATTTCCTGGCAGAGACGAGAACGCACGTGGATACCAGCAGGTACTTCGCCACCCGCCGCACCATCGAGCAGGTCGAGGAAGGTGCCGAGCTCGCGCCAAAGTTCGACGAGCACGGACTCATCCCGGCGGTCACCACGGATTTCGCCACCGGCGAGCTGCTGATGGCCGGATACATGAATCGCGAGGCGCTGGAACGCACCATCGAGACGGGCGAAGCGCACTACTTCAGCCGCAGCCGGCAGGTTCTCTGGCACAAGGGCGCCACCAGCGGCCTGATCCAGAAGGTGCGCCAGCTGCTGATCGACGACGACCAGGACTGCGTCTGGTTGCGCGTGGAAACAACCGGCGGGGCCAATTGCCACGTCGGTTACCGTTCGTGCTTCTACCGGACGATCCCGCTCGGCACCGCCGCCACCGCCGCCACCGGGCCGCTGCCGCTCAGCTTCACGACCACCGAGAAGGTATTCGACCCGCGGCTCGTCTACGGTGACGCGCCGAACCCGACCAAGCTCTAGTCAGGCCGGCGGCGCGTTACTGCACCGAACTCAGCTGCCGGGTGACAAGCCCGACCAGGTCGGCGGCGAGCGCAGCGCGGATCTCGTTCTCCTCGGCGGCCTTGCCGAGCACCTGGCGTTCGTCGTAGCTGTAGTCACGCGTGAGCGAGAGCGTCCGGGAAGCGAGTGCGGTGCGGCCGTCGATCTCGAGTGCGTAGCGCACTACGTAGTAGACCTGGTACTCGGCTGGCGTGTTGCGCGCCGACACCGACACCACCCGTTGCCCGGTCTCGTCCTGCAGGATCCGGATCACCGCCCCCGCCGCGGCCGCGTCCGTCGTGACCTCGATGCCGCCTTCCCTCAGGCGGGCACGCAGCTGGCGATTGAACTCGGTATAGCTGTCCCCGGCGGCGAGGTAGGTCACGGCCATGGCGGGTGGATAACGCACGTCGCCGCGCAGGTGGAAGCCGCAGCCGCCGAGCACCAGCACGGCCAGCGTCGCGAGCGTGCGCAGGGCTGTCACCACGTCAGATCACCACATTGACGAGCTTGCCGGGTACGACGATTACCCGGCGCGGCGCTCTGCCGTCCATGTGCCGCGCCACCTGGGTGTCGGCGAGCGCCGCCTGGCGCAGCGTTGCCTCGCCGGCACCCGCCGGTACGCTGATGCGGCCGCGGACCTTGCCGTTGACCTGCACCACGATCTCGACCGAGTCCGCCGCGAGGGCCGCCGCGTCGACCGCCGGCCAGCGCTCGTCGATCGCCGCACGGGTGTGCCCGAGAACGCGCCACAGCCGGTGGCAGACGTGCGGCACCATCGGTGACAGCATCAGCACCGCGCTCTCCAGCGCCTCCTGCACCACGGCGCGATCGGCGGCCGCGTGCACCTCAAAGCGCGACAGTTCGTTGAGCAGTTCCATGACCGCGGCTATCGCGGTGTTGAAGGTAAAGCGGCGGCCGACATCGTCGGTCACCTTGCCGATGGTCTGGTGCAGTGTGCGCCGCAGGGCCTTCTGCCGCGCATCGAGTGCATCGAGGGCCACCTCCCCGGGCGGTCCGCCGGCGGCGTGCTGGTGCACGGCCCGCCACAGGCGCCGCAGGAAGCGAAACGCGCCCTGCACACCCTCGTCCGACCACTCCAGCGACTGCTCGGGAGGCGCGGCAAACATGATGAACAGGCGTGCCGTGTCGGCCCCGAACTGTTCGACCAGCTGATTCGGGTCAACACCGTTGCCTTTCGACTTCGACATCGTGCCGATGCCGCCGGATTCCACCGGCAGGCCATCGCTGAGCAGCATCGCACCGCTGCGCCGGCCCTTGTCGTCGGCCTCGATATGCACGTCGGCCGGATTGAAATACTCGATGCGGCCCGATGCCGGGCGACGGAAGAAGATCTCGTTGAGCACCATGCCCTGCGTCAGCAGGTTGGTGAACGGCTCGTCGAGTGCGGCGAGACCGAGATCGCGCATCACCCGGGTCCAGAAGCGCGAGTAGAGCAGATGCAGGATGGCGTGCTCGATACCACCGATGTACTGGTCGACCGGCAGCCAGTAAGCGACCCGCTCGTCGATCATGCGCTGCTGCTGGTCGGCGCTCGCGTAGCGCAGGAAATACCAGGACGAGTCGACGAAGGTGTCCATGGTGTCGGTCTCGCGCCGCGCGGCCTGGCCGCAGCGCGGGCAGTGACAGTCACGGAAACCCGCCAGCCGCGCGAGCGGATTGCCGCTGCCGTCGGGAACGACATCCTCCGGCAGCAGCACCGGCAGCTGCTCGTCGGGCACGGGCACCTCACCGCAGCTCTCGCAATGCACCAGCGGAATCGGACAGCCCCAGTACCGCTGGCGTGAAATGCCCCAGTCACGCAACCGCCAGTGCGTGCGCCGGCGCCCAGCCGCGCGCCCTTCGAGGTGCTCCGCAATCGCCGTGAAGGCAGCCGTGAACTCCATGCCGTCGAAGGGGCCCGAGTTGATCAGCACGCCGTGCCCGGTAAAGGCGCCCTGCTCCAGATCGGGCAACGAGCCGTCGGCAGGGCGGATCACCTCGTGGACCGGCAGGCCGTAGCGGCGCGCGAACTCCCAGTCGCGCTGGTCGTGGGCCGGCACGGACATCACCGCCCCGGTGCCGTATCCGAGCAGCACGAAGTTTGCCACCCAGATCGGCACTCGCCGCCCGGTGAGCGGGTGGATGGCGTGCAGGCCTGTCGGCATGCCGCGCTTCTCGGCGGTCTCAAGCGCGGCCTCGGTGATTCCCTGGTGGCGACACTCGTCGATGAAAACGCGCAGCTCGAGGTTGTCGCCCGCGGCGGCGAGCGCCAGCGGGTGCTCCGGAGCGATCGCCATGTAGGTGACGCCGTAGAGCGTGTCCGGCCGCGTCGTGAACACGGTGAGGCGACTATCGCGGTCCTCGACGGCGAAATCGATCTCCAGCCCCGGCGAGCGTCCGATCCAGTTTGCCTGCATGGTGCGCACCCGCTCCGGCCAGCCGGCGAGGCCGTCGAGCGCGGTCAGCAGTTCCTCGGCGTAGGCTGTGATACGCAGGTAGTACATCGGGATCTCGCGCTTCTCCACGAGCGCCCCGGTACGCCAGCCGCGGCCGTCGATGACCTGCTCGTTGGCCAGCACGGTCTGGTCGACCGGATCCCAGTTGACGATGCCGGTCGTCTTGTAGGCGATGCCGCGCTCACGCATGCGCAGGAACAGCCACTGGTTCCAGCGGTAGTACTCCGGCTGGCAGGTCGCGACCTCGCGGCTCCAGTCGATGGCGAGTCCCAGCGACTTCAGCTGCCGGCGCATGTAGTCGATGTTGTCGTAGGTCCACCGCGCCGGCGGCACGCCGTTGGCCATGGCGGCATTCTCGGCCGGCAGCCCGAAGGCGTCCCAGCCCATCGGCTGCAGGACGTTCCTGCCGCGCATGCGCTGGAAGCGCGCGAGCACGTCCCCGATGGTGTAGTTGCGCACATGCCCCATGTGCAGCCGCCCGCTCGGGTACGGGAACATGGACAGGCAGTAGTACTTCTGCCGGCCCGGATCCTCGACGGCCCGGAAGCACTGGTGGGTATCCCAGTACTGCTGGGCCTCGGTCTCGACCTCCGCGGGCCGGTAGGGAATGTCGCTCACGCTGCGCTGCTCGCCCGTCTCGGGAAGGCGGCAAGGATACACCAGCCGCCCGGTCGTCCGGCGCCGTCAGGAGCGTCGACGGCCCTGCTGCCGGGCACCCGCGACGATCACGGCAAGGGCTGCCACGAGCAGCACCGGCAGGTTGCCGGTGCGCACGTAGGGAGTCGCACCGGCCATCGGCTGCACGCTGCCGGAGAGCACGAACGGCTGGAACGAAGGGGCCGTGGCCCGCAGCTCGCCGCGCTCATCGATGAAGGCGGTGATGCCGGTGTTGGTACTGCGCGCCATCCAGCGACCGGTCTCGAGCGCGCGCATCCGCGCCATCTGCAGGTGCTGGTGCGGGGCGATGGTGTCGCCGAACCACGCATCGTTGCTGACGTTGACCAGCAGCCCGGCTGACGGCAGGAACCCGAGCTGCTCGGCGCCGTAGGCGTCCTCGTAACAGATGGTGGGAGCCAGCGCCACGCCGCGGGCCACCAGCGGCTCCTGCCGGCGGGGGCCGCGGGCCAGATCGGCGTAGGGCAGGTTCATCATCCGCATCCAGCGGCGAACTGCATCCGGCACCGGGAAGAACTCGCCGAAGGGCACCAGATGCCGCTTGTGATAAGCCCCTGCCACCTCGCCCAGGGCCAGCAGGGAGTTGCGGTACTCGTCCGTATCCGGATCGTGCGTGAGGATGCCGACCAGGAGCTGGAAGCCGCGTTCGCGGGCCATGGCACGCAGGTCGTCGAGGTACCCGCCGACGAGGTCGTCGGGAGCAGGTACCGCCGCCTCGGGCCAGACGACAAGGTCGCCAGCGAGCCCGGCCGTCATGTCGCGGTAAAGGTCCATGGTCGCGCGCCGTTCACCCGGTGCCCACTTCAGCAACTGCGGTACGGCGCCCTGCACCAGGCTGACCCGCAGCGGCTCACCCGCGGGTGCGACCCAGCTCTGCCGTGCGACGGTGAACGTCGCCAGCACCAGCACGGCAGCAATCAGCAGCGCAGCGAGCCGCTCCCGCCTGTGGCCGCGACCGAGCGTCGCCAGGCATCCCGCGAACAGCGCGGCGACAAGAGTGACGGCGTAGACGCCGCCGACGGGCGCCCAGGCGGCGAGTGGCCCGTCGATCTGGCCGTAGCCGATGCTGAGCCAGGGAAAGCCGGTGAGGATCCAGCCGCGCAGCCACTCGGCGAGCAGCCAGGCGCCCGGGGCGAGCAGCAGGTTTGCCGCCACTGCCGAGCCAGCCCGCAGTCTCGCCACGAGCCAGCCAGCCGCGGCGATGTGCACCGCCATGATGGCCACCAGCCCGCCGAGCAACAGCCAGGCGACCGGCAACGGCGTGCCGCCGACGAGGCGCACGCTGATGTACAGCCACCAGGTGCCCGTCGCGAAGGCGGCGACACCGAACAGGAACCCGCGCCGGGCAGCCTCGCGCGGCGGACAGTCCCAGCAGAGAAACAGCGCCGCCAGCGACAGGAGCGCCAGCGGGAAGAGTCCGAAAGGCGCGAACGCAAGCGGCAGCGCGGCACCGGCCCCCGTTGCGACCAGGCGACCGCCCGCCTGGCCCGCCCCCGCAGGGGTTCTAGGCAGCACCCGCCGGCGGCTCGCGGGTGACTTCCAGGACATGCAGCCGGCGACGATCGGCCTGCACGACCTTGAAGCGGAAACCGCCGAGGGCGACCGATTCGCCCCGCCGGGGCAGGCGCCCGAGTTCGAACATGACCAGCCCGCCGACGGTGTCGTAGTCGTCGTCGCTCAGTTCGCTGCTGAAGTAGCTGTTGAAGTCCTCGATTCGCGTCAGGGCGAGCACCTGGTGGCGGCCGCCGTCCTGCTGCTGGATGGGCTCGGCCTCCTGGGCATCGTATTCGTCGCCGATCTCGCCGACGATTTCCTCGAGCACGTCCTCGATGGTGAGCAGACCGGCGGTCGCGCCGTACTCGTCGACGACGATCGCCAGGTGGTTACGGTTGATGCGGAACTCCTTGAGCAGCGTGTTAAGGCGCTTGCTCTCGGGGATCACGATGGCCGGGCGGATGAACCTGCTGAGGTCGAACGGCTGCTCCGGCGTCAGCACGAAGTGCCGCAGCAGGTCCTTGGCGAGCAGCACGCCGACGATGTCGTCGCGATCCGCGCCGATCACGGGATAGCGCGAATGGCCGCTTTCGACCACGGTACCCAGGGTCTCGGCATTCGGCGCATCGCGCTCGAGCACCACCATCTGGGAGCGCGGTACCATCACGTCGCGCACCTGGGTCTCGGCCACTTCGAGCACGCCCTCGAGCATGGCGATCTCGTCCGGATCGAGGACCGAGTTCCAGTTGCCCTCGCGCAGGAACTCGATGATGTCCTCGCGTGTCGCCGGTTCGCCGCGCATCAGCCGGCGCAGTCGCCCGTAGAGGGTTGGTTCCTCGACCTCGGGGTCGTTTTCGTTCTCGTTCATGTCCGCTTGCGCCGCACGGCGTACGTGGAGACCTGCCGGCCGGGCCGATACGGGTCAGGCACCCCCAGGCCACGCAGGATACGGATTTCCGCAGCCTCCATCTTACGGGCTTTCGCGGGCCGATCGTGATCGTGGCCGAGCAGGTGCAGGGTGCCGTGCACCACCAGGTGTGCGAGGTGGTCGCGCTGCGGTTTGCCCTGGGCGCGCGCTTCCTCGGCGACCAGGGGCAGGCAGACGACGAGATCGCCGAGTTCCGGCTCGTCGGCGGCCGGCATCGGGCCGGCCGGGAACGCCAGCACATTCGTCGGTCCGGCCCGCCCGCGAAACGTGGCGTTCAATCTCGCGCTCGTGAGGCGACCGACCAGACGCACCGTGAGCGTGGCGCCTGGTGGTGCACCGGCGGCTCGTGCCCAGCTCGCGACCAGCGCCGCCGCCGGGGCTCGACCGGCGCTGCCGGCGCGCTGCACCCGGACTGTCGCTCCGGCACCGGCGTCAGCCCGGCGCCGACTGTTCCTGCTCGCCATCGACCGCGCCGCCCTCGCCCGCCACAGCAGATCCCGCCGGGGTTGCCTGCTCGCTCGCCTCGTAGGCCTCCACGATGCGCTGCACGAGCGCATGCCGCACCACGTCCTTCGGCGAAAAGAAGGTGAAACTCACGCCAGCTACACCCGGCAGCACCTGCATCACGTGGCGCAGCCCGGACGGCTGCCGCCGTGGCAGGTCGACCTGCGTGATGTCCCCGGTCACTACCACGCGCGAGCCGAACCCCATGCGGGTGAGCAGCATCTTCATCTGCTCGATGGTCGTGTTCTGCGCCTCGTCGAGGATGATGAAGCTCTCGTTGAGCGAGCGTCCGCGCATGTAGGCGAGCGGCGCCACCTCGATGACATTGCGTTCGACCAGGCGCGCCACGCGGTCGAAGCCGAGCATCTCGTAGAGTGCGTCGTACATCGGCCGGAGGTACGGATCGACCTTCTGTGCCAGGTCGCCGGGCAGGAATCCGAGGCGCTCGCCCGCTTCCACCGCCGGGCGGACCAGCACGATGCGCCGCACCCGCTCCTGCTCCAGCGCTTCCACCGCACTGGCGACGGCGAGGTAGGTCTTGCCCGTCCCGGCCGGACCGATGCCGAAACACAGGTCGTTCTCGCGGATGCTGGTGATGTAGGCGCGCTGGTTGGCGCCGCGCGGGCGGATGTAGGTGCGCCGGGTGCGCACGGTGTCGGGTGCTGCCTGCGCCGCGGCGTCGGCGGGCTGGTCCAGGGGCTCGTTCACTGCCGACTCCTGCAGGTGGACGTGGATCCGCTGCGGGTCGAGCCGCTCGCTGGCGGCCAGGCTGAACAGTTCCCGCAGCAGGCGCGCGCCCGTGCGGGCGGCAGTTGCATGCCCGATGACGCGAAAATGGTTGCCGCGATTGCTGATCTGGATGCCGAGCCGCTGCTCGATCTGGCGCAGGTGTTCGTCGCGCTGGCCACACAGGTTGGCGAGCACACGGTTGTCGGCCGGCTCGAGCAGCAACTCCTCGGTTTCCATCCCGGCGTCCACCCGGCCGGCCTCAGGCGGCCGCCACGGCGGGCAGGCGTCCACGCAGCGAGTTGGGCAGGGCCTCGGTGATCACCAGGTCGGCGAAATGTCCGATCAGCGCCGCCTCGCCATCGAAATTCACCCAGCGGTTGTTCTGCGTGCGTCCGGCGAGCTGCCGGGGATCCTTCTTGGCGCGGCCGGTGACCAGCACGCGTTGCGTCGTGCCGACCATGCCGCGGCTGATCGCGCGGGCCTGCGTGTTGACCGCTGCCTGCAGGGTCTCGAGACGGCGGTGCTTGATGTCGTCGGCGACCTGGTCGGGAAAGTCCGCTGCCGGGGTGCCCGGGCGCGGGCTGTAGATGAAACTGAAGGACTGGTCGAAGCCGACGTCGGCGATGAGCTGCATCGTGGCGGCGAAGTCGGCGTCGGTCTCACCGGGAAAGCCGACGATGAAATCGGTCGACACACTGATGCCGGGTCGCACCGAACGCAGTGCCGCGATCTTCTGCCGGTACTCGGCGGCCGTATAGCCGCGCCGCATGCGCTCCAGGATGCCATCGGAGCCGCTCTGCACCGGCAGGTGCAGGAAATCGGCGAGCGTCGCCACGTCGGCATAGGCATTCACCAGGCGCTCGCCGAAATTGAGCGGATGCGACGTCGTGAAGCGGATGCGCCCGATGCCCGGTATCGCCGCCACGCGCCGGACGAGGCTGGCGAGGTCAGCCCGGCGTCCGGTGGCGTCGGGTCCACGGTAGGCGTTGACGTTCTGGCCGAGCAGGTTGACCTCGAGTACGCCCTGGCGGGCGAGTGCGGTCACCTCCTTCACCACGTCTTCCACCGGGCGGCTGACCTCGCGGCCGCGCGTATAGGGAACGATGCAGAAGCTGCAGCGCCGGCTGCAGCCTTCCATGACCGAGACAAAGGCCGCCGGCCCCTCCGCCCGCGGTTCCGGCAGCCGGTCGAACTTCTCGATCTCGGGGAAACTGGTGTCCACCTGCGGCAGGCCATGGTCACGCAGCTCGTCGAGCATGGCCGGCAGGCGGTGCAGCGTCTGCGGGCCGAAGACCAGGTCGACGAACGGCGCCCGTTCGAGGATGGCTTCGCCCTCCTGGCTCGCCACGCAGCCACCGACGCCGATGACGACATCGGGCCGCTCACGCTTGATCTCACGCCACACGCCGAGCTGGGAGAACACCTTCTCCTGCGCCTTCTCGCGCACGGAGCAGGTGTTGAGCAACAGCACGTCGGCCTCGGCCGGATCGCTCGTCGGTGTCAGGTCGTGGGTCTGGCGCAGTACGTCCGCCAGTCGGGCGGTGTCGTACTCGTTCATCTGGCAACCGAAGGTCTTGATGTAGAGCTTGCCTGGCATGCTCTTCGTCAGAACGGGATGTCGTCGTCGAGCTCGGCCGCCGTCTCCGCCGCACGGCCACGGGCAGCGGGCTTCGCCGTGCCGCCGGCACCCGCTTCGGCACCAGCAGCCATGCCACCGCCGCGCCCGCCGAGCATCTGCATCTCGTCGGCGACGATCTCCGTCGAGTAGCGGTCCTGGCCCTGCTTGTCCTGCCACTTGCGTGTGCGCAGGCGCCCCTCGATGTACACCTGCGAGCCCTTGCGCAGGTATTCACCGGCAATCTCGGCGAGACGCCCGAACATGGCCACGCTGTGCCACTCGGTGCGCTCCTGCTGCTGGCCGGTCTCGCGATCCTTGAACACCTCGCTCGTGGCGATGCGCAGGTTCGTCACCGCCGAACCGCTCGGCATGTACTTCGTGTCGGGATCCTGGCCGAGGTTGCCGATCAGGATCACCTTGTTGATGCCTCTCGCCATGGGAGAGCCCTCTTAAGTATTTGTTTTATATAATAAAATAGCAGATGCACTGGCCCGTCACCCGGACCGGGGCGCCTATTCTATGGCCCGGTCCCCGGAAAAGACACCGGCATATCGGGCCGGTTCGTCCGGAAAGCGCAGCGCCAGCGTGGCTATGGCACACCGCTCGTCTATAGTCCGAGATTTGGCCGACGCAGCCCCATGCCCGATACCATCAGCATCCGCGGCGCCCGCACCCACAACCTGAAGAACATCGACCTCGACCTGCCGCGCGACCGGCTGATCGTGATCACAGGGCTGTCGGGCTCGGGCAAGTCCTCCCTCGCCTTCGACACCCTCTACGCCGAGGGCCAGCGGCGTTACGTGGAGTCGCTGTCGGCCTACGCCCGCCAGTTCCTGTCGATGATGGAGAAACCCGACGTCGACCACATCGAGGGCCTCTCCCCGGCGATCGCCATCGAACAGAAATCGACGTCGCACAATCCACGCTCGACCGTCGGCACCGTCACCGAGATCTACGACTACCTGCGGCTGCTCTTCGCACGTGCCGGGACCCCGCGCTGTCCCGACCACGGCCATGACCTCACGGCGCAGACCGTGACCCAGATGGTCGACCAGGTGCTGGCGCTGCCGGAAGGCACCCGGGTGATGCTCCTCGCCCCCGTGGTCCAGGAGCGCAAGGGCGAGCATACCGGGGTGCTTGCCGACCTGCGCGCCCGCGGTTTCGTGCGTGCGCGCATCGACGGGGTCGTGGTCGAGCTCGACGACGCGCCGCAACTGGACCTGCGCCGCAAGCACACGGTCGAGGTGGTCGTCGACCGCATCCGGGTACGCCACGACATCGCCACGCGCCTCGCCGAGTCCTTCGAGACCGCGCTCGGGCTGGCCGACGGGGTGGTGAAGACCGCGCTCATGGACCAGCCCGGTGCACCCGAGACACTGCATTCGAACCAATTCGCCTGCCCGGTCTGCAACTACAGCGTGGCGGCACTCGAGCCGCGTCTGTTCTCCTTCAACAACCCGGCCGGCGCCTGCCCGGCCTGCGACGGCCTCGGCATGCGCCAGTTCTTCGACCCCGACCGCGTGGTGCGTCACCGGCAGCTGTCGGTGGCCGGTGGCGCCATCCGCGGCTGGGACCGGCGCAACAGCTACTACTTCCAGATGATGCAGTCGCTGGCCGCGCATTACGGCTTCGACGTCGAGCAGGCGTTCGAAGCCCTGCCGTCGCGCATCCAGCACATCCTGCTCCAGGGCAGCGACGGCGAGGAAATCCAGTTCCGCTACCAGAGCGCACGCGGCACGACGTTCACGCGGCGGCACGCCTTCGAGGGCATCCTGCCGAACCTCGAGCGGCGCTACCGCGAGACCGAATCGAACGTGGTGCGCGAGGAACTGGCGAAATACCTCGGCCACCAGCCGTGCCCGGAGTGTGCCGGCACCCGCCTCAACCGCGCGGCCCGCAACGTGTTCGTGGAAGGCCGCTGCCTGCCGGAGATCACGGCGCTGCCGGTGAGTCGCGCCCTCGGGTTTTTCACGGAGCTGACGCTGCCAGGCTGGCGCGGCGAGGTTGCCGCCCGCATCCTGCGCGAGATCAGCAGCCGCGTGCGGTTCCTTGCCGACGTCGGGCTGGAGTACCTCACGCTCGATCGCAGCGCCGAGACCCTGTCAGGCGGCGAAGCGCAGCGCATCCGCCTGGCGAGCCAGATCGGCTCCGGCCTGGTCGGGGTGATGTACATCCTCGACGAGCCATCGATCGGCCTGCACCAGCGCGACAACCGCCGCCTTCTTGGCACGCTGACCCGGCTGCGCGATGCCGGCAACACCGTGATCGTGGTCGAGCATGACGAGGAAGCTATCCTCGCCGCCGATTACGTGGTGGACCTCGGCCCGGGTGCCGGCGCGCACGGCGGATACATCGTTGCGCAGGGCGCACCGGCGACGGTGATGGCGACCGCGAGCTCCATCACCGGGCAGTACCTGTCCGGACGCCGCCGCATTGCGCTGCCGGCGCGCCGCCAGCCACCCGACGACCAGCTCTGGATCACGGTTCACGGGGCACGCGGCAACAACCTGCGCGATGTCACGGTGCGCTTTCCGCTCGGACTGATGACCTGCGTGGCCGGGGTATCGGGCTCAGGCAAGTCGACGCTCGTCAACGACACGCTCTACCGGCGGGCCGCGGAGCGGCTGAACGGGACCAGCCAGGATGCCGCCCCGTGCGACGACATCGAGGGGCTCGAGCACTTCGACCGCATCATCGACATCGACCAGAGCCCGATTGGACGCACGCCGCGCTCCAACCCGGCGACCTACACCGGGCTGTTCACACCGCTGCGCGAACTCTACGCGGCCACCCAGGAGGCGCGTTCACGCGGCTACGATGCCGGGCGGTTCAGCTTCAATGTCCGCGGCGGCCGCTGCGAAGCCTGCCAGGGTGACGGCGTGCTGCGTGTGGCCATGCACTTCCTGCCCGATGTCTACGTCCCCTGCGACGCCTGCCAGGGACGGCGGTACAACCGTGAGACCCTGGAGGTGCGGTACAAAGGCCGCAGCATCGATGCGGTCCTCGACATGACGGTCGAGGAAGCACTGGCCTTCTTCGGCAACGTACCAGCGATTGCCGGTCGCCTGCAGACGCTCGTCGACGTCGGGCTCGGCTACCTGCGTCTCGGCCAGAACGCCACCACGCTCTCCGGCGGCGAGGCCCAGCGCGTCAAGCTGGCGCGTGAACTTGGCAAGCGCGCCACCGGGCGGACGTTGTACATCCTCGATGAACCCACCACCGGGCTGCACTTCCACGACGTGGAGCAGCTTCTCGGCGTGCTCCTGAAACTGCGCGACCAGGGCAATACGGTGATCGTGATCGAGCACAACCTCGACGTCATCAAGACGGCGGACTGGATCGTCGATCTCGGACCTGAAGGCGGGGATGGCGGAGGGTACGTGGTGGCGACCGGAACACCCGAGGCCGTGGCACTCGAGCCACGATCCCACACCGGTCGCTTCCTGGCGCCGGTACTCGCACGCCACGGAAATGGCTGACCCCGCAGGCGGCAGGGACGAAAAAAGGGCCGGACCCGGTCGGGTCCAGCCCTTCTGCGAACGCATGTGGCAGTCCCCGGGTCCAACCAGCCGGACCCGGGACCACCCGGCGGGCGTTGCGCCTTACTGCTGAGGAGCCGCCTGCTCCGCCGGCGCAGCGGCACCGGCCGCAGCATCGGCAGCGGCACCGGCTGCATCGGCAGCCGCGCCAGCAGCAGCGTCGGCAGCACCGGCAGCAGCGTCGGCAGCACCCGCTGCCGCATCAGCAGCAGCACCAGCGGCCTCGGCGGCAGCATCACCGGCAGCTTCGACGGCCTCACCAGCCGACTGCATCGCCTCACCGGCGGAATCCGCCGCCTGGTTCATCGACTCGGCAGCCTTCTCGGCGCTGCCGGACTGGCCACCGCCACCGCAACCGACCAGCACGAAAAGTGCAGCACCGAACACCGCCAACAACTTCGAAATCCGCATGACAGCCCCCTGTTGGGTGAAAAAACCTTATTAATATAGCGGTTTCGCCGCAGCAAATATATTGGCAAGGGCGTCCCTGGCGAAAAAATACCCTGAATGCCCTCCGACGGACGCTAGCCCAGCGGCCGGATACCTACCGCCCGGCGGATTTCGGCCAGGAACGGCACCGCCCGGGCGCGCGCCCGGTCTGCGCCCCGGCGTAAGACCGCCTCGACGTGGTCGGGTGCGGCAATCAGGCGTTCGTACTCGGCCCGCGGAACAGACAGCTGCGCATCGAGGTACTCGTAGAGTTCCTCCTTCAGCACGCCCCAGCCGATGCCTTCGGCGAAACGTCGCTGCATGACCTCGACTTCGGCGGCCGAAGCGAAGGCACGGTAGATCTCGAACAGCGTCGAACCCGCCGTGTCCTTGGGTTCACCCGGCTCCAGCGAGTTGGTCCGGATGCGCATGACGAGCTTGCGCAGCTGCTTCGCCGGTGTGAACAGGGGGATCGTGTTGTCGTAGCTCTTGCTCATCTTGCGGCCGTCGAGGCCGAGCAGCACTGCGGTTGCTTCGTCGATGTCGGGTTCCGGCAGCACGAAATGCTCGCCGAAGTGATGATTGAATCGCTGGGCGATGTCGCGCGCCATCTCCACGTGCTGCTTCTGGTCCTGGCCGACCGGAACGCGATGCGCCTTGAAGAGCAGGATGTCGGCAGCCATCAGGACTGGATAGCAGAACAGCGCCATGGTGATGCCGCGGTCGGGGTCGGGCGAGCCCGCCTCCTCGTTGGCCTGCACGGCTGCCTTGTAGGCATGGGCGCGGTTCATGAGCCCCTTGGCAGTCATTGCGGTCAGGATCCAGGTCAGCTCCGGGATTTCCGGGATGTCCGACTGGCGATAGAAGATGGCGCGTTCGGTATCGAGCCCGAGAGCCAGCCAGGTCGCAGCGACCTCCAGGCTGGACCGGTGCACGGCGTCGGGATTCTGGTTCTTGACCAGCGCGTGCAGATCGGCCAGGAAATAGAACGACTGCACGTCGTTGCGCCGGCTCGCAGCGACCGCCGGACGGATGGCGCCGACGTAGTTGCCGAGGTGAGGCGTGCCCGTGGTGGTGATACCGGTGAGGACGGTTTCCTGGGTCATGGCGCGGTATGATGCCCGACGATGCCGCGCACTGTAAGCATTTCCCTGCCGCTGTCGACCACCCGTGTCGCGCATGTCGCATCCGGCTGACCCGCTCGCACTGTATCCGGCGCACGTCGCCGCGATGTCGCACCGCTACGCACAGGCCGCCGCCCGCGGGGGCTTCGATGCCCTGGTCATCGGCAGCGGCATCCTGCGCTACCACTTCCAGGACGACCAGGCGTATCCCTATGTCGCCGATCCATGCTTCCGGCAATGGGCGCCGCTGCTCAAGCACCCCGGCGCGGCCATCGTGCTGGAAGCCGGCCGGCAACCCATCCTCGTCCTGCTGCAACCCGAGGACTACTGGCACCAGCCGCCCGACCTGCCCCCCGAGGTGATCGCCGCCCGGTTCGACCTGCGGATCATCCGCAACCCGGCCGACATCACCCACCACCTGCCGCGGCCCGCCCTGCGCACGGCGGTGCTCGGCATGCCGGAGCAGTGGGACGGCCTCCTGCCGGCAGCACCGCGCAACCCGCACGCCGTGGTCGCCGGCCTGCATTACGCGCGTGCCGTGAAGACACCGTGGGAGATCGCCTGCATTCGTGCCGCAGCAGTCATCGCGACACCGGGCCACCAGGCGGCGCTGGCAGCGTTTCGTGCCGGGGCCGGCGAGTTCGACATACTCGCTGCCTTTCTCGGCGGCTGCCGGCAGACAGAGCCCGAGTTGCCCTACGGTGCCATCGTCGCCCTGAACGAACACGCAGCGACCCTCCACTACCAGCATCGGGACCGCACTGCACCCAGGCCGCACGACCTGCACAGCCTGCTCATCGACGCCGGCTGCTCGAGCTGTGGTTATGCCTGCGACATCACCCGCAGCTACGCGTTCCGCGATGACGAGTTCGCCGGGATGATCGCCGACATGGACCGCCTGCAGCAGGCCCTGTGTGCCGCCGTTCGCCCGGGGTTGCCGTTCGCGGAACTCCACCGCCAGGCGCACCTGGGCCTTGGCGACCTGCTCGCCCGCTGGGACCTGGTGCGAATGGAACCGGCCGCGATGGTCACCGCCGGCGTCACCGCTATCTTCCTGCCGCACGGCCTGGGGCACCTGCTCGGCCTGCAGGTTCACGATGTCGGTGGCCACATGGCCGACGAAAGCGGTACGGCCCTGCAGCCGCCGGCCGACTTCCCGCGCCTGCGCTTCCTGCGCCCGCTCGAACCGGGCCAGGTCGTGACTATCGAGCCTGGCGTTTATTTCATCGGCTCGCTGCTCGCGCGGCTGCGCGCCGGACCCGCCAGTGGCGCGGTGAACTGGGACCGGGTCGAGCGGTTACGCAAGTTCGGCGGCATCCGCATCGAAGACGACGTACTGGTCACGGACAGCGGAGCCGAAAATCTCACGAGGCCGCTCCTCGGCCACTGATGTGCCCTGCCGTCGCGGCACCCGTGACCGCGACGACATGCCGCAGGGCGCCTGGGCTTTGCTAAAGTAGGCTTCTTTGCCCTGCCCCTGCCGCGGGTGCCCGTCTGCACGATTGCCCTGGTGATGCCCGCAATACCCCATCCGAACGCCCACCGCGGTCCGGCCGTCATGCTGGTGTCAGCGCTGCTCCTGCTCAGCGCGTGCAACAGCAGCGATCCCACGGCCGGCACCACCGGTGACGGTCGCAGCACGACGGCTCCTCCCGCAGCCCAGGCCCGGTCGCCAGGTGGGGCCGGGCCACCCATGCGGCCGGTGGCCGTGCTGGTGACCACGGTCGCCCCCCGCGACTTCGAAGACCGCTTCACCGCCCTCGGTACGGCCCACGCAGTGGAATCGATCGAGGTCACCTCCCGGATCTCGAACGTGGTGAGCCGCATCCACTTCGCCGAGGGCCAGGACGTCAGTGCCGGAGCAGTGCTGGTCGAACTCGACAGCAAGGAGACCGCGGCCGAACTCGCCGTTGCCGAGGCCGCGCTGCGCCAGAGCCGCAGCCAGTACGAGCGCAGCCGCCAGCTGGCCGACACGCGCATCATCTCGGCCTCGCAGCTCGAGGAACTCGAGGCGCGCATGCGCATGGACGAGGCGCAGGTACAGGCGGGCCGGGCGCGGCTCGACAACGCCGTGATCCGCGCGCCCTTCGCCGGCACGCTCGGACTGCGGCGCGTCAGCCTCGGCGACCTGGTCGGCCCGGAAACCGTGATCACGACACTCGACGATACCCGCTCGATCCGTCTGGAATTCACCGTTCCCGAGGGCTTCCTCGGCGAACTCGACCGGGGCCTGGTGATCGAGGCGGCCAGCGTCGCCTATCCCGGTCGCCGTTTCAGCGGCGCGGTGACCAGCATCGATTCACGCATCGACCCGACCACGCGGGCCGTGACCGTCATTGCCACGATCCCGAATCCCGAACGGCTGCTGAAACCCGGCATGTTCCTCACCGTGGACCTCGAGCGTTCGCGCCGCCAGGTCCTGATGGTTCCGGAGGAGGCCCTGAGCCCCCGGGGAGGCAAGCAGTACGTGTTCCTGGTACACGACGAACGTGTCGAGGAGCGGGAAGTGCAGCTGGGGTCGCGCTCACCGGGCCTGGTCGAAATCCGGGCAGGTCTCGTTGCCGGTGACGTGGTGGTGACCGAGGGCATCCAGCGGCTGCGTGACGGCGCGCCGGTGCAGGTCCTCTCGAGCGGCTGACCGGGCCATGTGGATTTCCGACACTTCGGTCGAGCGGCCCGTATTCGCGGCCGTGATCAGCCTGCTGCTCGTCATCCTCGGCCTGCTCGCGCTGCAGCGCCTGCCGGTGCGCGAATACCCGGACATCGACCCCACCGTGGTATCCGTCGACACGGATTACCGTGGTGCTTCCGCCGAAGTCGTCGAGCGAAAGATCACCCAGGTGATCGAAGACGAGATCGCCGGCATTGCCGGGGTGCAGAAGCTCACGTCCAACAGCCAGGACGAACGCTCGACGATCACCGTGGAGTTCGCGCTCGACCGCGACGCCGATGGCGCCGCCAATGACGTGCGCGAGCGCGTCTCGCGGGTGACACGCCGCCTGCCGGAGGAGGCCGGCACGCCTCAGATCACCAAGCAGGACTCGAGCATGGACGCGACGATGTACGTCAACGTGTCCAGCAGCAGCCGCTCGGTGATGGAACTCACCGATTTCACCCGGCGCACGTTGATAGACCGGCTGTCAGTCATCGACGGCGTGGCGATGGTGCGCATGACCGGCGGCCGCAACTATGCCATGCGCATCTGGCTCGACCGGGAAGGCCTGGCAGCACGTCAGCTCACGGTACAGGACGTGGAGGATGCGCTGCGTGCCGAGAACGTCGAGCTGCCGGCCGGGCGCATCGAGTCGCAGCAGCGCGAGTTCACCCTGCGCACCGACACCGGGCTGAGGACACCGGCCCAGTTTGCCGCGCTCGTGATCGGACGCAGCCCGGACAACCAGATCGTGCGCCTCGGCGAGGTGGCCGAGGTGAGGGTCGAAGCCGAGGACGACCGCTTCGTCTCGCGCTCCGATGGCGTACCGGGCATCAGCATGGGGATCGTGCCCCAGTCCAAGGCCAATGTGCTCGCCGTCAACCAGGCCGTGACTCGCGAGATCGAGCGCCTGCACAGCGTGGTTCCCGACGACATCGTGGTCGAGATCAACATCGACTTCTCCATGTTCATCCGCGAGGAACTCAAGGAAGTCCTGATCACCCTCGCGGTGGCCCTGGTGATGGTGCTGGTCGTGATCTTCTCGTTCCTCGGTTCGCTGCGGGCCACGATCATCCCCGCGGTCACCATTCCGGTCGCCATCGTGGCTTCGTGCCTGGTGATGGCCGTCCTCGGCTATTCGGTCAATACGCTGACTCTCCTCGGGACCGTGCTGGCCATCGGGCTGGTGGTCGACGACGCGATCGTCGTGCTCGAGAACATCGTCCGGCGCATGGAGCTTGGCCAGCCGCCGTTGCTGGCGGCGGTGGATGGAACGCGGGAAATCGGCTTTGCCGTGATCGCCACCACCGCCGTGCTGGTGGCGGTGTTCGTGCCGATTTCCTTCATGCCGGGCAATGTCGGGCGGCTGTTCACCGAGTTCGGCATCACGCTCGCAGCGGCGATTGCCTTCTCCGGGCTGGTGTCGCTCACCCTGGTGCCGATGCTGGCTTCCAAGCTTTTCGCCGGTGGGGTCAGGCGGCGGCCGCTGGCCGACGCCATCGACCGGTTCTTCCGCAGCGTGTCGACCGCCTACGGACGGATGCTCGCGCCGGTAGTACATCGCCCGGGACTGGCGCTGGCCGCGCTCGCGGGTGCCGCTGTGGCTGGCGCCGCAATCTTCCTCCGCCTGCCGGCGGAATACGCCCCACCGGAAGACCGCGCGATGGTGATCATCATGCTGCGCGGCCCGGAGGGAGCCACGCCGGCCTACATGGACCGGCAGCTGCACCTGGTCGAGGATGTACTTGAGCCCTATGTGGCCGACGGCTACGCCCGGCGTGTGGTTTCCCGCACCGGCATGTGGGGTGCCGGCGGCGATGTCAGCACCGGATTCGTCTACGTCCCCCTGACGAACTGGGGCGAGCGGGACAAGGGTTCCCCGGAGCTGGCCCAGGAGTTGCGCCAGAAACTCGACCGGATCCCGGGTGTCACGGCGCAGGTGTTCCTGCCACCGAGCCTCGGGGTTCGCGGCGGCGGCCAGCCGCTGCAGGTCGTGCTCGGCGGCACGAGCTACGAAGAACTCGCCTCGTGGCGGGACAAGGTTCTCGACCGAGTACGGCGCGAGAATCCGCGGATCGTGGGGCTGCGCTCGGACTTCTTCGAGCAGAAGCCGAAGATCATGGTCGGCATCGACCGTAACCGCGCCTTCGACCTCGGCGTCTCGCTGACCGCCGTCGGCCGCACGCTCGAGACCATGCTCGGGTCGCGTATCGTCACGACATTCGTCGAGCGTGGCGAGGAGTACAACGTGGTCGTCCAGGCGCGTCCGGAGGATCGCGCCACGCCGGCCGACCTTGGCAACATCTATGTGCGATCAGGCGCTTCACGCCAGCTCATCCCGCTCGCCAACCTGGTAACGCTGCAGGAAATGGCCGGGCCACGCGAACTGAAGCGCTTCAACCAGCTGCGTTCCATCACGTTGATCGGCGGCCTCGCGCCTGGCTACTCGCTCGGCGAAGCACTGGCCTACATGGAAGGTGTCGTCGCCGCGGAACTGCCGGAGGGGGTCCGCATCGACTACGACGGCGAATCACGCGAGTTCAAGGTATCCGGCGGCGCCATCTATTTCACCTTCCTGCTGGCGTTGGTGGTGTGCTTCCTGGTCCTGGCGGCACAGTTCGAGAGCTTTCGTCACCCGCTGATCATCATGGGCACCGTCCCGCTGGCCGTCACCGGCGGCCTGCTCGGGCTGTGGCTCATGGGTTCCTCGATCAACGTTTACAGCCAGATCGGCGCGGTGATGCTGATCGGACTCGCCGCCAAGAACGGAATTCTCATCGTCGAGTTCGCGAACCAGCTGCGCGATCGTGGCCAGCCGCTCGTGGATGCAGTCATCGCCGCAGCGACAATCAGGCTGCGTCCGGTGGTGATGACCAGTCTCTGCACAGCCTTCGGGGCGTTGCCGCTGATCCTCGCCAGCGGCGCCGGTGCTGAATCGCGACAGACGATCGGTGCCGTGGTGTTCTTCGGCGTGCTGGTGTCGGTGTTCCTGACGCTGTTCCTGATCCCGGCTGTCTATGCATTGCTCGCCCGCAATACCCGATCACCGGAGCACATTGCACGGCAGATCGAGGAACTCAAGCAGACGGGCCAGATCGCGGCGCCGTAGGGCGGCTGCAGTCGCGACAGGCTGCAGTCCTGTAGCCCCTCAGGCTCTGGGGAAGGCTGCTCCGGCACAGCCGGTGCAACCGAACCGGGATGCGGCCCGGAAAAGGACGCTCAGGCGGCGGTGCCGGCCTTCGGCTTCTCCGGCTGATCCAGCAGCATCACCAGGGCCATCGGTGCGGCATCGCCGGGACGATAGCCCATCTTGAGGATCCGCAGGTACCCGCCGGGACGCTTGCTGAACCGTGGCCCGAGTTCGTTGAACAGCTTGGTCACGCCATCACGGTCGCGCAGGCGGTCGAACGCCAGCCGGCGGCGCGAAGGGCCGTCCTGCTTGGCGAGCGTGATCAGGGGTTCGACCACACGACGCAGTTCTTTCGCCTTCGGCACCGTGGTACGCACAGTCTCGTGGCGAATCAGCGAGGCCGCCATGTTGCGATACATGGCGGTGCGGTGGCTGCTCTTCCTGCCGAGGATGCGCCCGGCCTTCTTGTGTCGCATGGCTGTATTCCTTGCTGGATATCAGGCGCCTGACGCTCAGGCCGCCTTGTCGTCGCGAACCAGGCCCGGCGGGGGCCAGCCGTCGACGCGCATGCCGAGCGACAGGCCGTGGCTCTCGAGCACTTCCTTGATCTCGGTGAGCGACTTCTTGCCCAGGTTCGGCGTGCGCAGCAGCTCGACCTCGGTACGCTGCACCAGGTCCCCGATGTAATTGATGTTCTCTGCCTTGAGGCAGTTGGCCGAACGCACGGTGAGCTCGAGTTCGTCCACCGGCCGCATCAGGATCGGGTCGATCTGCGTCTCCGCGGCGGCGGCGCCACCTTCGTCCTTGCCACGCAGGTCGACGAACACCTCGAGCTGGTCGGTGAGGATGTTGCCGGCGCGACGTACGGCTTCCTCGGCATCGATGGTGCCGTTGGTCTCGACGTCAAGGATCAGTTTGTCGAGGTCGGTGCGCTGTTCGACACGGGCAGCCTCGACGTTGTAGCTCACGCGCCGGATCGGGCTGAAGGATGCGTCGAGCTGCAGCCGGCCGATTGGACCCGAGGTCTGCCCCTCGAAGTTGAGCCGCTGCGCCGCCGGACGATAGCCGCGGCCACGCTCGATCGTGAGCATCATCTTCAGCTCACCCGCACTCGTCAGGTTGGCGATGACCAGTTCCGGGTTGACGATCTCGACGTCGTGGTCGGTAGCGATGTCGCCAGCGCGCACCGGACCGGGACCCTTCTTGGCGAGGGTGATCTCGGTGCGATCGCGTGTGTGCATGCGGATCGCAAGCAACTTGAGGTTGAGAAGGATCTCGACCACATCCTCCTGCACGCCCTCGATCGCGGTGTACTCGTGCAGTACGCCGTCGATCTCGACCTCGGTCACTGCGGCACCGGGCATGCTCGACAGCAGGATGCGGCGCAGGGCATTGCCCAGCGTGTGGCCGAAACCGCGCTCGAACGGCTCGATGATGATGCGCGCGCGCGTGGCGCTCTCGGGCTGCACCCTCACGCTGCGCGGCTTCAGGAATTCGCTGATGATATCCGGCATGGCCTGAGGCCTCCCGCTTACTTGGAATAGAGCTCGACGACGAGGTTTTCGTTGATGTCGGGCAGAATGTCTTCGCGTGCGGGCACCTGCTTGAGGATACCCACCATCTTCTTGTCGTCCACCTGCACCCAGTCCGGAAAACCAACCTGGCTGGCGATCGTCAGGGCACTCTGGATCCGGGTCTGCTTCTTGGCCTTCTCGCGGATCTCGACGGTGTCACCCGCCGCGACCTGGTACGAGGGGATGTTGACGATCCGGTTGTTGACCAGCACGGCGCGATGCCCAACGAGCTGGCGTGCCTCGGCGCGCGTCGAAGCGAAGCCCATGCGGTAGACGGTGTTGTCCAGGCGTCCCTCGAGGATCTTCAGCAGGTTCTCACCCGTGGAGCCCTTCATGTGGGTCGCCTTCTTGTAGTACGTGCGGAACTGCCGCTCGAGGATACCGTACATGCGGCGCAGCTTCTGCTTCTCACGCAGCTGCAGGCCGTAGTCGGACAGGCGGCCCTTGCGCGCACCCTGCGCCGCCCCCGGCGGCGACTCGAGCTTGCACTTCTGCTCGAGCGGCTTGATGCCGCTCTTCAGGAAGAGGTCGGTTCCCTCCCGGCGGGAGAGCTTGCAACTGGGTCCCAGGTATCTGGCCATGAGTGGACTTCCTCTACACGCGCCGCTTCTTCGGCGGGCGGCAACCGTTGTGTGGGATCGGCGTGACGTCCTCGATGTTCGAGATCTTGAAGCCGACGGAGTTGAGCGAGCGCACCGCCGACTCGCGGCCCGGCCCGGGCCCCTGCACGCGCACCTCGAGCGCCTTGACGCCGTGCTCGAGCGCAGCCACACCGGCCTTCTCCGCAGCGACCTGCGCGGCGAATGGCGTGCTCTTGCGCGAGCCACGGAAGCCGCAGCCGCCGGCCGACGCCCACGACAGCACATTGCCCTGCCGATCGGTGATGGTCACGATCGTGTTGTTGAACGAAGCATGGACGTGGGCGATGCCGTCCACGACATGCTTCTTGACCTTCTTGCGCGCCTTCTGTGGCGTCGCGGGTTGCTGCGTATTCATCTGATCGAACTCCGCCTCGTGGCGTTACTTCTTGATGGCGCGCCGCGGTCCCTTGCGGGTGCGGGCGTTGGTGCGGGTACGCTGGCCACGCAGTGGCAGACCTTTGCGGTGTCGCTGGCCGCGGTAGGTGCCAAGGTCCATGAGGCGCTTGATGTTCATCGACACCTGGCGGCGCAGGTCACCTTCGACCGGGAAGCGCCCGATCTCGATGCGCAGCTTCTCGACCTCTGGCTCGGTAAGGTCCTTGACCTTGGTATCGCCCGGAATACCGGCCGCCTCGCACAATCGTGCAGCACGACTACGACCGATTCCGTAGATGCTGGTCAGGGCGATCACCACGTGCTTGTTCGCCGGAATATTGATGCCCGCAATACGCGCCATCTATGCGATCTCCACCTTGGCCCGGGCCGCTCAGCCCTGGCGCTGCTTGTGCCGCGGATCCGGGCAGATGACCCGGACCTTGCCGTTGCGACGAATGATCTTGCAGTTCCTGCAGATCCGTTTTACCGAAGGGCGAACTTTCATGTCCCGACTCCCGTATTGCCCGTGCTCTCAGCGGGCTGCCCGACCGAAAAAGGAAACCGCCATGGCTGCGCCGGGCTCAACGCAGCTGGCCTGCGCGACCGTAGCCCCGCAGGTTCGCCTTCTCGAGCAGGCCCTTGTACTGGTGCGACATCATGTGGGCCTGCAGCTGCGCCATGAAGTCCATGCTGCTCACCACGATGATGAGCAACGATGTGCCGCCGAAATAGAACGGCACCTTGAGATAGGTGATCATGAACTGCGGCAGCAGGCACACAGCCATGACGTAGAGACCACCCCAGAAGGTGAGACGCGTGAGCACCCGGTCGATGTACTCCGCCGTCTGCTGGCCCGGGCGGATTCCGGGCAGGAAGGCCCCGGACCGCTTGAGGTTGTCGGCCGTCTCGCGGGCATCGAAAACCAGCGCCGTGTAGAAGAAGCAGAAAAACAGGATCAGCGCCCCGTACAGCAGGTCGTACAGTGGCTGTCCCGGAGCGAGTTCGGCCGCCACGGTCTGCAGCCAGCCCAGGTTGGGATTGGTGCCGAACCAGCTGGCAATCGTCGCCGGGAACAGGATGATGCTCGAGGCAAAGATCGGCGGGATCACACCCGACATGTTGATCTTGAATGGCAGGTGAGTGGACTGCCCGGCGTACAGGCGCCGCCCCTGCTGGCGCTTCGCGTAGTGCACCGGAATGCGCCGCTGCGCCCGCTCCATGAACACCACTGCCCCGGTGACCGCAAGCACTACCGCGATCAGGAACAGGGCCAGGATGACCGACAACTCACCCGTGTTGACCAACTCGAGGGTACCGCCAATCGCCGACGGCAGCCCCGCGACGATGCTCGCGAGGATGATCATCGAAATGCCATTGCCGATGCCGCGCTCGGTAATCTGCTCCCCGAGCCACATCAGGAAGATCGTGCCGGTGATCAGCGTGACCGTCGCCGTAAAGACGAAGTTGAAGCCCGGGTTGATGGCCAGTCCCTGGTTCTGCAGCGCGATCGATGCGCCCACCGCCTGGAAGGCCGCGAGCAGCACAGTGCCGTAGCGCGTCCACTGCGTGATCTTGCGCCGTCCCGCCTCGCCCTCCTTCTTGATGGCTGCGAGCGAGGGAACGACGACCGCCGCCATCTGCAGGATGATGGACGCCGAGATATACGGCATGATCCCCAGGGCGAACATGCTCATGCGCTCCAGCGCACCGCCGGAGAACATGTTGAACATGGAGAGAATCGTGCCCGCCTGCTGCTGGATGAAACGCTCGAGCGCCTGCGGATCGATGCCTGGCACCGGAATGAACGTGCCGACGCGATACACGACCAGCGCGCCCATCAGGAACAGCAGGCGCTGCTTGAGGTCGGCGAATCGGGTCGCTTCAGCCAGCGCTGCCGCCGGATTGACCAGGCCTCCTTTTGCCACGTCTCCTGTCCTCGTCGTTTCGTCTGACTGACCGGTTGCGGACCGGCTAGTCCTGGATGCTGCCGCCGGCAGCCTCGATCGCCTTGCGCGCACCCGCCGTCAGGGCAAGGCCACGCACGGTAACCGCCTTGGCCAGCGCACCCGCGAGGATGACCTTCGCCCGGGTTGCCTGCTGGTGCACGATGCCGGCCCGCTTCAGGCTGTCGAGATCGATCACGTCGTCGCCCGGAATGGCCAGCTCGTGCAGGCGCACCTCGGCAGTCTCGGCAGCCTTCGCGGAATTGAAGCCGATCTTCGGCAGGCGCCGCTGCAGCGGCATCTGGCCGCCCTCGAAGCCGACCTTGTGGTAACCGCCGGCACGGGCGCGCTGACCCTTGTGGCCGCGGCCGCAGGTCTTGCCCTGGCCGGCGGAACTGCCACGTCCCAGCCGCTTCGGCGCCTTGCGGCCGCCGGGCTTCAGTGAATTGAGGCGCATCAGGCTTCCTCCACCTGCAGCATGTAGGCCACCCGCGCGATCATGCCGCGGGTCTGCGGGGTATCAGTGACGATCGCGCTCTGGCGGATCTTGCGCAGGCCAAGTCCGCTGACGCAGGCGCGGTGCGCGGCAACGCGGCCGAACGGACTCTTCACCAGCGTGACCTTGATCTTCCTGTTGCTCGCCATGGCGTCAGTCCTGGATCTCGCTCACGGACTTCCCGCGCTTGGCCGCGATCATCTCGGGCGAGCGCGCGTCCTGCAGCGCGTTGATGGTGGCGCGCACAACGTTGATCGGATTGCGCGAGCCATAGATCTTGGCGAGCACGTTGCGCACGCCGGCACATTCGAGCACCGCGCGCATCGCACCGCCGGCAATGATGCCGGTACCATCGGCGGCCGGCTGCATGTAGACACGTGTGGCACCGTGCGCGCCGGTCAACGCGCAGTGCAGCGTGTCCCTGCGCAGGTCGACACGCTTCATGTTCTTGCGCGCGGCCTGCATCGCCTTCTGGATGGCGTTCGGCACCTCGCGGGCCTTGCCGTAGCCAAAAGCCACCTGGCCCTTGCCATCGCCGACGACGGTGAGCGCCGTGAAGCCGAACTGGCGGCCTCCCTTGACGACCTTGGCGACCCGGTTCACGGCCACCAGCTTCTCCAGGAAATCATCCGGAGAGCCACTGGACGGGGAAGACTGTGCCTGATCAACTCGCGCCATGATGACCTACCTCAGAACTCGAGCCCGTTTTCGCGGGCAGCATCGGCCAGCGCCTTGACGCGGCCATGGAAGCGGAAGCCGGAGCGGTCGAAGGCCACTTTGGTGACGCCGGCACCACGAGCACGCTCGGCGATCGCCTTGCCGACTGCCACGGCCGCGGCGACGTTGCTCGTGCCCTTCAGGCCTGCGCACACCGCTTCCTGCACCGTCGAGGCAGCAGCGACCACGGTGCCACCATCTGGCGCAATCACCTGGGCGTAGATGTGCCGCGGCGTGCGGTGCACCGTCAAGCGGTGCACCGCCATCTCCCGGATGTGGGACCGGCCCTTGCGGGCGCGGCGCATTCTTGCCTCGTTCTTTCTCATGACCTGTTCCGTCCGGTAAGGCGGGTCGTCCAGCCTTACTTCTTCTTGGCTTCCTTGAGAATCACCTGCTCGCCCGCGAAGCGCACGCCCTTGCCCTTGTAGGGCTCCGGCTCCCGGTAATGGCGGATCTCGGCGGCCACCTGGCCAACCTTCTGCCGATCCGTGCCCTTGATGACAATCTCCGTCTGGCTCGGCGTCTCCACAGTGATGCCTTCGGGCACCGGGTAAGCAACCGGGTGCGAAAATCCGAGGGTCAGGTTGAGCTTGCGGCCTTGTGCCTGAGCGCGATAACCGACGCCGACGAGCTCTAGCTTGCGCTCGAAACCCTTCGTGACTCCCGTGACCATGTTGGCGAGAAGCGCGCGCGTGGTCCCGGAAACGACCCGCGCGCTGCGTGTCGCCGAACGGGTCACGACGTTGGCCTTGCCAGCCCCGACTTCAATCCCGACCTGCGGGTCGACGGCCAGCGTCAGCTCGCCCTTCGGGCCCTTCACCCTGACGGTGGTACCGGCAACCGTCATTTCGACGCCCTTCGGCAGTTCGACCGGCTTTTTTCCGACTCTAGACATAGGTTGATCCAGTCAGCGAACGGGACAGGCCCTTAGGCAACCACGCAGATGACTTCGCCGCCGTAGCCCCTGGCGCGAGCAGCCCTGTCACTCATGACACCTGCCGGGGTGGAGACGATCGCCACGCCGAGCCCACCCATCACCTTCGGTAGCTTGTCCTTGCGCCGGTAGGTACGCAGGCCAGGGCGACTGATCCGCCGCAGCTGCTCGATGACGGGCTTGCCGTCGAAATACTTCAGCTCCACGGTCAGCTCGCGCCGGTGACCCGGCTGGTCGACAGCCTCGAAGCCGGCGATATAGCCCTCGTCGCGCAGTACAGCCGCAATGGCTTCCTTGCGCTTCGACGACGGCATTGCCACCGACTTCAGTCCGACGGCCTGGCCGTTGCGGATCCTGGTCAGCATGTCAGCAATGGGATCGGTCATGCTCATGAATACAATGCTCCTGGCCGGTTACCAGCTCGCTTTGGTGAGGCCCGGGACGTTGCCCGCCATCGCCTGCTCGCGCAGCTTGTTGCGCGCCAGGCCGAACTTGCGGAAGAAGCCCTTCGGACGACCGGTGATCGCGCAGCGGTTGCGCAGGCGGCTGGGGCTCGCATCGCGCGGCAGCGCCTGCAGCTTCTCGATCGCCTCGCTACGCTGTTCGTCGCTGCTCGACGGGCTCTGGATGATCGACTTCAGAGCCGCGCGCTTCTTCGCATAGCGCTGTACCGTGCGCAGCCGCCTCTGCTCGCGCAAAACCATGGATTTCTTTGCCATAGGCCTTCTATGCTCGTGTGGCCGCTGCGGCCGTTACTTGCGGAACGGAAAGTTGAACGCCTCGAGCAGCGCCCGCGCGTGGGCGTCACTCTGGGCTGTGGTGGTGATCGTCACGTCCAGGCCGCGTACTGCATCGACCTGGCTGAAGTCGATCTCCGGAAAAATAATCTGCTCCTGAATGCCGAGGCTGTAGTTGCCCTGGCCATCGAAGGAACGCGCGTTCAGGCCCCGGAAGTCACGAATGCGCGGAATCGCCACGTTGATGAGCCGGTCGAGGAACTCGTACATGCGCCGGCGACGCAGCGTGACCTTGCAGCCGATCAGCTGGCCCTGGCGGATCTTGAAAGTCGCCACGGACTTGCGCGCCTTCGTCGCCACCGGCTTCTGGCCGCTGATGGCCATCAGATCGGCCATCGCCTTGTCGACGATCTTCTTGTCGTTGATCGCCTCGCCGACACCCATGTTCAGGGTGATCTTGGTGATGCGCGGGACCTCGAGGGCGTTGGCGAGCCCAAGCTGCTGCTTGAGCTTCGCCACCACTTCCTTCTCGTAGTACGTATGCAACCTGGCCATGGCCTGCGTCCTGTTCCGCGTCGGTACGCGGACTAGATATCCACCACTTCGCTGTTCGACCGGAAGATTCGCACCCGCCGGCCATCTTCCAGTGCCTTGACGCCCACCCGGTCACCCTTGCGGGCCGTCGGATTGAAGAGCATCACATTGGAGATGTGCAGCGACATTTCCTTCTCGACGATGCCGCCGGCGACGTTCTTGGCCGGGTTCGGCTTCTGATGCTTCTTGACCACGTTGACGTTCTCGACGACCAGCCGGTCACCGTCCACGCGCACCACGGTACCGCGCCGGCCCTTGTCGCGGCCGGTGATGACGATGACTTCGTCGCCCTTGCGGATCTTCTTCATAACAGCTCCGTCCGGCGCTACGCTCAGAGGACTTCCGGCGCCAGCGAAATAATCTTCATGAAATTCTCGGTGCGCAGCTCGCGGGTGACGGGCCCGAAGATGCGCGTGCCGATCGGCTCGAGCTTGTTGCTGAGCAATACGGCAGCGTTGTCATCGAAGCGGATCAGCGCCCCGTCCGGGCGACGCACACCCTTGGTTGTACGCACGACGACTGCGCTGTAGACCTCACCCTTCTTGACACGCCCCTTGGGGATCGCGTCCTTGATGCTGACCTTGATGACGTCGCCCACGCTGGCATAGCGGCGCTTGGAACCGCCCAGCACCTTAATGCACATCAGGCGCCGCGCGCCGCTGTTGTCAGCCGCGTTCAGCATCGTCCGCATCTGAATCATGGTCGGGTCCTGCCAATCCGTAATACGGGTCTACTGGGCCTCGGCGCGCTGCAGGATCTCTGCGACGCGCCAGCTCTTGTGCCGCGAAATCGGCCGGCACTCCACGATCGACACCAGGTCTCCCTCACGGCAGGCATTCGCCTCGTCGTGGGCCAGCAGCCGGGTGGTACGGCGGATGTACTTGCCGAAAACCGGGTGGCGCACCACTCGCTCCACGGCGACAGATACCGTCTTCTGCATCTTGTTGCTGACGACGCGACCGGTCATCGTCCGCCCGCTGCCGGCGCCTTCGGCGACCTGATCCTGCTCACTCATTGACGGTTCCCCGCTGCAGCTTCGCGCAGCTCACGTTGACGCATCACGGTCTTCAGGCGCGCTATGTCACGGCGCACGCGCTTGACCTGGTCCGCACGTGCCTGCTCGCCCGTTGCCTGCTGCACGCGCAGGTTGAACTGTTCACGCCGGAGCGCAACTAGTTGCTCGGCGAGTTCAGCGCTGCTCTTGTCGCTAAATCCCTTGACGCTCATGTCAGATCACCTGTCGCGTCACCACGACGGTCGCGAGCGGCAGCTTGGCGGCAGCCAGCTTGAATGCCTCGCGCGCGATTTCCTCGGTGACGCCGTCCATCTCGTAGAGGATCTTTCCTGGCTGGACCACTGCGGCCCAATACTCGACGTTGCCCTTGCCCTTGCCCTGGCGCACTTCGAGGGGCTTCTGGGTTATGGGCTTGTCCGGAAACACCCGGATCCAGACCTTGCCGCCGCGCTTGATGAAGCGTGTCATTGCCCGCCGCGCCGCTTCGATCTGTCGCGCCGTCAGCCGGCCACGCTCAGTGACCTTGAGACCGAAGTCACCGAACGCGACGGTGCTGCCACGGTGGGCAAGGCCGCGGTTACGGCCCTTGAACTGCTTGCGGAACTTGGTGCGCTTGGGCTGCATCATGGCTGCTGGTCCGCTAGTTCGCTGCGGCCGGTTCGGCGGCCGGTTCGGCGGTAGCCTCGGACTTGTCGAAGACCTCGCCGCGGAAGATCCACACCTTCACACCGATCACCCCGTAGGTGGTGCGTGCTTCGGCCAGCCCATAGTCGATGTCGGCACGAAACGTGTGCAGCGGCACCCGACCCTCCCGGTACCATTCCGAACGGGCGATTTCGGAGCCATTCAGCCGTCCCGACACCCGGACCTTCACGCCGAGCGCGCCGAGGCGCATGGTGTTGGTGACAGCGCGCTTCATGGCGCGACGGAACATGACGCGCCGCTCGAGCTGCTGGGCGATACCTTCGGCAACGAGGTAGGCATCGAGCTCCGGCTTGCGGATCTCGGCGATGTTCAGTCGCACATCGTTCACGGGCAGGCGCAGCATGCGCGCGACGGCGAGCCGCAGACTCTCGATGTCCTCGCCCTTCTTGCCGATGACCACCCCGGGCCGGGCAGTGTGAATGGTGATGTGCACCTTGCGCGCCGGCCGCTCGATCTGGATCAGGCTGACGGAGGCCTCGCTCAACTTCGAGCGCAGGAACTCGCGAATGCGGAAGTCAGCATCCAGATAGGCAGGGAATGTGCGCGTATCGGCAAACCACTTCGATGACCAGTCGCGCGTGATGCCGAGCCGGATCCCGATCGGGTTGACTTTATGACCCATGGCGAAGCTTCCTTACTCGTCCGCGACCCGGATGGTGATGTGGCTGTTGCGCTTGGTGATGCGGGTACCGCGTCCCTTGGCACGGGCGGCGTAGCGACGCAGCGTCGGCGCCTCGTCCACCATGATCACGGCAACCTTCAACTCGTCGATATCGGCACCGTGGTTGTGCTCGGCGTTGGCGACGGCCGACTCCAGCACCTTCTTGACGATGCGTGCGCCCTTCTTCGGCATGAACGCCAGAATCTGCAGCGCCTTGCCGACCGGAGCACCCCGTACCGCATCGGCCACCAACCGACACTTCTGCGGGGAAATGCGTGCGTGACGCAATGTTGCGGTTACCTGCATGGCACTAACCCTGCGGCGCCTCGGCCGGCTTGGTCTTGCGGTCACCCGAATGACCTTTGAACGTGCGGGTCGCGGCGAACTCGCCGAGCTTGTGCCCCACCATGTTCTCGGTGACCAGCACCGGAACGTGGTCGCGCCCGTTGTGCACGGCGATGGTCAGGCCGATCATCTCCGGCAGGACCATGGACCGGCGCGACCAGGTCTTGATCGGCCGACGGCTGTTGGTCTGCACCGCCTGCCTGACCTTGGCGGCGAGATGCATGTCCACGAAAGGACCCTTCTTAACCGAGCGTGGCACCTGTCAACTCTCCAATAAGCGCAATCGGGATGCGTTACTTCTTGCGGCGATCCCGGACGATCATCCGGTTCGTGCGCTTGTTGTTACGGGTCTTGTAGCCCTTCGTCGGCAGACCCCAGGGCGACACCGGGTGGCGGCCACCCGAGCTCTTGCCCTCACCGCCGCCAAGCGGATGGTCCACCGGGTTCATGGCGACCCCGCGCACCGTCGGGCGGACCCCGCGCCAGCGCTTGGCGCCGGCCTTGCCGAGGCTCTCGAGGTTGTGCTCACCATGGCCGACTTCGCCAATGGTGGCGCGGCATTCGACGTGCACCATCCGCATCTCACCCGAGCGCATGCGCAGGGTTGCGTAGGCGCCCTCGCGCGCGACGATCTGTACGCCGCCGCCGGCGGCACGCGCGAGCTGTGCACCCTTGCCGGGCTTGAGCTCGACGCAGTGAATCAGGGTACCCACCGGAATACTGCGCAGCGGCAGCGTGTTGCCAGTCTTGATCGCGGCGTCCCGGCCGGACATCACGACGTCGCCAGCGGCGAGCCCTTTTGGCGCAATGATGTAGCGGCGCTCGCCATCGGCGTACAGGACCAGCGCCAGGTGTGCCGTACGGTTCGGATCGTACTCGAGGCGCTCGACGCGTCCGGCGATGCCATCCTTGTCGCGGCGGAAATCGATGACCCGATAACGACGCTTGTGGCCACCACCGCGGTGGCGCGTGGTGATACGGCCATAGTTGTTGTGGCCGGCATGCGCGTCACGCTTGGTGACGAGCGCGGCATGCGGTTCGCCCTTGTGCAACTCGGGCGTTGTCACCCGGATGACAAACCGGCGACCGGGCGACGTTGGTTTGAACTGTTGCAGAGGCATGTTCCTGGTCCCCGCGGGCCTCAGTCGGCGCCCATGAAGTTGATGTCGCTGCCCTCGGCCAGGCTCACGTAGGCCTTCTTCCAGTCCTTACGCCGGCCCGGGGTACGACCGAACCGCTTGGCCTTGCCCTTGACGCTGACGACCTGGACACCGTCCACCTTGACGTCGAACAGCAACTCGACGGCACGCCTGATTTCGTCCTTGGTGGAATCACGACGCACCCGGAACACGATCTGCTTGTCCCGCTCGCCAGTGATCGCACTTTTTTCGGACAGGTGCGGTCCGAGAACCACCGACATCAGGCGCTCCTTGGCGTACGCGGCGGTCATGACAGGCGCTCCTCGAGGCTGCGCACGGCGGCTGCGGTGGCGAGAACCTTGTCGAACCGGACCAGGCTCACCGGATTGACCTCATTGACCGCCAGCACGTCGACCCAGGGCACGTTGCGGGCGGCGAGGCACAGTTTTTCGTCGTAACGCTCGACCAGGATCAACACGTGATCGAGATCCAGCCCCTTCAGCCGCGACACCAGATCACGGGTCTTCGGCTGCCCGAGATCGAAGCCTTCGATCACCAGCAGCCGCTCCTCACGCAACAGCTGGGACAGGACGCCGCGCAGGGCCGCCCGGTACATCTTTCGATTGACCTTCTGGGCGAAGTCGCGCGGCTTTGCAGCAAATGCCCGACCACCACCCACCCAGATCGGGCCGCGCGTGGTACCAGCACGCGCCTGACCGGTGCCTTTCTGCTTCCAGGGCTTGGAACCGCCTCCGCGAACCTCGGCACGCGTCTTCTGGGCCTTGGTGCCGGCCCGCGAACCAGCGCGGTAGGCAGTCAGGACCTGGTGGACCAGGGACTCGTTGAAGGGTGCAGCGAAATTCTGCTCGGAGACCTCGAGCGCACCGCCGCCTTGTACCGTCAGCTTCATGTTCACACCTACCCGTTGGCGGCGGCCGATTTCGGCGCCTTGACGGCCGGCGTCACAACCAGCCGACCGTCGCGATGGCCGGGGACCGCACCCTTCACGAGTAGCAGGCCGCGCTCGGCGTCGACGCGCACGACCTGGAGGTTCTGGGTCGTCCGCCGGGCGTCGCCGAGGTGTCCCGCCATGCGCTTGCCAGGGAAAACGCGCCCCGGGAACTGGCGCTGGCCAATTGATCCGGGCGCCCGGTGCGATACCGAGTTGCCGTGCGATGCGTCCTGGGAGTTGAAGTGGTGGCGCTTGATGGTGCCGGCATAGCCCTTACCGATCGTGGTCCCGGCGACATCGACGTACTGCCCGGGCTGGAACCGGTCGGCCTTCAGCTCGGCACCTGGTTGCAGCTCGGCGAGTTCCTCGGCCGTGGCCCGGAACTCCCACAGGCCCTCACCCGGCTGCACCGCCGCCTTGGCATAGCTGCCGGCCACCGCCTTGCTCAGACGGGATGGATTGCGCTGCCCCGTCGTGACCTGCACGGCCGTATAGCCGTTGGTGTCCTCGGTCAGGACCCGGGTAACCCTGTTGGGCAGGACTTCAATGACGGTAACGGGCACGACGGCGCCGTCGTCCGTAAAGACGCGCGTCATCCCGCACTTGCGACCTACCAGACCAATGGTCATGTCGAACTTCTCTTGCCCGGACCCTTGCGGGAGCGGGTTCTCTGGGTACCAAAATCGATCGCTACACGCCGGGGAGCTTCCCCTGGCTGCCGCCTCATCAGGGCAGCCCTGTTATTCGTCCCTCGGCGACCGGGACGGCCCACGGCCCGGGCCATCCCGCTTTGCAGCACAAAGCCCGAAGCGGGTTTCCCAGCCTCGGGCGACGGCGAGCCGGTAATTATAGTGCAGCTATCAGGATCAGTTCAATTTGATCTGCACATCGACCCCTGCCGGCAGTTCCAGCTTCATCAAGGCGTCCACGGTCTTGTCCGTAGGCTCCAGGATGTCCATCAGGCGCTTGTGGGTACGCAACTCGTACTGGTCCCGGGCGTCTTTGTCCGCGTGGGGCGAGATCAGCACGGTGAATCGCTCTGTCTTGGTCGGCAGCGGCACCGGGCCACGGACCTGGGCGCCGGTGCGCTTGGCCGTCTCCACGATCTCCCGGGCCGAGTTGTCTATCAGCCGGTGATCGAAGGCCTTGAGCCGGATCCGGATGTTCTGATTTTTCGCCATCTCGTCGTCTCTCCTGCAGGAGCGGTCTCGACCGCGATCCCGTCAAACAATCGCGGCTGTTGCCGCTCCCACGTCCTTACTCGATGATCTTGGCGACCACGCCGGCGCCCACGGTGCGCCCGCCCTCGCGGATCGCAAACCGCAGCCCGTTCTCCATCGCAATCGGGTTGATCAGCTTCACCTTCATCT
>CAUJIY010000097.1 GCA_963205295.1 Pseudomonadota bacterium
ATGAAGCTGGGAGGTGGCGCCGACATGTTCGAGTCGCTCGGCGATTGCGGGGATGTCTGTGCCTACGTCGAGGGCAAGGCAGAAGCCGGCCTCGCACTCGGCACGAGCCCGCTGAAGCTCGCCGGTACCAGCACGGTGTCCGTCGAAGCCGGCGGCTGCTACGAGGATGAATGTGCCGGCGTCGGCGGCGCGGTCGACGCCTACGGTGAACTGCCCGGCCCGGTGATGCGATACGGCTTCGCGATCGACCTGCCATGTCCGGTGCCCGACGTCGGCATCACGCTGAAGATCCTGCCCTCGCCAGGAGTGTCGCCCAGCCTCGACTGGTGCGACATGAATCCGCTGTGGTGATGCCGATGTCAGTGCACTCTGGACCAGGGCGGCTCGCGACACTGCTGCTGGCCCTGCTGGGCATTGCCGCCGTGCCGGCGGCGACCGCCCAGAACCCGCGCGGCGGGGCCTTGATGGCAGCGAGCGACGGCGCCGGCGGCATCCGCCTCATCTGGTTTGCACCGCAGGCGCTGACGCCCGCCGCGTGGCGGCTCGAGGAGGAATCCGGCGCCGGAACCAGGGTGCTCGAGGCACGTATCGCTGCCGCTGCCGCAGCGACGGGCACGCGCACGGCGACCGCACCGGAACTGCAGGCGTTCGGACGCGCGCTGGCCAGCATGCGGGTCATGGGTGACTGGTCGCTCGCCCGGGAGCACGGCGTCGCGCGCGAGCTGCGCGACGTGCCTGGCGGCGAGCGCCGTTACCGCGTGGTGCCGCTCGCCGCGGATGGTGCAGCGCTCGGCGCCGCGTTGCGCAGCCGCGCGATCGACAGCCGCAAGGCCGACCCGTTGCCACCACCGGTGGGCGGGCTGCGGGCCGAAGCGGTCCGGGGCGGCGCCGAGCTCTACTGGCAGCCCGGCAAAGCGACACGCGTACCGCCGGGTGTGGCCTGGCTCGTCGAGCGCGATGGCAAGGCGGTGGATGGCAGCCCGATACTCCTCGGCGAGAGCTGGCCCGCGAAGAATCGCGGCTTCTTCGACACAGCCGCACCACTCGAGTCGACCGTGCGCTACCGGGTGGCGGCGCTCGACGTCTTCGGCCGCAGCGGGCCATGGGCCGAGGTTACGGCCTTCATCGCCGATGTCGCTGCCCGCGACCCGCCGCAGGGCCTGGCAGCAGAAACGGCCCGCGACACGATCAGGCTGAGCTGGCAGGAAAGCGCGAACCCGCATACCAGTGGCTATGTGCCGGAACGCGCCGTATTGCACGGCGGGCCTTACGAGGCGCTCAGCCGCAGCGGCCTGCCGCGGCGGACGACGGCTTTCGTGGACGAGGGAGCGATTGCCGGCACCTGGTACTTCTATCGCGTCCGCGCCATGGACCCGCGCGGCACGCTGGGCGAGCCGTCGCTGCCGGTGACCGCGCGGCTGATGCTGCCGGGTGCCATACCACGACCCGGCGCCCCGCGGGCCGAGACCGGAAGCTCCCAGGTGACGCTGCGCTGGGATCCGCTGCCCGGAGTTGCGGGTTACTACCTGCAGCGGCGGGTGAGCGGCAGCGCGGAGTGGCGCCTGCTCAACGATCCGATCACCCCCGAACCGCGCTACGACGACACCGGGCTGGCTGCGGGCGGGCGCTTCGACTACCGCATCATCGCGGTCGGCCACGACAACCGCGAAAGCGAGCCCGGCGACCTGGTCAGCGTGACGCTGGCCGACACGCTGGCGCCCGGAGCGCCGCGCATCCTCGCCGCCGATGGCGCCGACGGCCGTACCCGGCTGCGCTTCGTGCCGGCCGAACCGGCAGCCGAGGCGGTGAACTTCCTGGTCCTGCGCGGCGGTGCCGCCGACGATCCCGGTGTGGTGATCGGCGAGCCGCTGCCCGGGACGGCGCGCAGCTGGACCGATGACTGGGTGCTGGCCGGCGAGACCTACTGGTACCGTCTGGTCGCGCTCGATGCTGCCGGCAACCGCAGCGCCCCGGGTGCCGCGGTCACGGTCAGGATCGGCAGCGGACCGGTTCCCGCGCCACCGCCGCCGCAGGCACGCCGCGTGGACGCACCGATCGCCGGGGTCGAACTGCGCTTCGCGGCGATACCGGCCGGGTTGGCCATCGTGGTCCAGCGTCGCGAAGGCAGTGCCGCTACCTGGCGCACGGTGGCCGGTCCGTCGTCGGCCGAGCGCCTGATCGATGCGGGCGCACCCGCCGGAGATCTCGAGTATCGGCTGGTCTACCAGGCCCGCGACAGCTCGCAGGGCCCTGCATCGGCATCGGTGGTGGTCAGCCGGCGCTGATCGCGCCGCGGCATCGGCCCGGGAGCCTCGACTACGTCGGCCCGGCACCCGGCCGCTCGGCCCTCTCCGGCAGCTTGACCCGCCGGCTCCACAGCTCCCAGCCCCTGCCGCTGCCGTAGCGCGCATCAAGCTGCATCATCCAGCGGTACCACAGCCGCGCCAGCAGCACGCCCGACACCAACGTGATCGCCGCCGGCTTCCAGCCGAGAATCCAGGTCTGGCCGTTGACCAGGTACAGCAGCACGATCATGCCGAGGTACAGGTACAGGTGGATGCCCACCGACAGCCAGTTCGCGAAGCGGCGATAGTCGCGCGGGCCCCAGGGAAAGGCCGGCAGGTCCGGTTCGTTCATAACGGCTTGACCACGGCGAGGAATACCACCAGCGTGCCGAACACCATGATGATCGGTGCGGTCAGCAGCAGGAACAGCCAGTGCCACTGCACCGTACGCTCGAACGCGAGACGATCGCCACGCAGGCGCAGGCGGCGCTTGTTGCCGCCGAAATACGACACGTAGTAGTCGATGATCTCGATCGGCAGGAAGATGCCGACGACGATCAGGAGCTTCAGGGCGAGCCACGCCGACGCCGTATTCCAGCCCGCCACCCAGTACAGCAGCGGACCGCTCACCAGCACGACCGGAAAGGCGATGTGCTCGTAGTCGACGATCTGGTCCCAGCGCTCGATGGCCCAGTTGCGCAGCTCGATGACTTCCGGGTCCGTGGGGTTGCGACGCCAGGCCTTGAATACTGGCACCAGGATATAGGCGAACGCGGCCGCAGCGCTCCAGATCCACGCCATCACGGCGAACAGGTGCACCGCCTTGATGTACAGATACCCCGGCGCGAGCCAATCCCGAACTGCTTCCAGCACGACCTGTCCGATCGATCCACCAGCGAGTGCCTTGCGAGTCTATGCAGCCCTGTGCGGACCTGCAATCGGCCTTCTCAGCCCGCGGACATCGCGGCCTGCACCGGCTCGCGCAGCGCCCGGCGCTGTACCTTGCCGGTGGCGTTGCGCGGCAACTCCGCCAGCACGACGACCCGACGCGGGCACTTGTAGTGCGCGAGACGGTCGCGGCACCAGTCCGCCAGGGCTGCCGGCTCGACGTCCGCCTGCCCCCGCAGCACGACCGCAGCGACCACCTGCTCGCCCCAGAGCTCGTGCGGCACCCCGACGACACCGCAGTCGGCGACTGCCGGATGCGTGCCGAGCACCGCTTCCACCTCGGCGGGATAGACGTTCTCACCGCCGGAGATGATCATGTCGCCGAGGCGGTCGACCAGGTGCAGGCAACCGTCGTCGTCGAGGAAGCCGACATCCCCCGTGTGCAGCCAGCCATCCGCATCGAAGGACGACCCTGTCCCTGCGGGCAGGCTCCAGTAGGTCGGCCGCGGCCACGGTGTGCGCAGCTGCACTTCGCCGCGCTCGCCCGGTGCCAGCACCCGGCCGTCGCCGGGATCGACGATGCGCAGCTGGACGCCCGGATCCGGAAACCCCGTCGGCGGGTGCGCCTCCCCGCTTGCGCCGTCGAGGCGATGGGCGGCCGGTGGCAGGTGGCAGACCGCGCACAGGGTCTCCGTCATCCCGTAGGCCTGCACGAAACGGCAGCGGAATGCGTCGGCCGCCGCACGCAGGAGTGCCGGCGGCATGGGCGCGGCACCGTAGCTGATGTTCTGCACGGAACTCAGGTCGCGCGGCTGGCGCTGCTGTTCGGCGAGCGCCATCTGCACCAGCGTCGGCACCAGCAGCAGGTGGGTCACGCGATGGCGCTCGACCGCATCCAGCATGGCTGCCGGTGTCGCCTGCGGCAGCAGCACCTGCGTCATGCCGAACAACAGGGCATATTGCGACCACATGGCGCCGGCGACGTGGAACAGCGGCGGCACGATCAGCAGCACGGAATCCGGCTCGAAACCGTGCGGCTGCGGCGCCAGCAGCGCCTGCTCGAGACTGGCCAGTGAATTCATGACCCCTTTGGGGCGGCCGGTCGTGCCGGAGGTGTAGAGCAGGAAGGCCGCGTCATCGTCCTGCGGCGGGCGCCTGACCCCGGGCGACCTGCCGGCATCGCGCGCCAGCGCCTCGAGGAACCCACCACCGGCGCCGTCGTCGACTGACTCCAGCACCACCCCGGCCGGCAGCAGCACGCGAAACTGCTGCTCGCCGACGATCAGGCGCGGCGCCGCGTCGCGCACGATGTAGTCGAGCTCCGCTGCCGAGAGGCGCCAGTTGAGGCCGACCAGCGCCAGGCGCGCACGCCGTGCCGCGATGACCAGAACCACATGCTCCGGCCGGTTGCTGCCGAGCCAGCCGATGCGATCGCCGGCCGCCGCGCCGGCGGCAACCAGCCGTCCCGCCAGCGCATCGGCTGCCGCATCGAGTTCGGCCCAGGACAGGACGCGATCGGGCGCGATGACGGCAGGCCGCGCCCCGAAGCGGCGCGCGTACTCGCGCACCCGCGCTTCCAGGCGGAGCGGTGTGCGGGATGCGGATGTCTCGGCCACGACCCGGAACCGCCCTAATAATCCGTCGCGGTGACGCCCATCTGCCTCAGCATGAAATCGCGGTCGAAATACTCTTTCCAGAGCTTGATCCGGCCGTTCTCGAACTCGAACACGCCGACGGTGGGATAGGCCACCTGGCGGCCGTCCCACAGGAAGCTGTCGACGCGCTCGGCGACGACCGCCCCGTCCACCACGCCGATGCGCCGGATGTCGATGTTGATGTTGCTGGAATGCCTGCCAACCTCGA
>CAUJIY010000098.1 GCA_963205295.1 Pseudomonadota bacterium
GGCGAAATCGAGCGGCCGCATCACGTAGACCACGGCCAGCACCACCATCAGCGACAGGACGATGTTGAAGGTGAACAGCGCATCGAGCACCAGCGGCGGCAGCGGCAGCACCACCATCGCCAGCATGGCCAGCACCAGCAGCGGCAGTCCGATGCCGCCGAGGCCGCGCGCGAGTCCGGTGGACAGGGTGGTGGTCGTCATCGTCGTTTCCTGCTCGTTCAGTCAGCGGTGGGCCGGCGCCCACGGCGCGGCTCGGCGAGTGCGGCATCGACCGTGACCGCCGGCCGCTCGGGCCAGGCCGCACCGGTCTGCACGGCCGCGCGGACGCGGTAGACGTAGGTCAGGACCTGGGCCACGGCGAGATACAGCGGTCCCGGGATTTCCTGGTTGAGGTTGGTCGTCCAGTACAGGGCGCGCGCCAGCAGCGGGGCCTCGAACAGGGCCACGCGGTTGGCGGCGGCAAGGTCGCGGATGCGGGCGGCGACGTGGTCGACGCCCTTGGCGACCACCACCGGGGCACGCATGCGCCGGTCGTCGTAGCGCAGGGCCACGGCGAAATGCGTCGGGTTGGTGACCACGACGTCGGCGCGCGGCACTTCCCTGAGCATGCGCCGGCTCGCCAGCTGCTGCTGCAGGGCGCGGATGCGGCTGCGGACCTCGGGGCGGCCCTCGGTTTCCTTGAGTTCCTCGCGGATCTCCTGGCGCGTCATGCGCAGCTCGCGGTTGTGCGACCAGAGCTGGAACGGTGCGTCGATGAGGGCCACGATCAGCATGCCGAAGCTGCACACCACCAGCGTGATGGCAATCATGCTGCCGGTATCGCTCATCGCAGCGCGCAGCGGTTCGAGGCCGAGGGTGATCACGCTGTCCCGGACCCACAGCAGGTAGCCCAGCGCGAAGCCGCCGATCAGGCCGGCCTTGGCGAGTGCCTTGACGACCTCCATCAGGCCACGCACGCTCGCGAGGCGGCGCAGTCCCTGCACCGGATCGAGGCGGCTCCACTTCGGCGCCACGTGCTCCGCGCTGAACACCCAGCCGCCGATTGCCAGCGCCCCGCCGACCGCGGCGAGCGCCAGCACCACCAGCAGCGGCGCGAACGCCAGCAGGGCGGCGAGACCGGCATCGGCGAGCGCCGCCGTCATCGCCTGGGGATGATCGAGGGCGGCCGGATCGAGCGTGAGGCCGCGGCGCACCAGGTCCTCCATGGCGGCGCCGAAATGCGGGCGCGCCGCCATCAGGACGATGGCGCCGGCGAGCAGCACGGCGGCGATGTTCAGCTCGCGCGAGCGCGCCACCTGGCCGCGCCGGCGCGCGTCTTCGCGCCGTTTCGGCGTGGCCTGTTCTGTGCGTTCCTGGAAATCGGTCTCCGCCACGTCAGCCTCCCGCCAGCACGCGGTTGATGACGGCGAAGGTCTCGGTGAGCTGTGCCTGCCAGATGCTGCCGTGTGCGCCGATGTCCATCAGCATCACCAGGAAGCCCATCAGCAGCGTGATCGGGAAGCCGACCGCAAACAGGTTGAGCGTGGGGGCCGCACGGCTGATGACACCAAAGGCGACGTTGACCATGAGCATGGCCGCCACCGAGGGCAGCGCCAGCTTGAGCGCACCGACGAACATGAGGCCGGCGAAGTCCGCCACCTGCCGTGCGTCGCCGAAGGCGAGCCCGCCGCTGCCGACCGGCACCAGGCTGAAGCTGGCGGCGAGGATCTCGATGAGCTGCAGGTGCGCGTCGGCCGCGAGCATCAGCAGCGTGGCGATGATCAGGTAGAAGCGCCCGAGCAGCGGAATGCCGCCGGCCTGCGGATCCACGACCGTGGCGAAGGACAGGCCCGTGCCGCTCGAGACGATCTGGCCGGCGAGTACCGCGGCCTCGATCGCGATCTTGAGCATGAAGCCGATGGCGATGCCGACGACGAGTTCCTGGCCGACGGCGAGCAGGCCGGGGGCACTCAGCGGCGCATAGGCAGGCACCGCACCGACGGCAGGGAGCATCGCGAACGAGAGGACCAGCGTGATCAGCAGGCGCACGCGGTTCGGCACGAACATCGCGCCGAGGACGGGCGCGATCATGACCACGCCGCCGACGCGCAGCGCCGCCCACAGGATATGGAACAGCGTGTCGACGAGCGCAGCCAGCGTGAGCATGACGGGCCCCGTGCGCCTCAGCCGAGCATCGAGGGAATGTTCTGGAACAGCATGCGCGTGTACCCGGTCAGCAGCTGCAGCATCCAGGGGCCGGTCGCGAGCAGCGTCAGCACCAGCGCCAGCAGCTTGGGGATGAACGACAGCGTCATCTCGTTGATCTGCGTGGCCGCCTGCAGCACGCCCACCAACACGCCGGTGACCAGCGCCGCGAGCAGCAGCGGAGCGGCGACCAGCACGGTGACGGTGAGCGACTCGCGGGCGACGGTGAGGACCATCTCGGGGGTCATTGGCCGGATCTCACTGCGTGGCGAAGCTTGCCGCCAGCGTGCCCATGACGAGGCTCCAGCCGTCGACGAGCACGAACAGCATGATCTTGAAGGGCAGGGAGATGAGCATCGGCGAGAGCATCATCATGCCCATCGACATGAGTACGCTCGACACCACCAGGTCGATGATCAGGAAGGGGATGAAGGTGAGGAAGCCGATCTGGAAGGCGGTCTTCAGCTCCGAGGTCATGAAGCTCGGCAGCAGTACCGACATGGGCACGGCCTCGGGGCTTGCGTACTCCTCGTGGCCGGCGAGGTTCGCGAACAGTTCGAGGTCGGGCTCGCGCGTCTGGCCCAGCATGAAGGTGCGCAGCGGCTTCTCCGCTGCCTGCGCGGCGGCGTCGAGCTCGATGGTTCCTTCGAGGTAGGGCTTGACACCGTTGGCGTAGACGTCGTCGAGCACCGGGCCCATGACGAAGAACGACAGGAACAGGGCGAGCCCCACCAGCACCTGGTTCGGCGGCGTCTGCGGCATGCCGATCGCCTGGCGCAGGATCGCCAGCACGATGACGATGCGGGTGAACGATGTCGCCGCCAGTGCCAGCGAGGGCAGCAGCGTCAGTGCCGTCATCAGCAGCAGGATCTGCACGCTGACCGACCAGGTCTTGCCGTCGGCGCTCGCCGTAACGAGTTCGAGGGCCGGCACCGTGGGTTCGGCCCAGGCGAGCGCCGGCAGCGCGAGGAGGGCGAGGAGCGCGAGGAGGGCGGGGCGCCTCACGGCTTGTCCTCCAGGTAGCTGTCGAAGGCGGGCGGCGGGGCGGTATCACGGATGACGTGCAGGGCGCGCATCCCGGCGGGGCTCACGCCCACCAGCACCTGTTCCTGGCCGACCCGCAGCAGCACGACCTTGTCGCGGGCGCCGAGCGACACGCCGCTTTCGATCCTGATCAGCCCGGTCTGCAGCCGGCCGCTGCCGCGCAACTTCTGCGCCAGCCAGGCGAGTGCGCCGACGAGGGCGAGCACAGCGGCGAGGCTCGCCACCATGCGCAGTGCCGGACCGGCGAGACCGCCGGCGTCGATTGTGCCCGGCACCGGCTGGGCCGGTGTCTGTGCGGCGAGCGCGACCGGCAGCACGAGCGCGCCGGTGACGAGCACGGCCGCGGCAAGCGCGCGCCTGGCGGTGGTGTTCACGGGAATTCTCAGGCGGCGGATCGCGCGACCGGCGCGACCACGTCGGTCAGCCGGATGCCGAACTTGTCGTTCACGACGACGATCTCGCCGTGCGCGACCAGCGCGCCGTTGACGAGCACGTCGAGCGGCTCGCCCGCGCCGCGGTCAAGCTCGACCACCGAGCCTTGTGACAGGCGCAGCAGGTTGCCGACACTGATCTGTGCGCGACCGACCTCGAGCGACAGCGTCACCGGCACGTCGAGGATGACGTCGATGCTCGGGTGGGCATCGCCGTGGCCGCCGCCGCTTTCGGCGACCTGCTGGAAGGAGGCGGCACGAAAGCCGCCATCGGCGGGCTTGCCGGGGGGCTGGCGCGCGGCGCCAGGGGGCGGACTTGGTTTCTGTTCATCCATGTTTCTCTCCCAGGATGCGGCGATTGACCGGCTTGCTGATGCGGATGGCGTTGCGGCCCTGGCAGACACCCAGGGTGCCCTCGAGGAGCGGCTGGTCGCCGGCGTAGAGCACGACCGTGGCGGGCAGCTCGGTGTGGATCACGTCACCGGGCTGGGCCAGCGCGATGTCGCGCAGGTTGATCGAGCTGCCGGTGACCACGGCGCGCAGCGCGACCCGTGCTTCCTGCACGTCTTCGCGCAGGCGGGTGCGCCATTTCTGCGCGGTACCCGCCGAACCCTCGGCCTGGCCGGTCTCGCGCATGCTGCGCAGCGGTTCGACCAGGGCGGCGGGCAGGACCACGTCGAAGGCGAGTTCGCGCTCGCCGAGCAGAAAGGCGAAGCGCGCCACCGAGACCGGCTCGGAACTGGCAGCCACGCCGGCGAAGATCGGGTTGGTCTCGGACTTGGCAACGGTGAAGTCGATCTCCAGGAATGGTTTCCACGCCTGTTTCAGGTCCGCGGCGAGGGCATCGACGAACTTGCGCGTGAGGCGCTGCTCCATCGGCGTGAACTCGATCAGGTCGTCGCTGCGCTTGCCCTTGCCGTCACCGCCGAAGAACACGTCCACCAGGGTGAAGACGAAGTCCGCGCCGAGCGTGATCACGCCCTTGAGGTTCGCCGGCCGGATGTCGACCACGTTGAGGCTGGTGGGGGCGGGCAGGGCACGCGCGTAGACGCCCCAGCGCACGGAGCGTACGGGGTGCGCCGTCACGTCGAGCGAGGTGCGGAAGAAGCGCCGCCCGGTGGCCTTGAGCAGGCTCACCATGCGTTCGGCGATCGACTCGAGCGCCGGTGCGCGATCGGCGAGGATGCGTTCCCAGTGGTCCGCGTGCAGGCCCTGCACCTGGCCGGCCGGCACGAGCCCGCTGCCGGCGGTATCCGTGGCCGGCGCGCCGGCACGCAGCGCTGCGGATTCCTCGTCTGAAATGATGTCTTTCGGGTCCATGATGTCGGCTGACCGGCCGTCACTGCACCACGAAGCTGGTGAAGTAGAGGTCCTCGACGGTGAACGTGTCCTCCTTGGTCGAGTTCTTCTTCAGGATCGCCTGCACCTCGGTGAGGCACTCCTTGCGCAGCGCTTCCTTGCCGTCGCGCGAGGTGAGGTCGGCGAAGCTCCTGCCGCTGAAGATGTTCAGCAGGTTGTTGCGGATGACCGGCATGTGCGTCTGCACCGCCTGGATCGAGTGCTCGTCGCGCGCCATCACCTCGACGGTGACCTGCAGGAAACGCATGGTCCCCTGCTCGGGGAAGCTCACGACCAGCGGCGGGTCGAAGGCCTGGTAGATCGGCGGCGCCTTCGGCTCGTCCTTCTTCGCCTTGTCCGGCTTGGCTGCCTTGTTGTCGGCGCCTGCCGTGTCCTCCTCGGCGGCATGTTCGACGGCGCAGCCGGGCATCAGGCCGGGCAGCACGAGGCAGCCGACGATGCCGGTGACGAACTGCGCCGCGACCACGAGGAAAAACAGCCCGGCCGCCAGGCCGATGGTCTTGACCAGACCGCTGCCAGCCTTGGCTTCCTGCGTCGCCTGGGCGACTTCCGCTTCTTCCGTTGCCATATCCGTCAACCCCACAGGGGAAACACGGACTGGCTCAAGCAAGAGCCGTGCCATCTCGAAGAAGGCGCGTTAGCTATTGATTTGTCAGAGATTTATTGATGGCTGAAATCATGCTGCCAAGCGCTTGGCGGCTCGCAATCCGGTTGATGCCAAGCGTTTGGCGCCTCTCAGACCAGGATATCGACCTGGCGGTGGGACGGTCGGGTGAGCTGCCAGGCGTGGGTGAGCACCGGTGTTTTGGTGTCTTCGACGGCAGGTCCGTACTGCCACGACGGCAGTCCGGTCGCGAAGCCACGCTCGGTGAAAGCACTGCCTCCGGTGTCGACGCCGGCCTGCGCGAGGTTCAGTCCCTGGTCGGCGAACAGGTCGCGCAGGCGCGGGATCGCCGCCTCGAGGGCCTCGCGCGCCTGGGCATGGTGGCTGCTGAACAGCACCTGGGCAGCGCCGTCGCTGCCGACTGCGATCTTCACTTCCAGCGGGCCGAGGTGCTCCGGCTGCAGGCGCAGGGTTGCCGACTGCAGGCCGCGGTCGGCCATCATCAGGAGTCGCTCACCGAGCGCCTGCGACCAGGCCTCGCGGTCGCCGCCCGGCGTGAGCGGTGGCAGCGGGGCCGGCAGCGCGGCGGCGGTTGCCGGAGCCGCGGCGGCTGGCGCCGCCGAGGGGGCCGGCGTGGCGGCGAAGGCCACGGTGATGGCGGATCCGGCCGTCGGGCCGGTGTCGACCGGTGCAACGCTTCCACCGGCGAGCGTCAGCACCGCGTCGAGCCGCGCGCGCAGTTCCGACGGCAGTGTGAGTTCCGTCCTGCGCGTGGCGTCGCCTGCGGGTGCATCGCCCGGTACGGGAGACGATGCGCCTGCCGACGGACCAGTCGGAGCGTTGTCGGGTGTGGCTGGCGCTGCCCCGGTCGGGGCAGTGCGTGTCTCCGGCAGCGTTTCACCGGCAACGAGGCCCGGCGTTGCAGCCGCCCCAGCGGTGGCCACCGCCGCGGGACTGACCGCCACCGGGGTCGTGCCGGGCAGGGTGGGTGAACCGTTCGCCGGCACCGGTGGTGCTGGCAACGCGACCGGTGCGGCCGGTGCCGGCGTCGGATTGGCCGGTGCCGATTCGAGCGCGGCCAGCAGCGTGCTGACATCGGGCAGCGGCAGGTCGCTGCCGCTTTCCGGCAAGGTGGCGCCGTCGTCGGGACGGGTGCTTGCCGGCGCCGTCGATGTCGCGACGGTCGTTGGCATCGGGACGGGGACGGCAGCCGGGACATCCAGCCAGGTGACGGCAGGCCCTGCCGTGCCCGTCGGCGGGCCCATGCCGGCGGTGCCGCCGCGGCCAAGGCCCAGCAGCAGGGCCGTGAAAGCCGGCGCCGCGGCTGGAGCGGGGGTGGGTACGGCCCCGGCTGCGGGCAAGGCACCGGCCGCCGTCGGTGGCGGCAGGCCCGGTTGCGGCAGCAGGCTGGCGACGGGCAGGGCGGCGGTCACGGTGAGCGTGGCTCCATGATGAACGGGAGAGGAGCAACATCCATGCCACGGCGACGCGCGGCGACGGCCCGCAGCCGCAGCCCGTGATCCGCGTCACGTCGGGCCGCGCCTCAGCGGCGGCGGCGGGCGACCTCGTCGAGAGTGGCCTGCTCGCGGCGTTCCTGTCGCTCGCGCATGCGGTCCTGAAGGCGCTCGTTGAAGCGCTGCAGGGCGAGCGCCTCGGCGCGGGCCCCGCGCCAGCGCTCGATCTGTTCGCGATACTGCCGCTCGCAGCCCGCGACGGCGTCGCGCTGCCGTTCGGCGGCGTCGCGCAGGCGCTGGCCGAACTGGCGTCGGCCACGCAGTGCGCCGACGGTCAGGCCGGGTGTCGTGCTGAGCGCCAGGCCGTCGTACTGGCCGACGAAGCCGTCGACCTGGCGCAACCGCTCTTCCTCCACGCACAGGGCACGCAGCCGCGCGCCGACATCGCGCGATGCGGCGTCGGCCGCAAACTCGGCGAGGCGTTGCAGGGAGTGCAGGGGCTTGCGCCGGCGCATGGGTCGGAGCGGTTGCCGCCGGCGCCTCAGGTGACGCCGTCGGCGTTGACCAGCGCCTCGAGCTCGGCGACGGCCGCTTCGAGCGCCACCGGCGCGTTCATGTCCTGGGCGAGGAACGCCTCGAGCCGCGGCCACAGCCGCACGGCGCGGTCGAGGGCGGGATCGGCCCCGGCGCGGTAGGCGCCCACCGTGATCAGGTCGCGGTGGCGCTGGTAATACGCGTAGATTTCGCGGAACTTCTGCGCGGCGCGCAGGTGCTGCGGGGCACTGATACGGCTCATCGAGCGGCTGATCGAGGACTCCGGGTCGATCGGCGGGTAGACGCCGCTTTCGGCGATCTCGCGCGACAGCATGATGTGGCCATCGAGCACGGCGCGTGCGGCATCGACGATCGGGTCGTTCTCGTCGTCGCCCTCGGCGAGCACGGTGTAGAAGGCGGTGATCGAACCGCCGCCGCGGGTGCCGGTGCCGGCCCGCTCGATGAGTTGCGGCAGGCGCGCGAACACGGATGGTGGATAGCCCTTGGTGGCTGGCGGCTCACCGATGGCGAGCCCGATCTCGCGCTGCGCCTGGGCGAAGCGCGTCAGCGAGTCCATGAGCAGCAGCACCTGCTGGCCCTGGTCGCGGAAGTACTCGGCGATTGCGGTCGCCATCCACGCGCCGTGCAGGCGCAGCAGCGGCGAGCAGTCGGCCGGGGTGGCCACCACCACGGAGCGCGACAGCCCGGCGGCGCCGAGGTTGTCCTCGACGAATTCCTTGACCTCGCGGCCGCGCTCGCCGATCAGGCCGACGACGATCACGTCCGCCCGGGTGAAGCGCGTCATCATGGCGAGCAGGCTGCTCTTGCCGATGCCGCTGCCGGCGAACAGGCCGAGGCGCTGGCCGCGGCCGGCCGTGAACAGGGCGTTGATGCTGCGCACGCCGACGTCGAGCGGTTCGGCGATCGGCCCGCGCAGCAACGGATTGATCGGGTGGCCCTCGAGCGGCACGTGGGCATCGGCGAGTACCGGTCCGCGCCCGTCGAGTGGCGCACCGGTGCCGTCGATCACGCGGCCGAGCAGGGCGTAACCCACCGGCACGCGCGCCGCGGTGCGCGTCGGTACCACGCGGGCGCCGGGCATGACGCCGGCCAGCGTGCTGATCGGCATGAGGAACAGCCGGTCGCCGGCGAAGCCGACGACTTCGGCGCGTACGGTGTTTCCATCCTGGCCCTCGATCAGGCAGCGGGCGCCGAGCGCGGCCTCGCAGCCGGTCGCCTCGAGCGTGAGTCCTGCGGCGCGCGCGAGCCGGCCTTCGACCACGACCGGAGGCGGTTGAGCGCGTTCGCGCAGTGCCGCCAGCCAGTTGCCCCAGCGCCGGTCGCGTTCAGTGGCCGACTTCAGGACCGGGTGCACCGGCGTTCTCCTGGCGCTCGTCCTCGAACAGTGCGGCGATGACCCGACCGAGGCGGGTCTCCAGCCGGGCGTCGACGGTGGAACTTGCCGTGGCGACGACGCAGCCGCCGCGTTCGAGCAGCGGGTCGGTCTCGATGCGCCAGGCGCGCTCTGCCGGTGCGTCGCCGCCGAGGCACTCGCGGACCACGGCGGCATCGTCCGGGTGCAGGCGCACGACGATCTCGGTGGCGGCCATCGGCAGGGCAGCCAGTCCCTCGCGGACCACGCCGACGACGTGCGTCGGGTCGAGCTGCAGTTCGCGCCGTACCAGCTGGCGTGTCACGGCGCGGACCAGCGCGGTGATTTCCTCGTGGAAGCGCTGTTCGAGTGCCTCGAATGGCCGCGTGAGGACGTCGAGCGCGCGCTCGAGCGCATGGACGCGCGTGCGGGTCTCCTCGCGCATGGCCTCGAGCCCGGCGCGGCGGCCTTCCTCGAAGCCTTCGCGGACCGCACGTTCGCGCGCGCTGCGCAGCTCGTCGAGGTTGCCGCCCTGGCCGCGCACGCTGGAGCCGCTGACCTCGGGGGCCTGCCAGGGCTGGGGCGGTGCGTCGATCTCGCCGGCGCGCAGCAGTCGGGAGGTCATGCCGGGGCGCTCCTACACGAACTCGTTGCCGCTGCCGCCGAGCATGATCGTGCCGTCGTCGGCGAGGCGGCGGGCCACGGTGACGACTTCCTTCTGCGCGATCTCGACGTCGGAGAGCTTGACCGGGCCCTTGGCCTCGAGGTCGGAGCGCAGCAACTCGGCGGCGCGCTTGGACATGTTGCGGAAGATCTTGTCCTGCAGGACCGGGTCGGCGCCTTTCAGGGCGATGACCAGCGTGTCGGAGGTGACTTCGCGCACCAGTGCCTGGATGCCGCGGTCGTCGACGTCCATGAGGTTGTCGAAGACGAACATGTTCTCCTGGATCTGCTGGGAGAGGGCGGCATTGGCCTGGTCGAGTTCCTCGACGATCTTCTTCTCGGTCTCCTTCTGGACCTGGGTGAGGATCGTCGCCGCACTGCGGATGCCGCCCATGCTGGTCATCTTCACTGCACCCGAGGTCTTGAAGCGATGCTGGAGCACCTCGTCGAGTTCGGCGATGGCATTCTCCGGCACTTCTTCCATGCGGGCGATGCGCGTGACGATGTCCGTCGCCTGGCGCACCGGCAGCTGGGCCACGACCTGGCCAGCCTTCTTCGCCTCCAGGCCTGCGAGCACGATGGCGATCACCTGCGGGTGTTCGCCCTGGATGATCTCGACGACCTCCTTGGCTTCCATGAGCTGCAGCGAGTCGAGGCCCTGCTCCTCGCCTTCGACCAGGCGGTCGTAGAGCGTGCGGGCGCGTTCCTCGCCGAGCGAGCTGGCCAGCAGCTTCTTCAGGAACTTCGGCGAGCGGCTGACCAGCGGTGCCTCGGACTCGACGTTGTCCGTGAAGTGCTGCAGCACGTTGTCCGCCTGGTTGCGGGTGACCTTGCGCAGTTTCGCCATCGCCGCCCCGAGCTTCTGCACCTCGCTGACGGGCATGTGCTTCATGACTTCGGCGGCTTCGCGTTCGTTGAGCGACATCAGGAACACGGCGGCGCGTTCGCTGCCGGACAGGGCTTCGGCGTTACTCATCGGACTGCATCCATGACCTTACGATCTGCGCGACCCGCTCCGGGTTCTTGTCGGCCAGCTGGCGTGCCACGCTGATCTTGTCGTCGAACGAGAGTGCTGCGCGCGGCGCCGCTGCGGCCGTGCCGCCACCGCCGGCACCGGGCATCAGCGGCCCGCCGAGGGCAAGCTCGGCGCCCGTGCCACCGGCGCCGACGCCGAGGCCGCGCATGATCGGCCGGATGACGACGAAGGCGAGCGCGAGGACCAGCAGGGCGGCGAGCGCGGTGCGCGCGGTATCGAACAGGCCGGGGCTGTCGAGCAGGCCTGGTTCCTCGGCCTCCTCCTCGACGGGCTTCTCGTAGAACGACACGTTGCTGACGTTGACGCTGTCGCCGCGCTGTTCGTCGAAGCCGACGGCTTCCTTGACCAGGCGCGTGATCTCCTCGAGTTCCGCTGCTGCCAGCGGCTGGGTCGTGGTGGTGCCGTCCTCGGCGGTGACGCGCTTGTGGTCGACGACCACCGCGACGGACAGCTTGCGGATGGTGCCGGTCGGCGCGCGGGTGCGGCTCAGCGTGCGGTCCACCTCGTAGTTGCGGGTGCGGCGCATCGATTCGTTGAGCGGTGTGCCGGTGCGCGTCGCCGCCTGCGCCTCGCTGGCCGGGGTGGCGGCGGCCGCCTGGCCCGGCGCCGGCGGATTGGCGGCGTTGGTGGCGACCTGGGGTGGCGGGGGCGTGTTCGACAGCGCGCCCGGGATGCCGCCGGCGGCAGCGGCCCCGTCGGTGCGGCGGTCCTCGGCCACCTGCTCGCTGCGCACCACGGTGCTCTGCGGGTCGTAGGCCTCGCGGGTTTCCTCGCGCTCGGTGAAGTCGACGTCGGCGGTCACGGTGGCGCGTACGCGCTCGGGACCGAGCAGCGGCGTCAGCAGGCCGATGACACGCTCGGTGTAGGACTGTTCGATGCGCTGGGCGTAGTCGAACTGCTGCGTGGACAGGCCGAGGGCGCTGGCATCGCCGGGGGCGTTGAGGAGCTGGCCCTGCTGGTTCACGACGGTGACGCGGTCCGCCTCGAGTCCGGGAATGCTCGAGGCGACGAGATGCACGATCGAGGCGACCTGGGCCTTGTCGAGCTCGCGGCCCGGATAGAGGTTGACCAGCACCGAGGCACTCGGCTCGCGGCGCTTGCGCAGGAATACGGACGACTCCGGCACGGCCAGGTGTACGCGTGCCGACTGCACCGGGCGCAGCGTGCTGATGGTGCGCCCGAGTTCGGTCTCGAGCGCGTGGTGATAACGGGCGGTCTCCATGAACTGGCTGCTGCCGAAGGCGCCGGTCTCCTGCATCATCTCCAGACCCACGCCGGCGCCGCGCGGCAGGCCCTGGGCGGCGAGCTTGAGGCGGGCGGCGTGCACCTGGTCGCCGGCGACGAGGATGGCGCCGCTCTTCGGATCGACGCGGTAGGGGATGTCGGTGGCGGAGAGCGCGTTCATGATCTCGCCGGCTTCCTGGTCGCCGACGTTGCTGAAGAGCATCGACCAGTTTGGCTCACGCACGTAAAACGCGGCGGTGACGCCGGCGGTGATGGCGAGCGCGAGGCCGGCGAGGAGCACGAGCTGGCGCAGACCCGGGATGCGGTAGAGGGCGGCGAGGGGATTGGTGACGCTGGCTTCCATGGTTTCTTACCCGTGTGTGATCGTGGCGGGAGCGACCCGTCAGATCGGCATGTTCATGATCTGCTGATAGGCCTCGACGAGGCGGTTGCGGACCTCGTTCATGGCCTGGAACGAGAGGCTCGCCTTCTGCATCGAGATCATCACCTCGGCGACGCTGACGTCGGGCGCACCGCCCTCGAAGCGCGTCAGCAGGCCGGATGCGGCCGCCTGCTGCTCGTTGACCTGGTCGATCGAGCGGCGCAGCAGGTCGCCGAAGTCGACGCCGCCTGCAGGCTGAGCCTGAGGTGCGCCGTGGATCTCGCTCGACAGCGCGCGCATCTGGCTCAGAACCTTGTTGATTTCCATCTCGATCATGACGATCTCCGTATCCGGGACGTGGCGTTCAGCAGGCGAGCGCCGGGCGTTCGCGCTGCGGCATGGCCACGCCGGCGTCACGCAGGCGGGCGAGCTTGTAGCGCAGCGTGCGCGGGCTGATGCCGAGCAGTTCGGCCGCGCGCTTGCGGTTGCCAGCGCGCTCGATGGCCTCGAGGATCAGGCGGCCTTCGACCTGCTGCAGGTTGTCCTGCAGGGCGCAGGCTGCGCTCGCATCGGGGCCGGCGGCCGGCGCGATTGCGGCCGGCGCGGTCGCGCCGGCGGCGTCGGCCTCGAAGTGCAGGTCGCCGGGTTCGATCGCGCGCGCTCCGCACAGGATCACGGCGCGCTGCATCAGGTTGGCGAGCTCACGCACGTTCCCCGGCCAGCCGTACGCGAGCAGGGCGGCGGTGGCAGCAGTGCTGAGCGCCGGCAGCGGGCGGCCCTTGCCGCAGGCCGCCGCGACGAAGTGCCGGGCGAGCGGCAGCACGTCGGCGGGTCGCTGGCGCAGCGGCGGCAGGGAGATCGGGAATACGCTCAGGCGGTAGTAGAGATCTTCGCGGAAGCGCCCGGCGCGCACCAGGGCGCGCAGGTCCTGGTTGGTGGTGGCGAGCACGCGCACGTCGAGCCGGACGGCACCGCGCCCGCCGATGCGCTCGACTTCGCGCTCCTGCAGCACGCGCAGCAGCTTGGCCTGCAGTGCGGGCTGCATCTCGCTGATCTCGTCAAGCAGCAGCGTACCGCCCTGGGCCTGTTCGAACTTGCCGGCGCGAGCCTCGTGAGCTCCGGTGAAGGCACCTTTCTCGTGGCCGAACAACAGCGCCTCGAGCATGTGCTCGGGAATTGCCGCGCAGTTGATGGCAACGAACGGTCCGCGCGCACGCGCCGAGTGCTGGTGGATGAAGCGGGCGAAGACTTCCTTCCCGGTGCCGCTCTCGCCCGAGAGCAGTACGGTGGTATCGGAGGCGGCGACCCGGCCCGCCAGGGCCAGTGCCTCGAGCGTGGCCGGATCCTCGGCGATCATGCCGCTGGCGGGTAACGCGCGCGACACGAGCCGCTCGAGTCGCTCGACCAGGGCCTCGGCCGGAAACGGCTTGACGAGATAGTCGGTCGCACCGGCGAGCATCGAGGCCACGGCATGCTCGATGCTGCCGTAGGCGGTGGTCATCAGCACGGGGAGCTGGGGCAGGCGATCGCGGATGCGCGTGAGCAGCGTCGAGCCGTCCATCGGCTGCATCTGGTAGTCGGTGACGACGGCGGCGACGGGCGTAGCCGCCAGTACCTGCAGGGCCGCGCTGCCATCGGCGGCCTCGCAGACCTCGAAGCCAGCGAGGCGCAGCGTCTCGGCGAGGGCGGCGCGCAGGCGCGCGTCGTCCTCGACCAGCAGGATGGGCCGGGTGTTCATGCGGCGGCGGTCCTTTCGGCGAGCGCCAGACCGGCGGTGACCGGCAGGCGCAGGGCAAACGTGGTGTGACCGGGGGTGGCGTCGACCAGGGTGACGTCGCCACGGTGGGCGCGCGCCACGGAACGGGCGACAGCGAGGCCGAGGCCCGTGCCCTCGGCGCGCGAGGTGAAGAACGGTTCGAAGAGCCGGTCCTGCAGTCCGGCCGCAATGCCGGGGCCGTTGTCCTGCACCAGAATCTCCGTCCCGAGCGGCGTGGCGCGTGCGCAGATCCGCACGTCGGCATGCTCACCCGCGGCTTCGAGTGCATTGGTCGCGAGGTTGATCAGGGCACCGGCGAGGGTTTCGCGGTTGCCGGTGAGCGTGACGGCACCGCCCGGGCGTTCGATGCGCAGCGCCTGGCTGGGCAGGAGGATGGCGGTGAGTGCGCACTCGACCCCGTCGAGCAGTTCGTCAAGTCCGAAGCGTTCGCCGGCATCGTGCGCACCGCGGGCGAACTGGAGCATGTCGGCGATGAGGCGCTCGAGGTCCTGCAGGCAGCCGATTGCCTTGCCGAGGAGCACGTCGCGCTGCTCACCCGTGAGTTCGCCGCGGCGGGCATTGCTGGCATAGAGCAGGCCGGCGGCGAGCGGAGTGCGGATCTGGTGAGCCAGTGCCGCCGCCATCTCGCCCATGGCGGCGAGGCGCCGGTGGCGGGCGAGCAGTTCCTCGAGCTTGCGCTGGCCCGTGACATCGGTCAGCAGCAGCACGCGACCTGCGCCCGGCGTGAGCGTCTTCTGCGCCAGCGCGATGTATCGGCCGTCGCGCAGGAGGAATTCGCCCTTGCTGTCGGTTGCCGTACTGCCGGCGCGCGCCCGGACCTCGTCCCAGCGCTCGCCGTCGAGTGTCGCACCGAACATGTCGCGGGCCGTGGCGTTCGCCTCGACCACCCTGTCATTCCCGTCGAGCAGCAGCACGCCGCCGGGCAGCGCCTCGACGAGTGCCGTCAGCCGGCCGGCCAAGGCGCCATAGCTCGCGCTCAGTTGCTGGGAAGCCGAGGTGAACGCGGCAAATGCGGCAGCGAGCCCGGCCCTGTCGAGCGGAGCCGCCGGACCAGCCGGCAGAGCGGTGCCGTCCGGGCTCCCGGTGGGAGCGGCGCCAGCCGCAACTTCCGCGGTGGCCAAATTGATGAGTCGATGGTCGCGGTCCATGCCCTTCCTTGAGCAAGAACCGTGCCGGGCTGATAAGTATCAGCTAAATTGCTGTTTTTTCTTTAGTTTTCGTATGGTTTCGTGATCAGTGCCAGAATTTTGGCCGCCAGGTCTTGCGGTGTGGTCAGAATTTTGACGCCCGGAAGATGCCGGTCTCCGTGAACACGCCCGTGCCCTTGCTGAAAGCGACCTGGCGGCGATGGCGGCGGAACACCATCTTCTCGAGGCCCGCGGCCACTGCCGGCGTCAGGTGTTCGAAGCGGGTCTGCAGCCAGCGTGCGCCCGAGCGCTCGACGCTGCCGACGACGCGACCCGGCAGGCGCAACGGCAGCGGCAGCACGGGGTTGGGGTAGATCATGGCGTAGCCCGTGTCGCCCGGCCGCGCCTGCGCGTGGTCGGGGCCCGACCACTCGACACTCTGCCCGCGCAGCACCACCGAGTGGCGTGCCGGGGTCCCTGCCTGGCTCGACATCAGCCGCCCGACGAGCGAGAGCAGCACGTCGACCTTCACCTGCAGGTGCAGCAGTTCCGGGCTCTGGTGGTGCGTGCTGTCGCTCGAAGCCTCCTTCGGCATCTCTTCGTAGACGGCCAGCGCCTGCAGTGCACGTGCGGTCTCGTGGTTGGCGTGGTCGAGCTCGTTGAGATCGCCGAGATCGGCCTGCACCCAGCTGAAGGGCAGGCGCTCGTAGAGCGAGATGCCCTCGAATTCGCTGTGTTGCTGCGGGCTCATGGGCGGCTCCCCCGTGGTGTGGGCAGGTAGACGAGATTGTCGGGTGCCGTGTTGCGCTGGTAGGCGCGTACGGCGCCCTGCGCATGGTCGAGCGTTGCCGAAGCGCGGGCGAGCTCGCGCTGTCGCGCCTGTACCCGCTGGATGGTCTGCTGGTTGCGCAGCAGCAGGTCCTGCAGCACACGGCGCCAGGCGGCGAGGTCGCCGCGCACCGCCGGGTCGGCAAACAGCGCTTCGAGCCGGCGGCAGCGCTCGGCATCGAGCGCGCCGGCTGCGGCCCAGTCGCCGCGCTCGACATGCTGCTCGACCGACTCGGTGAGCGCGAGGATGTCGTCGAGGGACTGCATGCCGGCAAGCCGTCTCAGCTGCGCGCCGTCGCAGCGGGCTGGCCCTGGCTGCGCGTGATCGTGGTCCAGGCCTCGCGGATCTCGTCGAGCAACCCGGCGACTTCGACCAGGCGGCGTTCGTCGTCATTGAGGTTCGCCTCGAGCAGGCGGCGCATCAGGTAGTCGTAGAGCGCGGCGAGATTGCCGGCGATTTCCCCGCCACGCTCGTGGTCGAGCGCGGTGCGCAGGCCGTCGATCAGGCCGATGGCCTTGCCGATGGCCTCGCCCTTGGCGGCGACTTCGCCCCGTGCCATGTGGCCGCGTGCCGTGGTGATGCGTTCGAGCGCGCCCTCCATGAGGCGCAGTACGAGCTGCAGCCGGTCGCCGCTTGCGGCGCCGTAGGCGGTGACGGTGCGGTACTGGCCGAGGGCGTTGCCGGGCGTGGCGTTCATCGGGAGGTCCTGCGGGTGCCGGTGGTTCAGAGACTGGCGAGCTGTCGGGTCAGGAAGCTGCTGGTCTGGTTAAGCTGGCTCACCAGCTGGTCGAGGGCGTTGAACTGGTTCTGGTAGCGCTTGCGCAGCGCTTCCATGCGGGTCTCGAGGTCGGCGCGCCGGTCGCTGATGTCATCCAGCCGCGCCTTGAGCGTGCTCTCGCGCGCGCCGAGGCGGCCGTCGCTGGCGAGCCAGCCCTCGGCCACATCCTTCAGGCGCACTGCCACGCCGTCGTCGCTGCCGGCGAGCAGGCGACCGACCGCATCAAAGTCGGTGTCGAGCGCGGTACCGAGGCGCGTGGCATCGAGCGTGAGCTTGCCGTCGGTGCCCGTCTTCACGCCGATCTCGGCCAGCGAACGCCAGGGATCGGTGCTGGCGCCGGCGGTCCGGCCGAGGGCATCGCGCAGTGCTGCCTTGACCCCGCGTGTGGCCGCATCCCCGAGCAGGGCACCGGCCGCGCCGCTGTCGGCGTCGTAGGAGGTCAGCTGGTTGATCGTGCTGATCACGCCGTTGTAGGCATCGACGAACTTCGATACCAGGGTGCGTGCGCCTTCGGTGTCGTAGTCGACCGTAAGAGTTACCGTCTCGCCCGGCGCTGCCTCGAGCAGGTCGATGGTCACGCCCTCGATGGCGTCCGCGATGCTGTTGGTGGCGCTGGTGACGTCGAGACCATCGATGCGCGCGGCGGCATCCGTGGCCGCTGCCGCCTGCGTCAGCGCGTTGCTGGTGCCGGCGCCGAACTCGAGGACTTCGAGCGGGCTGCCGGGGGCCACGGCGTCGACCGTGACGGCGGCGGCCGCACCGGTCTGCGTGGCGGTGAGGATCAGGTGCGCCCCGTCGGCACCGGTGACGATGCTGGCCCGCACGCCCGGGTTGCTGGTCGAGGCATTGATGGCGTCGCGGATGCCGGCGAGCGTGTTGTTCGCCGTGGTGATCTCGAGCTGCATCGAGTCCGCACCGCTCGTGATCACGAGCTGGCCTTCGCCGACCACCGTGCCGGCGCTGGCGAATGGCCCGGACACCAGGCGGTGGGCGCTGGCGAGCGCGAGGACTTCGACTTCGTAGCTGGCGGGCACGGCAGCCGGCGTCACGGTGGCCGCCAGCCTTTTCTCGTCGGAGACCGTGGCCGTGCGTTGCTGGAACTGGTCGAGGTCGGCCAGTGCGCCGACGGCATCGTCGAAAGCGGCCAGCGCGCTCTTCAGGCGGCCGATGGCGGTGAGTTGCGCCGAGGCCCGCGCTTCCTGGGTCGCCAGGCGCGTCGCCACGGGCTGGCGCTCGGCGGCCACGAGCTGGTCGACCAGGCTCTTGACGTCGAGGCCGGAGCCGAGTCCGGTTGCGGTGATGGCCATGGGCAGATAACCGTTGTCACGACCCCCGCTGGCGGGGCCCTGCGCTCAGAACAGCAAGATCCATGCCACGATGGGCCCGCCGCTCAGGCGAACTCGTCGAGGGTGCGCAGGCCCTGGGTATCCAGATAGGCCGCGACTTTCAGGACTTCCTCGGAGGGAATCTGCCGAATGACCTCGCCGGATGCAGGATCGAGGACCCTGATGATGGTGCGTCCGCTCGATTCGTCGACCTGGAAGCTCAACTGGCGCTTCGACTCGGCAAGGTAGGCCTGGATCTGCGCCAGGGCCTTGTCGATGCTGATCGGCGGCGCAGGATGGCGCGCCGGCGGCTCGCCCCTGCCGGCGGGTGGCAAAGTCTTGCCGCTGGCAGCGGGCCGGGACCCGGCGCCGGTTGCCGCCGGCGTCGCCGACGGTTGGTGATGGTTCGATGCCGTGACGTTCATGAGGCGTCTCTGGCGGCCTACGGTGGCTGGTCACCGCGAAGCGGTGGCCGGCTTGTCACCGGCCACCGCCCGGGTTTACATCGATAGTGCGCCGTTACCGGAGCAGGCCCAGCACCACCTGCGGAGCTGCGTTGGCCTGCGCCAACACCGCCACGCCGGCCTGTTGCAGGATCTGCGCCTTGGTCATGGCTGCCGTCTCCGCTGCGAAGTCCGCGTCCTGGATCCGGCTGCGCGAGGCCGTCAGGTTCTCGGCGACCGCCTGCAGGTTGGCGATCGTGGACTCGAAGCGGTTCTGGATGGCGCCGAACTGGCTGCGCAGCGAGGACACCGACGTCAGGGCCGCGTCCACCCGCTGCATGGCGGTGTTGGAGTTGGCGACGCTGGTGACACTGATGCCGGCGAGCGTGTTGGAGTCCACCGCGATCGAGGTGCCCGCGAAACCGATGTCCGCGTAGGAACCGCCGAGCGTGATGTTTTCCGAGGCCGACAGGGTCATCGTGCCGCGCAGGGTGCCGGTCTGGGCCGCGGCGATGCCGGTACCCGAGACGGTACCGCCGGTGCCGTTGGCGATCGTCTCGGCGACGACCACGTTGCGTCCGTCAGCTGCGGTCAGCGTGAACGTCGTGCCCGAGACCGAGGCGGAGACGCCCGTCTGGGCCGAGAACAGGTTCACCTGGGCGGCGACATCGGCTGCGGTCAGCGAAGCGCCGTTGGCGATATTGTCGGTACCCGCGTAGATGGACACGCCGTTGATGGTCAGGTTGTAGGTGGAGAGGCCACCTGCGCTGCTCACCGTCGAGAACGTGCCGGAGCTGGCGTTCGTCGCTGTGGCGGTGAGACCAGCAACGCCCGCGGCGTTGACGGCGTTCACCTTCGCGTAGGCGCTGTCGGCATCCTGTCCCGCCTGGGTGCCGGCCGTGCTGGCACCGACGGCGACCGCCGCGCCCTGGCCGACGGCGAGCGTCAGGCCGCCGTCCGTGAGGGCGCTGCCGGTGACCGCAGTGCCCGTGGAGGTGGCGATCTGGCCGATCTGGTCGGCGCGCACGCCGGTCGTCAGGTTGACACCGATCGTCTCGCCGACGTTGGCACCGACCTGGAACTGCGCGGCGCCGAAGCTGCCGTCGAGGACCTTCTGGCCGTTGAACGAGGTCTGCGAGGCGATGCGGTTGATCTCGGCCAGGCGCTGCTGGACTTCCTGGTCCAGCGCGGCGCGGTCGGAAGCCGAGTTGGTGGCGTTGGCGCTCTGCACCGCCAGCTCACGGATGCGCTGCAGGTTGTTGGTCAGCTCGTCCAGCGCGGATTCGGCGGTCTGGGCGAGCGAGATGCCGTCGTTGGCATTGCGCACCGCCTGGTTCAGGCCGCGGATCTGCGTGGTGAAGCGGTTGGCGATCGCCAGGCCCGCGGCATCGTCCTTGGCGCTGTTGATGCGCAGGCCGGACGAGAGCCGCTGCAGGGCGGTCGCCAGCGTGCTGTCTGAACGCGACAGGTTGCGCTGCGCGTTCAGCGACAGGACGTTGGTATTGATGACGACTGGCATGTGTGCCTCTCCTTACGATGATGAGTCCGAGTCTTGCGTGCCCGGCCGGTTTCCCGGTCCGCCCTGGAGCACCGCTCGCAGGCAGGAAGTCCGGGCCATTGCGACGGTGTTATCGGCACCCGGGTCGGGGCCTTGACCCGCGCCGGCGTGACTGTCGTCACAGAACCCGCCGGCGCCCGCGGTTGCGCCCCTGTGGGAGGGGGAGGCGGGCTGACCTGTAGGAGGGGCGCAAGCCCCGACTGGGACGCACCGCGATCCCCCGATCAGCCTGGTGCCGCGGCTGTTGCCCGGCCGCTGGCAGCGGGACGCTCGCTCCGGCCATCCATGGCCTGCGCTCGCTCGTCTCGGGCTGGCGCTGCGCGTCCTGCTCCGCTGGCCCTCCACGCCCGTCGCCGGCACGCCGGCAGCAGCGCGCGGAAGCAACGCCGGCCCCGTCGACGCCGGAGAATGTGCGGAGGCGGCTGCACCTACGGGGTGGCGGCCGGGGAGGCAGCGGGCGGGGCGTCGTGCTCGCGGATGGCAGCGAGGAAGGCGGCGCCGTAGCGCTCGAGCCTGGCCT
>CAUJIY010000099.1 GCA_963205295.1 Pseudomonadota bacterium
GCGGGCTGCAGCAGCTCGCGCGTGCCGCTCCCTGCCACCTGGAGACGGTGGAGAAGCTCGAGCAGCTGCGCGCGCTGTGGCTCGGCATGGAGATCCGGGTCGGCGTAGCGAACGCGGCTCCCGGGCCGGACGTCGACACACCTGAGGACGTGGCGCTGGTGGAGCGGTTCCTGGCTGGAAAGGGGAGCGGGGCGTGACGACGGCACCGGACACGGAGCAGGTGGCGATCCGCATCCTGCTGGTCTGCATGGGCAACATCTGCCGCTCGCCCATGGCGCACGGCGTGGTGCGGGCACGGCTGCTGGAAGCCGGGCTCGCCGCGCGCGTGGCGCTCGACTCGGCCGGCACCCACGGCTACCACGCCGGTGCGCCCCCCGACGAGCGCGCCCAGGCGGCCGCGCATCGGCGCGGCATCGACATCTCCGACCTGCGCTCCCGCCTGGTCGTGGACGAGGACTTCGAGACCTTCGACCTCATCCTCGCCATGGACGACGAGAACGTCGAGGCCCTGCAGGCCAGTGCCGGTCCGGCGCAGCAGCACAAGATCCACCTGCTGATGCACTGGACGCTCGGCGAGGAGGGGCGCAGCGTGCCCGATCCCTACTACGGCGGCCCCATCGGCTTCGAGCGCGTGCTCGACATGGTGGAGGAGGCGGCGGAGGGACTGCTGGCGAGGCTGCGTGGGGAACTGCCCGATCCGCGGGGACGACCGTAGCGGAACCTGCAGACGGCACAACATAACCGCAGTGGCTGCAGCACCCTTCCCGCGTGCGCAGCGTTACCGGCAGGCGGGCTGCTGATACGCTCGTCGACAGGCTACACGACCCCGGAGCCCACATGGCACTTATCCGCCTGTCCCTGTCGACCCTGGCTGCGTCGTTCCTCGTCGCCTGCGGCGGCGGTGGTGGCGGCGGCGACGATCCCGCCGGGCCCGGCGGTGGCACCGTATCGGTCGCCCTCGAACGCGCCTTCCCGCTCCTCGCTTTCGAGCGCCCCGTCGCCCTGGTGCAGGCGCCCGGCGAGGCCGGCCACTGGTATGTCGTCGAGCAGGAGGGTGCCGTGCGCCGCTTCGCCGCGAACGATGCGGTCGCGACGTCGACCCTCGTGCTCGACATCACCGCGCGCGTCGGCGACAGCAGCGATGAGCGTGGCCTGTTCAGCATCGCCTTCGATCCGGGCTGGGCAGCGAATGGCCGCGCGTACCTGTCGTACACGCGCTCGGCCCCGTCGCTCGTCTCGCACGTGGCGCGTTTCACACGGCTCGGTGCCGGCCCGGCCCTCGATCCGGCGAGCGAGGCGACGGTGCTGACGTTGCCGCAGCCTTACTCCAACCACAACGGCGGCCAGCTCGCCTTCGGGCCGGACGGGATGCTCTACGCTGCCTTCGGCGATGGCGGCAGCAGCAACGACCCTGAAGACCGCGCACAGGACACGACGAACCTCTTTGGCACGATCGTGCGCCTCGACGTGGTGACGCTGCCGTACGCGATCCCGCCCGGTAACCCGTTCGCAGGCAATCCGCGCTGTCCTGCCGGCAGCGGCGCGGCCGCCTGCCCGGAGATCCACGCCTGGGGTCTGCGCAATCCCTGGCGCTTCAGCTTCGACCGGCTCACCGGGGAACTCTGGGCCGCCGACGTCGGCCAGGGCGCCTGGGAGGAAGTCGACCGCATCACGAGCGGCAGCAACTACGGCTGGCGCATCCGCGAGGGTGCCCACTGCAACATTCCGCCCGCGGGCTGTGCCACCGCGGGTCTCGAAGATCCCGTTGCGGAGTACGACCGTGCGGTCGGCGGCTCGGTGACCGGCGGCTACGTCTACCGCGGCAGTGCCCTGCCGGCGCTCACGGGATCGTACGTGTTCGCCGACTTCATCAGCGGGCGCATCCTGCGCATCGCCCCGGGCGGCAACACGGTGGAGGAACTGCTCGACACCTCGTTGAATGTCAGCAGCCTCGGCGAGGATGCCGGTGGCGAACTGTACGTCGTCGACCACGGCGACGGCGGGATCTGGCGGCTGACTGCACGACCTTGAGGCGGCAGCAGACACGCTCTGCTATTGTCCGGCGCTGTCGACTATCACTGTGGCCGGGAGGCGTGATGCAGGAATCTGTCGGGTTTGAGGTCCGGATCGGGGCACGGCTCGCCGCGCTCGTGTTGCTGGCGATGCCGGCATTGTCGGTGGTTGCGGCAGACGAGCCGGCACCGGCGGCAGCAGCGGATCCCGCGGCCATCTACACCCGCGGTGTGTCCTGGGATGCCTACCTGGCCGGCACCCGGGCGCAGCGGGAGACCTGGCTCACGAATGCCGGACGCGCGGTGTCGCCAGGACTGGTGGAGCGCTTCAGACGGGCCGGCGACGACCTGCAGCTGCTGGTCATCACGGCCGACTGGTGTGGTGATTCGGTACACAGCGTGCCGTACCTTGCCACGCTGGCCGAGCGCGCCGGCGTCGGGTTGCGCGTGGTCGATTTCCGGACCGGCAAGGCGGTCATGGAAGCGCACCGCACGCCTGATGGCCGGGCGTCCACCCCAACCGTGCTCCTCCTGCGCGATGGCAAGGAAGTGGCGTCATGGGTGGAGCGGCCGGCTGCGCTGCAATGGTGGTTCCTCGGTTCGTCCGGGCAGATCGGCGACGACGAGCGGCTGGAGCGGAAGATGTCCTGGTACGACTGGAACCGCGGGTCCGATGCCCTGACCGAAATCGTGGTGCTGGCCGAGCAGACCGCCGGCAAGTGATCCCGGTGCCGGACCGCGGTTCCCGACGCGGTTGATGACTGCAGAGGCAGGACGCGGTTTTTCAGTTCACGCTGCTGCGTGACCGGTGCCGCTGGGCTGGGCCGTTTGCGGAATCCGGAACGTCACGCGATGTTCGCATGGGCTGCTGTCGGCCGCCCGGGCCGGAAATGCAACGTGCGTTCCCCAACAAGAACCCCGCCGAAGCGGGGTCTTGTTGTCCGGTCGGGTGGGTGCCCGGTCGTCAGCCGGCCGCCCGGCGCCGGACCCAGCCGAGCAGGCCGATGGCAGACCCGAAGAGCCACACGGCGGTGGGGACCGGTACCACGTTGACGTCGATACCTACGGCGCCGCTGAAGGCCGGCAGATTGTTCGCGGTGAAGCCGATGTAGAAGTTGTACTCGCCGAGCGCGTTCGGGTTGAACGGACCATACGCAGGCGGCGCGACGACAAAGGGCACCGGCGTCGAGAAGCCCGAGAACAACAGGTTCTGCGAGTCCTGCAGCAGCGTGGTCGTCGCCGGGTTGCCGCCTGCGCCGATGATGGCGTTGTTCACGTTGATGGTGCCGAGGCTGCCGAACAGTGTGCCGGCGCCCGGATCAAAGTCGTAGTAGAGGGTGAACGTGAAGTCCGCGAAGTCGTTGAAGTTGGGATCGGTGCCGTTGACGCTGATGTAGTAGGCGAAGTTCCAGAGCGCACCCTGGCTCGCGCTGGGACAGCCGACCGGGTCGGTGGCGATGCCGCAGTTCTGGCCGGGGCCGGCAAAGTAATCACCCGCGCCGTTGTCGGTAACGGCCGGATTCGAGTAGCGGCCATGGGACGTCAGGGCCAGCGTCACCTGGGTTGAGCCGTTGACGAAGACCTCGGTCTTGGCGACCGCGTTGTTCGGGATACCGGTGCCACCGAAGTTCGCACCTGGCAGCGACCCGAAGTTCGTGTAGATCGGCGTGGCCATCACGGCCAGCGGAGCAGAGAGCATGAGTGCGGCGCCAAACAGGGCAGCTGTCTTCTTCGTCACCATGAGATCCCCCCGGATGCTCGATTGTTCGTCTGGTCGCTGCCCGGCTCGAAGCGGCCCCGGACAGCTCGGAATGTAACGGCCTCCCGAGGGTCCGTCAAAGGACAAGTTGCCGCAGCGCCAGGCACCCCGGTATCGGCCAGGAAATGACGTGAGATGGTGTTGGCAAGTGCCTGAAGCTCAAAGTGCGGTACGGACCACTCGACATAATGCAGACCCGAATTCACGTCGAGCCACGTGAACCCTGCCGGGGCCAGGGCGCATCATCGCGAGCGGGGCTCGACAACCGTCAACCGCGCCCCGCCCCATGCGTTCGGTACCTTCGGGTATGTCCATGGTCAACGACGTCGCCGCTGCGATCGCCACCAACCGCTTCGGGCTCGGAGCCCGACCGGGCGAGCTCGCGCGGGCCGCGTCCGATCCGCGTGGCTGGCTGCTGGCGCAGCTGGCCGGCGGCGCCCCGGATCCTGCCGGGGCGAGCGCCCTCGACAGTTCGGCCACGATCCTGGCCCACGCCGGGAAGCTGCGCGAGGAGCGGCGCGCGGGCGGGCGCGACGGTGCGACAGGCGCCGACGTCCAGGGCGTCGTGCAGAAGCTCGGCACGTACTACCGGCCGCTCTACGTCGCCGAAGTGCAGGCACGATTCGGCACCACGATCGCGAGCGAGCGGCCGTTCGTCGAGCGCCTGGTGCACTTCTGGGCCAATCATTTCGCCGTGTCGGTCGACAAGCTCGCCGTGCTCGGCGTGGCCGGTGCATTCGAGCGCGAGGCGATCCGCCCGCACGTGCTCGGGCGTTTCGAGAACCTGCTGTTCGCCGTCGAACGGCATCCGGCGATGCTGCTCTACCTCGACAACTTCCAGTCGGTCGGGCCGGATTCGTCGCTCGCGCGGCGCGCCTCAGCTGCGCGCCGCCCGCGCGAGCCCGGTCTCAACGAGAATCTCGCACGCGAGATCCTCGAACTGCATACCCTGGGGGTCGACGGCGGTTACACGCAGGCGGACGTGACCAGCTTCGCCCGCATGCTCACGGGCTGGTCGATAGGCGGCGGACGCGGCCGGCTCGCCGCGGGCGAGCCGGGCCAGTTCGTCTTTCGCGCCGACCTGCACGAGCCCGGCGAGCAGCAGCTGCTCGGCCGGCGCTACGCGCAGGCCGGCTACGGGCAGGGTGCCGCGGCGCTGCGCGATCTCGCGCGACACCCGGCGACGGCGGCCCACCTCGCGCAGAAGCTCGCGCGGCACTTCGTCGCCGACGAGCCGCCGGCTGCGGTGGTCGCGCGCGTGGCCGCGGCCTTCCGCCGGCACGACGGCGACCTCCTGCCCGTGTACCGCGCCCTGGTCGAGTCCCCCGAGGCCTGGGCGACGCCGTTCGCCAAGTACAAGACGCCGGCGGACTACGCGCATTCGGCATTTCGCGGCCTCGACCTGCCGGCCGACGACCGGCGTGCGGGCCTCGTCGTCTACGAACTGCTGGGCCAGCGTGCCTGGTCGCCCGGGTCGCCGGCGGGGTGGCCCGATCGCGCCGTCGACTGGGACGGTGCGTCGGCGCTGATGAAACGCATCGAGTGGGCCGATGCGGTCGGGGAGCGTCTTGGCGACCGTCGCGATGCGCCAGGTCTCGCGCCGGCGCTGCTCGGCGGCGTGCTGACGGCGGACACCTCCACGGCCATCACGCGAGCCGCGTCGGCGGCGCAGGCCATCACGCTGCTCCTCACCGCGCCGGAGTTCATGCGCCGATGAGCACCACGACGATCGACCGTCGCCGGATCCTCGCCGCTGCGGTGACCATGCCGTTCGTGGGCCGCTTCGCGTTCGCGCGGGAGGCTGTGGCGCCGGGCAACCGCTTCGTGTTCATCCTGCTGCGCGGTGCCCTCGACGGACTCGCCGCGGTGCCGCCCTGGGGTGATCCCGCGTACGCGGGACTGCGCCGGGACCTGGCGCTGGCGCCGCCCGGTGCACCGGGCGGTGCGCTGCGGCTCGATGCCACCTTCGCCCTGCACCCGGGCTGTACCTTCCTGCACGCATCCTGGCAGGCGCGCGAGCTCGTGGTGGCGCATGCGGTGGCGACCCCGTACCGCGAGCGCTCGCATTTCGACGGCCAGGACGTGCTGGAGAGCGGCGGGGTGCGGCCGCATGCGCTGGCTACCGGCTGGCTCAACCGGGCGCTCGCCGCACTGCCCGGGACTGAGACGGCCGGCAACGGCGCGGTGCACCGCGAGGCCGGGATCGCGCTCGGACAGAACCTGCCGCTCGCCATGCGCGGCCCGGCGCCGGTGGCGTCGTGGTCGCCATCGCGCCTGCCGGCGCTCGACGAGGACACGCTCGCGCGCATCACTGATCTGTACGCCCGCGATCCCGTTCTTTCCCGGCGACTCGCCGACGCACTCGCTGCCGACGAGGTCGCGGGCGACGTCCCGATCACGAAGGCGTCACGCGGCCCGGGAGCACGCCATCTCGAGACACTGCGGGCCGCCGGCGCGTTTCTCGCCCGCGAGGACGGCCCGCGGGTCGCGATGCTCGACACGACCGGCTGGGACACCCATGCGAACGAGGGCGGTGCGCAGGGCCAGCTCGCGACGCGCCTCGCGGCACTCGACGCCGGGCTGCGCGAGCTGAAGGCTGCGCTCGGTAAGGTGTGGCCGCAGACCGTGATCCTGCTCGCGACCGAGTTCGGGCGCACGGCGGCCGTGAACGGCACGCGCGGCACCGACCACGGCACCGGGACGGTCGCGTTCGTGCTCGGCGGCGCGGTGCGGGGCGGGCGCATGCTCGCCGACTGGCCGGGGCTGTCGCCGCAGGCGTTGTACCAGCAGCGCGACCTCGCGCCGACGCTCGACCTGCGTGCGCTCCTGAAAGGCGTGTTGCACGATCACCTCGGCGTGCCGTCCGCCGCCCTCGACACCGGCGTGTTCCCGGATTCCGCGGCCGTGCGGCCCGTGGCGGATCTCGTGCGCAGCTGATCGTGCGCCGGCCGCAGCCGCGTCGCCGGGAAGACACAATCCTGCCGGGGTCCGCTATGCTCCCTTCCCGGAGCCGCGATTCCACGCGGCCCTTCGGCACGACGACGGACTGTTCGAGGAGATGTTCATGAAGCTGTACTACCTGCCGGGCGCCTGCTCGCTCGCCAGCCACATCGTGCTGGAATGGATCGGCGCGCCCTACGACACCCACCGACTGAGCCGCGAAGAACTGAAGTCCGAAGCCTATCGGCGCATCAGCCCGCTCGGCGCCGTGCCGGCGCTGGAGGTCGACGGCTGGGTGCTGACGCAGAACGCGGCGATCCTCGGCTTCCTCGCCGACAGCTTTCCCGCGGCGCGGCTCGGCGGCGACGGGACACCGAAGGGCCGTGCGCAGGTCAACCACTGGCTGGCATTCGTCAATTCCGACGTGCATCCGGCCTTCAAGCCGCTGTTCGGCGCGACGGCCTACCTCGCCGACGAGGCAGCCATTGGCAAGACCAGGGCGCATGCGAAACAGGTGCTGCGCGGTCTGTTCGAGCGCGTGAATGCGCAACTGCAGGGCCGCGACTGGATTGCCGGCACGTGCTCGATCGCCGATCCCTACCTGTTCGTCACTCTGCGCTGGGCCCATGCGGCGCAGATCGGGCTCGCGGACCTGAAGGACCTCGGGCGCTTTTTCGAGCGCATGCACGGCGATGCCGCCGTGGTGAAGGCGATCGGGGAGGAAGAGACGTCCTGACGGACACCGGGGCCATGGGTGCCCTGGCGGGATCTGCGCTCAGCGCACGCGGCGCCAGACCGTGACCTCGGCGAGCGTGTGCTGGAACTTGCGCCGCGTCTCGCGGATGACGAAGGGCAGGTCGCGTGGTGCGCCGACAGGTTCGAAATGAGCAGCGATCGCGGCCTGCAGCGCATCGCGCGTGCGGAGGATTTCCCCATCCTTCCTGAAGCCGCCGAGCCACTTGCCGCGCGGGGTGTGTTCGGCGAGCCAGGTGTAGGGCGAGGCGATCACCAGCAGGCCGCCCGGATTCAGGCGCTCGTGGATGGTGGTGACGAAGCGCGCCGGATCGTAGAGGCGGTCGACCAGGTTGGCCGCCAGGACCAGGTCGTAGCCGCTGAACTGCGGCTTCAGGTTGCAGGCGTCGCCCTGCCAGAACGCCACGCGCCCGGCCGTGTCGTCGAGGCTGAGGTCGACCAGCCGGACGGCCTTGTGTTCGACGAGGTCGCCCTCGTCCACGACGCCGTAGTGCACGGCCTCGCCACGCGCCAGTGCCACGCCCTGCTCGATGAAGCGCGCGGAAAAGTCGACGGCCACCACGCTCGCGAAGTGGCGTGCGAGTTCGAAGGCTGCGCGCCCCACGGCGCAGCCGAGGTCCAGGGCGCTGCGCCGTGGCCCGTCTCCCGCGGCGGCGATGGCGAGCTGCGCCAGCGCCTTCGGGAAATTCGGGACACCGAAGTACTCGCTGCCGTAATGGAACTCCAGATACTCGGTGACCAGCTGGTCGGTTTCGTAGCGCGACGGCGGAGCGGCCACGGCCGTGTCGGCCACGACGTACCTGAAACCGGCGTGCTGGAAGAAGTGGCGCCGGAAGGCGTAGCGTGACTCCGGTTCGGCCTCGTTGCCGCAGGAGATCCACGAGCCGCCCTTGATGATGTTGTGCCGGTCGTCGAAGGTCGGCGTGGTGAAATCGTCGTAGATCGGGTGGGTCCTGAAGCCCGCGAACGGATAGGTCGGCGTTTCGGTCCACTGCCAGACGTTGCCGACGACATCGCAGAACGGTCCGTGCCGGAAACGGTCGACGGGGCACGCCGAGGCCTGGTGCCCGAGGTAGAGGTTGGCATCGACGGGCCTGTCGTCGGCGGGACTCCAGCCGCTCACCGCCAGCAGCCGATGCCACTCGTCCTCGGTCGGCAGGCGTACCGGTTGCCCCGTATCGGCAGCCTTCCAGCGGCAGAAGGCGCGCGCTTCCAGGCAGTTGGTCTCCACCGGCCAGTTCCAGGGCATGGACACTTCGCGCGTCATCAGGCGCAGGCGCCAGCCGTCGCCGTCGGGCACCCAGAAGGTCGGGTGCCGGGCCCGGGTGAAATCACGCCAGCGGCGGCCCTCGTCGTCCCACCACTCGTCGCGCGCGTAGCCACCGGTCTCGACGAAGCCGAGGAACTCGCCGTTGCTCACCAGCAGCCGGCCGGCCCTGAAGGCAGGCACGGCGGCCGTATGCTGACCGTACTCGTTGTCCCAGCCGTAGCGCTCGCAGTCGAACGGCTTGCCGAGGGTGACCTGGCCTGCCGGCACGTCGACCAGTGTATTTCCGGGCGCCGCGCCCGCTGTGCTGCCGGCCGTCCAGTCCGGCTGCTCGCGCACGTAATCGAGCCGCTGCTGGCGGATCAGCACCGAGGAGGTCTCGAGGTGGATGAGTTCGTGCTCGATGCCCATCACGATGGCCCACCAGGGGTGATCCCAGCCGACCGGCAGCGTGAGCGGGGCCGTGTCGATGATGTCGGTGACCAGCCGGCGCAGGGTGTCGCGGTAGGCCTGCACCTGGCCGATGGGTGGCCAGTCGTAATGCGTCTCGTCGAGGTCGTCCCAGCTCATCTCGTCGACGCCGACGGCAAAGAGCGCTTCCAGCCGGGGATCGATGCGCTGCCCGATGAGCCGCGTGAGCAGCAGCTTGTTGACGAAGAAGGTCGCCGTGTGACCGTAGTAGAAGATGAGGGGGTGGCGCAGCGCGATCGGGCGCTCGTACCACGCTGCCTCGCAGGCCAGCGTGCGAAACAGCGACTCGTAGCGGTCGAAGGTGGCGAGGAAGTAGCTGCGCAGACGCTCGCGAAACTCCCGTGGCTCGCTGGCGGACAGGGAGAGGCGGCGTACCGGCTGCACAGGGAGGGTCATGAACCGGATGATAGGCGATCGCCGTCGACACGGTGCGGCGCAGGCCGGGGTGCCGTCACTCCATGCCGGCGTGTGCGCCGCCGCCGCTGACGGCGCGCCGGGCGAGCCAGACCAGGCCGATCATGGCCACCGTCAGCCAGCCCGAGATCCAGAACAGGTCGAGCGAGGCGAGCAGGTAGGCCTGCTGCATCAGTTCGTGCGTGAGCACGCCGTGGCCCTGCAGCCCGGTGAAGCCCGACCGGTCGAGCTGCTCCAGGGCCTGCTGCATCCCCGGATCGAAGATGCTCGAGGTTTCCGCCAGCCGGGTCTGGTGCAGCGCCTCGCGCCGGTCCCACAACGTCGTGACGATGGAGGCTGCAAAGCCGCCGGCCGTGATCCGCGCGAAGTTCGAGATGCCGGTCGCGGAGGGCAGTCGCTCGGGTTCCACGCCATCGAGTGCGATGGTCACGAGGGCGATGAAGAAGGTGCTCATCGCGATCCCCTGCACGAAGATCGGCAGGACGAAGTCGCCGAAACCGGCGTCGTTCGTGTAGCCCGCGCGCATGAAGTAGGAGATGGCGAATGCCGCGAGCGCGAAAGTGGAGAGCCAGCGCGCATCGACGCGGGCCATGAAGCGCGTCGCCACCGGCGTCAGCAGGATGGCGACGAGCCCGGCAGGAGCCGCGACCAGGCCCGCCCAGGTCGCCGTGTAGCCGATGTTCGTCTGCAGCCACACCGGCAGCAGCAGCAGATTGGCGAAGAAGACTGCGTAACCCAGGCAGAACGCGACCGTGCCGAGCGCGAAGTTGCGCTTCCTGAACAGCGACAGGTCGACCACGGGGTGTGCGTCGGTCAGTTCCCAGATCACCCAGGCGATGCAGGCCACCACCACGATGATCGCCTCGGCGACGATCACCGGCGAGGCGAACCAGTCGGCGTCCTTGCCCGTGTCGAGCATGATCTGCAGCGCGCCGACCCAGACGACGAGCAGCGCGAGGCCGATGCGGTCGATCGGCAGGCGGCGCGTCGGCGTCTCGCGGCTGGCCAGGTGACGCCAGCACAGCATGGCAGCGACGAGGCCCACCGGCACGTTGATCAGGAAGATCCAGCCCCAGTGGTAGTTGTCGGAGATGTGGCCGCCGAGGATCGGGCCGGCGATCGGCGCGACCAGGGTGGTCACCGACCAGATGCCGAGCGCGGTCGCCTGCTTCTGCCGCGGGAAGATCGAGATCAGCAGCGCCTGCGAGCCCGGAATCATCGGACCGGAGACCGCGCCCTGCAGCACGCGAAACACGACGAGCGAGGGCAGGCTCCAGGCGATGCCGCAGAGAAAGGAAGCGAGCGTGAACAGCAGCACCGACGTCACGAAGGTGCGGACGACGCCGTAGCGCCCCATCAGCCAGCCGGTCAGTGGCACGGCCACGCCGTTCGCCACCGCGAAGGAGGTGATGATCCAGGTGCCCTGGGTGGTCGAGACGCCGAGGTTGCCGGCGATGGTCGGCAGGGCGACGGTGGCGATCGTGCTGTCGAGCACCTGCATGAAGGTGCCGAGGGCCAGCGCAATGGAGGCGACCGCGAGCGCACCGCCCCGCAACGGCGCCGGCTGGGCTGCGGCGCCGGTAGTGCTCACATGGCGGCTCCGTTCTCCGCCAGGATGCGCGCCACGATGCGGTCGGCCTCGGCGTCGGTGTTGACCGTCTCGCCGCGCACGGCGGCGCTGAGCGGCTTCGAGGTGACCATCGTGCCGGAACGGTCGCGGATGTCGACCCTGGCCGTCATCGACAGCCCGATGCGCAGCGGGTGCTCGCGCAGTTCCGCCGGGTCGAGCGCGATGCGCACCGGCACGCGCTGCACGATCTTGATCCAGTTGCCGGAGGCGTTCTGCGGCGGCAGCAGGGCGAAGGCGGCGCCGCTGCCCGCACCGACGCCGGCGACCTGGCCGTGATAGGTCACGCTGCTGCCATAGACGTCGGCGGTCAGCGCTACGGGCTGGCCCACACGCAGGGCCTGCAGCTGGCCCTCCTTGAAATTGGCGTCGACCCACAGCTGGTCGAGCGGCACCACCGCCAGCAGCGGCGTGCCGGCGGCCACCCGCTGGCCGACCTGCACGGTGCGCCGGGCCACCACGCCGCCCACCGGGGCGGTGAGACGCATGTGCGACAAGGTGATGACGGCATCCCGGACCCGGGCGATCGCGGCCATGACGCCGGGATTGCTGGCGACCGTCGTGTTGTCGACTGCCGCGGTAACCTGTGCCTGCGCGTTTTCGGCAGCGCGCAGGGCGGCGCGGGCGGATTCCACGGCCGCGCGGGCGTGTGCCGCTTCCTCTGCCGATACGGAGCCGTCGCCAGCGCCTTCCCGGCGGCGGTTGCGGTCGGCCTCGGCCTGCGCGAGTTCGACGCGCGCCGCTGCGACCTGCGAGTCATGTTCGTGCACCCGGGAAAAGTCGGCACGTACCGCGCGGACCGTGCGGGCCAGCTCGGCCTCTGCCGCCTGCAGTTTCACCCGGGCCCGCGTCGGGTCGAGTTCCACCAGCAACTGCCCGCGCGCCACCGCCTGCGTGTCGTCCGCGTGCACGGCGAGGACCGTTGCCGGTTCGCGGCTGGTGATCGCGATGATGTCGCCGGCGACGTAGGCATCGTCGGTGCTTTCCACGTGGCGTGCATAGGCGAACCAGTAGCCTCCCCACAGCAAACCGCCGGCCAGGACGGCGATGCCGAGCAGGACGAAGCCGCGCCGCCTGGCGGCGCCGTTGCCGTTGGCCGGCCTGTCGGCAGCGGTGTCACTCATGAGCCATCCCCTGACTGGAAGAAGCAGCGGTAGCGCCGGTGGGGGTGTCGGCCGCGAAACCACCGCCGAGCGCCACGAGCAGCGCGATGCGCTGGTCGACGAGCTCGGAATGGACCAGCACCTGCTGGTGTTTCGCTCGCAGCCAGACGGCTTCGGCGTCGAGCACGGCGAGTTGCGGGCTCAGGCCGTTGCGATAGCGCGATTGCGCGAGGCGCAGGCTGGCTTCGGCGGCGGTCAGGGCGGCGCCTTGCGCGTGCGCCTGCTCCTGCAGGGATCGCACCCGGGTCACGGCATCCGCAGCCTGCCTGACGGCGCCGACCACGCCCGCGTTGTAGTCCGCCACCGCCGCATCGAGGTCAGCCGTGGCCCCCGCATAAGTCGCACGCAGCTGGCTTACGTTGAACATGGGCAGGTGGATCGCCGCACCCGCGCCATAGGTCAGCGCCTCCGTGCTGAACAGGGATGAGAGGCCGATGGTTGCGATGCCCGCGAACCCCGCCAGGTCGATGTCCGGATACCACGCCTTGCGGGCCACTTCGCGGCCAGCCATCGCGGCGTCGATGCGCGCCCTGGCCGCCCGGATGTCCGGGCGGCGGGCGAGCAGATCGGCGGGCAGGCTGTCGGGCAGGGTGAGCGCGTCGGGCTGCAATTGCGGCCGTGCGATCTGTCCGTAGAGATCGACCCCGCGCCCGGCCAGCGTGGCGATCCCGTGTTCGGCCAGCTCGACATCGGCGGCGGCGCCAGCCAGGTTCTCGCGTTCGAGCGCCAGCAGCGCCTCGGCCTGCCGTGCTGCCGCCTGGCTCTCCAGCCCGCTGGTCACCCGCGTGGCGGTGAGGGCGAGCACGCCCTCGCGCTGCTTCACGGCGTCGGCCGCCAGGTCGCGCAGCGCCCAGGCGCGTGCCAGGCCGATGTAGGCCTGGGTGACAGATCCCGCGAGCGCGAGCCGGGCCGCATCGGCATCGAGCACCGCGGCTGCGGCCAGGGCATGCGCCTGGTCGACCTGCAACTGCTGCCTGCCCCAGAAATCGAGCGACCAGGACAGGGTTGCCTGCGCGGTTGCGATCGATTGCGTGGTGCCACCCCAGGGCGGCGGAATGATGTAGCTCTCGCTGAGCCGCTGGCGCCTGACGTCGGCATCGCCACCGAATTGCGCATAGGTGCTGCCGCGCACCGATTCGAGCCCGGCCTGCGCCTGCCGCATCCGCGCCAGCGCCACCTGCAGGGATGGATTCCCGGCCAGCGCCTGGGCGACCAGGTCATCGAGCTGGCTGTCGCCGAAAGCCGTCCACCAGGTGCTGGAGACGGCGAGGGGCGGGGCAGCGACCAGACCGAGCGCCGCGGGTTGCACGGCCACCTGGCCAGGTGCGGCCGGTGGCGTCGTTACGCACGCTGCGGCGGCGATGCCCGCCAGGAGAAGTGCGACCGATCGTTTCACCACCCGTACCGCACCACCAGGGCTGTCCGTGTTGTCTCCAGCGGCAACGACAGCGCGTCTGCGCCCGGCAGGAGCGCGGCGGTCGCTGCCCGCCGCCACTACCAGGGTGCGACCTGGCCGGTGTGGCGCATGAACGTGCCGGCCTGGTCGAGGGTGTACCCGTCGATCACCTTGATGACGGCCGCCGCGCTCTGCTCGGGCGTGATCATGATCGGCAGGTCGATGCCCCGGGTGAAATCGGTCTTCACGAAACCGGGCGACACCAGGCCGACGGTAATGCCGCGCTTCTTCAGCTCGAGCGCGAGCGTGCGCATCACCATGTTGAGCGAAGCCTTGCTCGAGCGATAGAAGAGATTGCCACCGTTGGTCTGGGTGATTGAGCCCTGGGTGCTGGTGATGCTGATGATCTTCTTCTGGTCGCTGGCGGCGACATGATCGAGGAAGGCTTCGGCCATCTTCAGCGGCCCGAGCACATTGACCGCGTGGACCTCGTCGTAGACAGCGTAGTCGAGCCTGCCGAAGACCTGGACGTCGACGTTGCCGGAGATCCCCGCATTGTTCAGGAGCACGTCGATCGGCTTGCCCCGGTACTTCGCGGCCAGCGCATCGACCGAGGCGAAGTCGGTTACGTCGAGCTGTTCGATATGCACGCGCTCGTGGCTGGCAGCGATCTCCCGGAGCGCAGCGGCACGCGCCGGGTCGCGGGCGGTAGCGATGACATGCCAGCCGCGGTCGGCGTACTGCCGGGCGAGTTCCAGCCCGATGCCGCGGCTGGCGCCGGTGATGAGCACAGTGGGGGTGTCGGCAGCCATCACCGGGGCGAGCCCGGCCAGCAGCATGAGCAGGCAGGCCAGCGTCGCGCGGCGCAATATCCGGCCGATATTCGCAGGCATGGCCATGTGCTCATCGTTGCAGGTGGTACTGCCCGTTGCCAGGGACGTCCACGACGTCACGATCCGCGATCGCGGTCGTCGTTCCCGCCGGGCCACTCGCTGGCGGGCCCGGAGGACCAGACGGTGTAGCTCTTGCTCCCCTGGCTCGGCGGTCCGGACTGCTGCCACCCGGCGGGCACGTCGCGCCCGCTGTCCGGCGCTGGCGGCGGTGACGGTTCCGGCGTTGCCGTACGTTCTGCAGGCGGTGCGGGCGGTGGCTGCTGTGCCGTCTGGTGTTCGACCGGCGGCGCCGGTGGTGGCGTCGCTGTGACGGCGGTGTCGCTGATGGCTGGCAAGGCCGGCTGCGTGATCTCGTCGGCCGGTTCGCTGCCTGGCGAACTGTCGTTGCCGCGATAGCCGGCGTCACCGCCGGTAGTTTCGTCGCGGCGCGGACGATTGTCGCCGCCGCCACGACCGCCGCGGCGGCGGGAGCGTCCGCCGCGCTCCCGGCGACGGCCCTGGCCCTGCCCCTGCTGATCCGCAGATGGCGGTGCGCCGGGACCGGGGAAGGCGCGCGGGGCCGCGCCCGGCGCGCGCGCGGCCGCGGCCGGTCCCCGCTGGGGGTGGCGGCGGGGGGCGGGGGGGGGGCGCGCCCGCCGCGCCCCGGCCGCCGGCCCGGCCCCGCCCCGTGCTTCCCCGCTTTGGGGGGGGCCCCTCCCCGGGCGCGGGCCCGCGGTTCCGCTCCCGGCGCGTGCGCGGCCTCGTCCTGTCCACGGTGGGAGTCGCTGCGTGCCTCGGAGCGCTCGCTCTGGCGGTCGGGGCCGCGTCCATCCTCGCCGCGCCCGTGCCGCGGGCCACGGTCGCCACGGTTACCGCGCTCGCCGCGGTCACCACGGTCACCACGGTCACCACGGTCACCACGGTCGCTACGGTCGCTACGGTCGCTACGGTCGCTACGATCGCTACGATCGCTACGATCGCTACGATCGTTGCGGAAACTGCGCGACTCGCCCCGGTCACCCCGGTCACCGCGGTCGCTCCGCTCACCACGTTCGCCGCGCTCACCGCGATGTCCACGGTGGCGATCGTCGCGATGACCTCGGCCATCGCGACCGTGCTGGCTGCGATGGCGCCCGCCGTCGTGCCCCTGGCGCCCGCCCGAGGCCGGGCGGCGCTCCGGTTCGCTGCGTGTCGCGCTGGCGGCTGCCGGTGCGGCACCCGGGCCTCTGAGCCAGGTCAGGAAGCGGGCGACGAGCCCCGGGCCGGCGGCTGCCGCGGCCGGTGCCGGCGCAGCGGCCGGCGTCGACTCGGCGAACCCGGGCGGCGGCGGCGGGACGGGCGTGGCGGGCATGGTCGGCACCACGGCCGGTTCTTCCGGTTTCACGCGTGGTGCGAAGAGGTCGAGCGCACCGTCGGATGGCGGCTGCTCCTGCACCGCGAGCGTGTAGCTCACGCCGATGTTCTCCGGCGCGCCGATCTGGTCGTCGCGCACGCGGCGCAGGGTGTAGTTCGGGGTCTGCAGCGCCGGGTTGGCGATCAGGATGAGCTGCACCCGGTCGCGTTCCTCGATGGCGCGGATCCAGTCGCGCTTCTCGTTGAGGAGGTAGGTGGCGACGTCGACCGGCAGCTGGGCGATCACCTTGGCCGAGCGGTCCTTGCGTGCTTCCTCACCGACCAGGCGCAGTACGGCGAGCGCCAGCGACTCGACGCCGCGGATGGAGCCCGAGCCGTTGCAGCGCGGGCAGGTCTGGTGCGCGGACTCGCCGAGCGAGGGACGCAGGCGCTGGCGCGACAGCTCGAGCAGGCCGAAGCGCGAGATGCGCCCGATCTGCACGCGCGCGCGGTCCATCTTCATGGCGTCGCGCAGGCGGTTCTCGACGTCGCGCTGGCTGCGCTGCGAGGACATGTCGATGAAGTCGACCACCAGCAGCCCGCCGAGGTCGCGCAGGCGGCACTGGCGCGCCACTTCGTCGGCGGCCTCCAGGTTGGTGGCGAGCGCGGTGGCCTCGATGTCCTCACCCTTGGTGGCGCGCGCCGAGTTGATGTCGATCGACACCAGCGCTTCGGTCTGTTCGATCACCAGGCTGCCGCCGGAGGGCAGCGTGACGGTGTGGGAAAACGCCGACTCGATCTGGCTCTCGATCTGGAAGCGCGTGAACAGCGGTACCGGGTCCTCGTACAGGCGCAGCTTGCGCAGGTTCTGCGGCATGGCCCGCTCCATGAACTGGCGGGCCTCCTCGTGGGTGGCCGGGTCGTCGACGATGATCTCGCCGACATCGTTGGCGAGATGGTCGCGCAGCGCCCGCACCACGGTGTTGCTGTCCTGGAAGACGAGGAACGGCGCCGGGCGGCCGACCACGGCCTTCTTGATCGCCTCCCAGATCCCCAGGAGGTACTCCATGTCCCAGTTCAGCTCCTCGATGCTGCGCCCGACACCGGCCGTGCGGATGATCACGCCCATGCCGCGCGGCACCTCGAGGTCGTGCATGGCCTCGCGGATCTCGTCGCGCTCTTCGCCGCTGATACGGCGCGAGACGCCGCCGCCGCGCGGGTTGTTCGGCATCAGCACGATGAAGCGCCCGGCCAGGCTGATGAAGGTGGTGAGGGCGGCACCCTTGTTGCCGCGTTCCTCCTTGTCCACCTGCACGACGATCTCCTGGCCCTCGCGCAGGAGTTCGCGGATGTTCATGCGCCCGTTCGACTCGGGCTCGGTGACGAAGTACTCCCGCGAGATTTCCTTCATCGGCAGGAAACCGTGCCGGTCCGCGCCGTAGTCGACGAACGCGGCATCGAGGCTCTGCTCTATGCGGGTGATGCGTCCCTTGTAGATGTTCGACTTGCGCTGTTCGCGGGCAGCGGACTCGATATCGAGGTCATAGAGCTTCTGGCCATCGACCATGGCTACGCGCAACTCTTCTTCCTGAGTTGCATTGATCAGCATTCTCTTCATGGGGCCCTGCTTGGCTAAGGTGGGTGGGGGGCCCTGGCCGGCGGATTGGCGCGAACGAGCGCTGTGATGCACCGTACGGGGTGGCACCCGGGGTGCGTCGCGGGATGGCGACCGGTGGCGGATGCCGCCCGGTGCTGGTGGTTCGTGGTGGAACCGCGTCCCGCATGGATCACGATCACTGGAATTCGCGGCGCGACGGAGGACGAACTCGGTCTTGTCCCGTCAGCCAGGTAACCCTTCTGTCGGGCCTGCATGGCAGGCACCAGGAAAAACAAACCGCCGGCGGTGACCTTTGTCTGGGACAGGGATCACCTGCCGGCAACCAGGGCGCACACGCAGCGTGCGCGGCGGGTAATATAGCAGCCACCGCCTTTGGCATCAATGGATTACGCGGCCTTCCCGCCATGACCCGCAACGCCCCGGCGCAGCCGCCGGCAGCCCCGGCGAGTGCCCGGACCGTCACCGTCGGTGACGGGGAGGCCGACCGGCGCCTCGACAACTTCCTGATGGCACGCCTGAAGGGCGTGCCGCGCGCGCACGTCTACCGCATCATCCGCTCGGGCGAAGTGCGGGTGAACAGCCGCCGCGCCGGCCCGCACCAGCGCCTGCAGGCCGGCGACCAGGTGCGCATCCCGCCGGTGCGGGTCGCGCCGGGTACCGCCGGCCGGCCGGTGGTGCCGGGCTCGGCGGACTGGATCGAGAGCCAGGTGCTCTACGAGGACGCCGACCTGCTGGTGCTCGACAAGCCGGCGGGACTCGCCGTGCACGGCGGCAGCGGCGTGAGCCTCGGTGCCATCGAGCTGCTGCGTGCGGCCCGCCCTGACGCCGAGTCGCTCGGGCTCGTGCACCGCCTCGACCGCGAGACCAGCGGCTGCCTGCTGGTAGCCAAGCGGCTCGCCGCACTGCGCCGACTGCAGGCGCAGTTTCGCGCCGGCAGCGTGCAGAAGGTGTACCTCGCGCTGCTGGTTGGCCGCCTCGCCGGTGGCGAGCGCAGCGTCGAGGCGCCGCTGCTCACCACCGAGCGGCGCGGGGGGGAACGGCACGTGCGTGTCGATCCCGCGGGCAAGGCCGCGCAGACCCGTTTCGCGGTCGAGGAGCGGCTGCCCGGGGCGACGCTGGCGCGGGTGACGCTGCTCACCGGGCGTACGCACCAGATCCGCGTGCATGCGGCCCACCTTGGCCTGCCGCTTGCCGGCGACGCGCGCTACGGCGCCACGCCCGATCCGGTCGCCACGGCCTGCGACCTGCACCGGCTGTTCCTGCACGCCGCCGAACTCGCGTTCGACAGCCCGCGCGACGGGCGCGTGATCCGCGTGGCGAGTCCGCTGCCTGCGGAACTGGTGGCGGCGCTGGCGCGGTTGCGGGCGACGGCGGCGGACTGATCGCGGGCGACGCCTGATCTCAGAGCAGGCGCACGCCGAAACCGGCGAGTGCTCCGCAGAGCCACAGCAGCGGCAGACCCTGGATCGCGGTCGGGTCGCGGGTCTCGACGCCGCTGAAAAGCGCGGCTCCGAGGGCTTCGAAGCGGAACGATCCGGCGCAGTCGAGCGGCCGGTCGCGCTCGACGTAGGCGCGGATCGCCTCGGTGTCGAGCGCGCGCAGCTGCAGGGTGGTCTGGTCGAGGTGGTTGCGGCTGGCGCCATCCGGGCCGATGACGCAAACGGCCGTGTGCAGCACCAGGCGCCGGCCCGCACAATGGCGCAGTTGCTCGATGGCCCGCGCCGCGCTGCCCGGCTTGCCGAGGATGGCGCCTTCGCACTCGGCCACCTGGTCGCTGCCGATCACGACCGCATCCGGGCGCCGGCTGGCGACAGCGTGGGCTTTCGCTGCCGCCAGGCGCATGGCAAGTTCGGCGGCGGGCTCGTCCGGCTGTGCCGCCTCGTCGACGGCCGGCACCACGACCTCGAACGCCGGCAGCACGCGCCCGAGGAGTTCGCGGCGGTAGGCCGAGCCGGAGGCAAGGACGATGGGTGGGGCGGAAACGATAGGCATCGCGCCGGGACCCTAGCCGATTTTGACAGGGTCTGCCACCGTCCCTAAACTGCGCCGTTTATGCTCGCCGAGCGAATCGGTTCCTCGCAGCTGGCGGAGCTGGCGGCGCAGGGCGCCAGCCTGTCGGGCAGCCTGCATGCGGCTGACCTGCCACGGGTGCACGCGGTTCTGGCCCGCGGGGCGCCGGACGGGACGCTGGCAGCGCGGGTGGACTTCAGCGGCGGTCCGGAATCGTTCCCTGTCGTGGCGATCGAAGTGCAGGGCGTGCTGCCGCTGGTGTGCCAGCGTTGCCTCGGGGCAGTGGCCTGGCCGGTGAACGTGGCTGTCACGCTCACGGCGGTGCCCGGCGAGGCTGCCACGCAGGAGCTGGCCGATCCATTCGACAGCGTGCTCCTCGACAGCGACGGCACGCTGCACCTTCGCGATGCGGTGGAGGACGAGATTCTGGCGACGCTGCCGCTGGCGCCGCTGCACGCGGACCGGCGCGACTGCCGGGCCGGGGCGGTGGCCGGGGAGAGTGCGGCAGCGGCGCAGGTACACCGTCCGTTCGCGGATCTCGGCACGCTGCTCGGCCGGGGCGGTTCGCGCGACGGGCACTGAGTTCGAACGTTTGAGGAGAGTCTGAGATGGCAGTACAGAAGAGTCGACGCACCCCCTCGACGCGGGGCATGCGCCGGTCGCACGACCGCCTGAAGAAGCCGGCGGTATCCGTCGAGCCGACCACCGGCGAGACGCATCGCCGTCACCACGTGAGCCCGGATGGCTACTATCGCGGCAAGCGGGTGATCGAGACGACGGACGAGACGTCCGAGTAGCTGTCGCGCCATCCAGCCGATTCCGCGCCTGACCTCGTGACCAGCCCGGTCACCATCGCCCTCGACGCACACGGCGGCGACAATGGCGTCGCCGTGTCCGTGCCCGCCGGGCTCGCCATGCTCGCCGAACGCCCCGAGCTGCGCCTCGTCTTCGTCGGCCAGCGCGAGGTCATCGATCCCTACCTGCAGCAAGCCGGTACGGCCGCTGACCGCGTGACCGTCCAGGACGCCCGCCAGGTCGTCGGCATGGACGAGCATCCTGCCGACGCGCTGCGCAAGAAGAAGGATTCCTCCATGCGCGTGGCAATCGACCTGGTCAAGGCGGGCCAGGCGGATGCCTGCGTGAGCGCCGGTAATACCGGAGCGCTCATGGCCACCGCACGTTTCGTGCTGAAGACCCTGCCGGGCATCGACCGGCCGGCCATCATGGTCGCCGTGCCGACGATGCACGGCTGCACCCACATGCTCGACCTCGGCGCCAATGCCGATTGCACGCCAGAGCACCTGTTCCAGTTCGCGGTGATGGGTTCGGTGGTGGCCACCGTCATCGACAACATCGATTTCCCGCGCATCGCCCTGCTCAACATCGGCGAGGAAGAGATCAAGGGTAACGAAACCGTGAAGCAGGCCGCGGCGCTGCTCGCCTCGAGTCACCTCAACTACGTGGGCTTCATCGAAGCCGACCGCATCCCCGACCAGCGTGCCGATGTCGTGGTCTGCGACGGCTTCACCGGCAACGTGGCGCTGAAGGCGATGGAGGGCACGGCGCGGCTGGTGCGCCACTTCCTGCGCGAGGAGTTCGGCCGTGGCCTGTACGGGCGCGTGGCCGGGCTGGTGGCGCTGCCCGTGTTGCGGGCACTGTCGGGCAAGCTCGATCCGCGCCGCTATAATGGCGCGAGCCTGGTGGGCCTCGACGGCATCGTCATCAAGAGCCACGGTGGTGCCGACGCCGTGGCCTTCCGGCAGGCCATCCGCACCGCCATGGTCGAAGTCGCCAAACAGGTGCCCGACCAGATCCGCAGACTCCTCGCAGAGCAGGCCCAGTAAATGTACTCACGCATTGCCGGCACCGGCCGTTGCCTTCCCGAGCGCGTGCTCACCAACCACGATCTCGAGCGTATGGTGGCGACGAGCGACGAGTGGATCCGCGAGCGCACCGGCATCGAGCGCCGCCACATCGCCGCGCCCGGCGAGACGACCGCGGACCTCGCCGAGAAGGCCGCGCGACGCGCGCTCGAGGCGGCCGGCGTCACCGCGGCCGACGTCGATTTCCTGGTGGTCGGGACCACCACGCCCGACGTGGTGTTTCCCAACGTCGGTTGCCTGCTGCAGGACCGGCTCGGCATCCACGGTTGCGCCGCCTTCAGCATCGAGGCGGCGTGCAGCAGCTTCGTCTACGCACTGAGCGTGGCCGACCGCTTCGTCGCTGCCGGCCAGGCGCGCTGCGCGCTGGTGATCGGTGCCGAGACGCTCTCGCGCATCGTCGACTGGACCGATCGGACCACCTGCGTGCTGTTCGGCGACGGCGCCGGTGCCGTGGTGCTGCAGCCGTCGGCCGAGCCCGGCATCCTGTCCTGCCACCTCGGCGCCGACGGCCGTTACAAGGACCTGCTGTACTTCCCCTACGGCGTATCGCGCCGGCCCGAGGATGCAGGCCACGGCGAGGGCGCCTTCCTGCAGATGAAGGGCAACGAGGTCTTCAAGGTCGCGGTGAAGACCCTCGAGGGCATCGTCCAGGAAGCCCTCGATGCCAACCGCCTCGACTGTTCGGCCGTCGACTGGCTGATCCCGCACCAGGCGAACCTGCGCATCATCCAGGCCACCGCCAAGCGGCTCGGCATGCCGATGGAGCGCGTCGTGCTGACACTCCAGGACCACGGCAACACCTCGGCCGCCTCGGTGCCCATGGCGCTCGATGTCGCGATCCGCGACGGCCGCATCCGCCGCGGTGACCTGCTGCTCCTGGAGGCTTTTGGCGGCGGCTTCACCTGGGGCGCCAGCCTGGTGCGCTACTGAAGCGCAGGCGCGGGCGCAGCGTGCGCCCGGTCGCTCCGGCGTATAGATTTCTCCCCATGTCACCGGATGTCCGCATGCCACCGATACCGAGGCGTCGCGCTGCCGCCTGCACCCTCGTCCTTGCGTTCTGTGCCGGCAGCGCCGGCGCCGAGACCCTGCCGCTGGTGCCCGGCTCGGATCTGGTCGGCGCCATCGCCACGGTCCGCACGACCTACGACGACACCCTGACCGACATCGCCCGGCGTGCCAGCCTGGGTTACGAGGACATGGTGCGCGCCAACCCAGGCGTCGACCCATGGTTGCCCGGCCAGGGCACCGAGGTGGTGTTGCCGACGCGTTTCGTGCTGCCCGACGGGTTCCGCGAGGGCCTGGTCGTCAACCTGCCCGAGTACCGGCTGTATTACTTCATGCGGGTCGGCGGCCAGCCGGCGGTGGTGACCTTCCCGATCAGCATCGGCCGGATGGACTGGGAGACACCGCTGGGCCGTCACCGCATCACCACCAAGCAGGTGCGGCCGACCTGGTATCCGCCGGAGAGCATCCGCGCCGAGCATGCCGCCGACGGCGACATCCTGCCGAAGTCCATCCCACCGGGGCCGCAGAACCCGCTCGGCGACTACGCCATGCGGCTGAGCAAGGCCGGTTACCTCATCCACGGCACCAACAAGCCGGTCGGCATCGGCATGCAGGTGACGCACGGCTGCATCCGCATGTACCCGGAGGACATCGCCTGGTTGTTCCCGCAGGTGCCGGTCGGCGCCGCGATCGAGATCATCAACGAGCCGTACAAGTTCGGCTGGGCGGCCGACGGGCTGTACCTCGAAGTGCATCCGCACCTCGAGGGCGACGAGCGCGCCGATGCCGACGGCTCGGGCATGACGCAGGTGATGCAGCAGTATGTGCGCGCCACCAACGGGCGGCCCGCACAGGTCGACTGGGCGCTGGTGGAGGAAGCCTACCGCGCCAAGCTCGGCATTCCGGTGCGCGTCGGAACCGATGCGTCGGTCGCAGGCCCGGTATCCGCGGCAGCGGCCCTGTAGGAGCGGCGCCAGCCGCGAATATTCCCCCCGTCAGACTATTCAGGCACCGTCGTCACCCGCAAGACCAAAGAAAAAGGCCGCAGCTCGCGCTGCGGCCTTTCGTCCGATGACGCCGGGCGTATCGGCGCGTGCCAGCCTTACTTGGCCTGGCTGCGCTTGAACGCGCGGTCGATCTTCTCGTTGGTGGCGTCGCAGCAGGCCTGGCTCTGGTTGGCCGCATTCAGGGCCTGGTTGGCCGTGCTCTGCGCACCGGAAGCCTTCTGGGCAGCCTCGGAGGAGGAGGCGCTGGCGGCATCGGCGGCGGACTTGGCAGCCGCGACATCCTGTACCAGCTGGTCGACCTTGGCATTCAGGGCCTCGTAGTCCTTCTTCGAGACGCCGGCGCAGCCGGCCGCCATCATCACCGCCAGGGCGGCGACGCCAGCCTTGATTGCAAGCTTCGTGTTCATCACAAGTCCTCAGAGTTAGGTTGGTTTTGACTTCAGGGAGTGCGGCGGATACCGCGCCAGAAACGCAGGACGAGGCCTGAAATCAAGCCTCTACCCAAAGCGGGCGTAATGATGAACGAATCCACCAGGCTTCGCAAATCCGCACCGGCGGCTGGAGCGGGCGCTGACCAGCACCACACCATCGCGAGGTGACGCTTCAGGCTGCACCACTGTCGCAGTGCCTGCGCGGCCGTTGCGGTGGACTGGCCTGGTGGCGCGACGGAGAGCGCCGGCCACGGGGCGGGGCGCGTCGTTCCCGGCCGCGGACGATCCGGAGATCCGGTGCTGGCGCGGACAGGCTTGCACGATGAGCGAGACTGTAGATAATCACAGTAGTGGATGTATCTACAGGAGCCCTCAAAATGGCGGACCTCACCTCCCGGCAATCCGAGATTTTTTCTTTCATTCAATCGTTTATCGATGAAAACGGCATGCCTCCGACGCGTGCCGAGATCGCCCGGGCGCTCGGTTTCCGTTCCGCCAACGCCGCCGAAGAGCACCTGCGGGCCCTGCAGCGCAAGGGCGTGATCGAACTGCTGCCGGGCGCCTCGCGCGGCATCCAGCTGCGCGGCGCGCTGCGCGAGCAGGACATGTTGCCGCTCGTGGGCCGTGTCGCGGCAGGTCATCCGATCCTGGCGCAGGAGAACATCGAGCAGCACTACCGCCTCGACAGCACGCTGTTCAGTCCCCGGCCGCATTACCTGCTGCGCGTGCAGGGCATGAGCATGAAGGGTGCCGGCATCTTCGACGGCGACCTCGTCGCCGTATGTCGCACGCCCGAAGTGCGCAACGGCCAGGTGGTGGTGGCGCGCCTCGAGGAGGAAGTCACGGTCAAGCGCTACCGCCAGGAAGGTCCCGTCGTCTGGCTGCTGCCGGAGAACCCGGACTTCGAACCCATCCGCGTCGACCTGCAGGAAGACCCGATGGTGATCGAAGGCGTGGTCGTCGGCGTGCTGCGCAACCGGCTGTCGTGAGCCGGCGCGGCGCGGGGCATCGTCATGGTGGTGCGCGAGCGGATCGAGCAGCTGTTGCGCGACCCACGCATCTGGCCGGCACGGGGCACGGCGTGCGCAGCCCGCGCCGTGGTGGTGACGGGCTGGCCATCGCTCGATCGTGCCCTCGGCGGTGGCTGGCCGCTCGGCCAGCTGACCGAGCTGCTGGTCGACGGCAGCGGTGCCGGCGAGTTCACGCTGCTGCTGCCGGCACTCGCGCGCCTGCTGCAGCCGTCGCCCGACGGCACGGAGCCGGGCGGCTGGGCCGCGCTCGTCGCGCCACCCCACGTGCCTTACGCGCCGGCCCTGCGCCGCGCCGGCGTCGATCTGGCGCGGCTGCTGGTCGTGCAGGCGCGGCGTGAGCCCGACGTGCTCTGGGCGATGGAGCAGGCTCTGCGCCCGCGCAGCTGTGCCGCCGTCGTCGGCTGGTCGCAGGCGGCAGGCAGCAGTGCGCTGCGCCGCCTGCAGCTGGCGGCGGAGGAGAGCGGCGCCTGGGTGGTGCTGCTGCGCCCGGCGCACCGGCAGCGGCAACGCTCTCCGGCGCCGCTGCGCATCGGGCTGCGGCGCGGGCTGCAGGGCCAGCGGCTGGACCTGCACGTCATCCGGCGCCGGGGCGGGGTGCCGGTGACGACCGGCGTGGATGTCGATGGCGGAGCAGCGTGAGGCTGCGTGGCGCCGGTATCGCACAACCTGCCGCTGCCTTTCGCGGCGACGCCACTGCCGGCCAGGCCGCCATCGGCCGGCACAACGGGCGGGGCGGCACTGGCCGCCGTGTCCGGTACGCGCCTGTGGCTGTGCCTGCAGCTGCCCGAGTTGCCGCTGGAGGTGATGGCGCCGGGTGAGGCGCCGCAGGCCATCCTCACCGGGACGCGACACCAGGCGGTCGTCCTGCACTGTGACGAAGCCGCGGCACGTTGTGGTGTATGCCCGGGGATGAGCACCAATGCCGCACTGGCACTGGTACCCGGCCTGGCGCTGCACGAGCGCGCGCCCGGGCGCGAGCGTGCCGCACTCGAAGGGCTGGCCACGGTGGCGCTCGGCTTCACGCCGCAGCTCGCCCTGGAGAGCGATGCACTGCTGCTCGAGATCGCCGCCAGCCTGCCGTTGTTCGGCGGTGTCGCGGCGCTGCGTGCAGCGGCGGTCGCCGCGGTCGAGGCGCGGGGCCACCAGGTGCGTGCCGCGATGGCGCCGACGGCACGCGCCGCGCTGTGGCTCGCCCGCCTCGGCCACGCGGCGCCGGTCACGGAGCCGGCGCGGCTGGCGGGAGCTCTGGCCGGGTTGCCGGTCGCCGGTCTCGGCTGGCCGGCCGGGGTGCAGCAGTCCCTGCGCCGGCTCGGCGTGACGCGACTCGGCGAGTGCCTGCGCCTGCCGCGCGACGGGCTCGCGCGACGCATCGGCACCACCTGCCTGCAGGAACTCGACGAGGCCCTGGGCCGGGTTCCCGAAGTGCGTCCGGTGTGGCGCGACGGGGTGCACTGGCGCGACGAACTGGAACTGCCGGCTGCGACCTGCGCGGCAGACGGGCTGCTCGAGGCTCTGCGCGTGCTGCTCGACAGGCTCACGATCCGGCTGCGGGCACGCCAGTCGGGTGCCACCGTGCTGCAGCTCGGGCTGCGGCACCGCAGACAGCCGGCCACGGCGCTGCGCATCGGTCTGCTGCAGCCGAGTGCCGACCCGGCGCGGCTGGCCGATCTCGCCGGGCTGTACCTGTCGGCGACCCGGCTGCCGGCACCGGTCGAGGCCATCGTGCTCGAGGCGGGGATCGCTGCCGCTGGCACGGCGGTGGCCCTGCCCGGGCTCGGGTACGACCGGGGCGAGCGCGTGGCCGGTCTCATCGAGCGGCTGCGCCTGCGGCTCGGCCTGCACGCGGTGCACGGCCTGGCGGCCGCACCGGAGCATCGGCCGGAACATGCCTGGCAGGTCACGCCGGTGCCGTGTACCACCCGGGGCGCCACGAACGAGCCGCTGCCCGGCAAGCCGCGCCCGCTGTGGCTGCTGGCGCAGCCGGCCGCGCTCGATGTGCGCGCCGGTGCACCGCTGTTCGAGGGGTTGCTCACGCTCGAGCGTGGACCCGAGCGTATCGAGAGCGGCTGGTGGGACGGGCACGACGTACGTCGCGACTACTACGTCGCCCGCAACCGCCGTGGCCTGCGCGCCTGGGTCTTCCGGGATTGCCGTGCGGGGGGCTGGTACCTGCACGGCCTGTTCGGCTGACGCGCGCCGTCCGGGCGCGCGCCAGCACCCGCAGTGGGACGCATGCCGTGGCCGGGTCGCCTTACGCCGAGCTGCACTGCCTCAGCAACTTCACTTTCCTGCGCGGTGCCTCGCATCCGGCCGAGCTGGTGCAGCGTGCGCACGCGCTCGGCTACGCTGCGTTGGCCATCACCGACGAGTGTTCGGTGTCGGGCATCGTGCGCGCGCACGTCGCCGCGCGGGCCTGCGGGCTGCCACTCATCGTCGGCGCCGAGTTCCGGCTGGACGATGGCCTGCTCCTGGTGCTGCTCGCCGCGAGCCGCGACGGCTATGGCGGGCTGTGCGAGCTCATCGCCCGCGGCCGGCGCGCTGCGCCGAAGGGCGGCTACCGCCTGGAGCGTGCCGACTTCACCCGCGGGCTCGACGGCTGTCTCGCCATCTGGATCCCCACGCCCGGCGGTGCCGCGCCGGCGGATGCGGCCTGGGTGCGCGACTGCTTTCCGGACCGTGCCTGGCTCGGCGTCACGCTGCTCACCGGTGGCGACGACGTCACCTGGCTCGCCGGACTGTGCTCACTCGCGGCAACGGTGGGGCTGCCGGCGGTGGCGGTGGGCGGGGCATACATGCACGTGCGCGGCCGGCGCGCGCTGCAGGACACACTCACCGCCATCCGCCTGCGCACCACGCTCGCCGCGGCTGGCGACCGGCTCGAGCCCAACGGCGAGCGCCACCTGCGCAGCCGCGCGGTGCTCGCGCAGCTGTACCCGCCAGCGCTGCTGCAGGAGACGCTCGCGATCGCCGGTCGCGTGCGCTTCGACCTCGGGGAGTTGCGCTACGAGTACCCACGGGAGGTCGTCCCGGACGGGCATAGCCCGGCCAGTTACCTGCGTCTGCTGACGGTGCAGGGCATGCGCCGGCGCTGGCCGGGCGGGACCCCGGAGCGCGTCCGTGCCCAGGTCGAGCACGAACTCGCGCTCATCGCCGAACTGCGTTACGAGCCGTTCTTCCTCACCGTGTACGACGTGGTGCGCCACGCCCGCGAGCGCGGCATCCTCTGCCAGGGCCGTGGCTCGGCCGCCAACTCGGCCGTGTGCTTCTGCCTCGGTATCACCGAGGTCGATCCGGCGCGCCTGTCGCTGCTGGTGGAGCGGTTCATCTCGCGCGAGCGCAACGAACCGCCGGACATCGACGTCGACTTCGAGCACGAGCGGCGCGAGGAGGTGATCCAGTACCTCTATGCCCGCTACGGGCGTGAACGCGCTGCACTCACGGCGGTGGTGGTCAGCTACTGCCCGCGCAGCGCGTTGCGCGACGTGGGTCGCGCGCTCGGCCTGTCGGGCCTGCAGCTCGGGCGGCTCGCCGGGGCGATGCAGTGGTGGGATGGCCGGCGCATCGCCGACGAGCGCCTCGTCGAGGCCGGCCTCGACCCGGCGAGCCCCGTGGTGCGTCGCCTGGCGCTGCTCGCCCGCGAACTCATCGGCTTCCCGCGCCACCTTTCCCAGCACGTCGGCGGCTTCGTCATCGCGGCGGGTCCGCTTGCCCGGCTGGTGCCGGTGGAGAACGCGGCGATGCCCGGGCGCACCGTCATCCAGTGGGACAAGGACGATCTCGACGACCTCGGCATCATCAAGGTCGACGTGCTCGGCCTCGGCATGCTCACGGCGATCCGCCGTGCGCTGGCACTGGTCAACGCCTGGCGTGGCAGTGCGCTCACGCTCGCCACGGTGCCGGCCGAGGACCCGGCGGTGTACGACATGATCGGGCGCGCCGATACCATGGGCGTGTTCCAGATCGAGTCACGCGCGCAGATGGCGATGCTGCCGCGCCTGCGGCCACGCTGCTACTACGATCTCGTCATCGAGGTCGCCATCATCCGTCCCGGGCCGATCCAGGGCGACATGGTGCATCCCTACCTGCGCCGGCGCAGCGGTGCGGAGCCGGTCGCCTACCCGAGCCCCGAGGTGCGTCATGTGCTCGAACGCACGCTCGGCGTGCCGATCTTCCAGGAGCAGGTGATGCAGCTCGCCGTGGTGGCAGCCGGTTTCACCCCCGGGGAGGCTGACCAGCTGCGCCGGGCCATGGCGGCGTGGCGCCGGCGCGGCGGGCTCGAGCCGTTCGAGCGCCGGCTGCTCGACGGCATGCACGCGCGCGGCTACGCGCCGGAATTCGCACAGCAGGTCTTCCGCCAGATCCTCGGCTTCGGCGAGTACGGCTTTCCCGAATCGCATGCGGCGAGTTTCGCGCTGCTGGTGTACGTCTCCGCCTGGCTGAAGTGCCACGAGCCCGCGGCCTTCACCTGCGCCCTGCTGAACAGCCAGCCGATGGGCTTCTACGCTCCCGCCCAGCTGGTGCAGGACGCGCGCCGCCACGGTGTGGCCGTGCGCCCGGTCGAGGTTGCGATGAGTCGCTGGGACTGCAGCCTGGAGGCGGCAGCCGGCAGCGCGCCGGCGCTGCGGCTTGGCCTGCGCCTGGTGCGTGGCCTGCCGGCGGCAGCAGCCGGGCGGCTCGTCGCCGCACGGGACGCAGCGCCGTTCACCAGCATCGACGACCTCGCCGCGCGCGCCCGCCTCGATGCGCACGAACTCGGTGCGCTCGCCGCTGCCGGTGCTCTCGCCGGCCTCGCCGGCCACCGCCACCAGGCTGCCTGGCAGGTGCTCGGTGTCGAGCCGCCGCTGCCGCTGCTCGGGCCGGCGGGCATCGCCGAGGGCATCCCGATGCTGCGCAGCCCGACCGAGGGCGAGGACATCGTCGCCGACTACCGTCACCTTGGCCTCACGCTCGGCCGCCACCCGCTGGCGCTACTGCGCGGGAAGCTGCGCCGCGCAGCCGTGCGCAGCGCCGCCGACATCCAGGAGCTGGCGCCGGGCAGCCTGGTGCAGGCCGCCGGCCTGGTCATCACGCGCCAGCGGCCCGGTACGGCGAGTGGCGTGGTGTTCGTGACGCTCGAGGACGAGACCGGGCAGGTGAACCTGATCGTGTGGCAGGCCGTGGCCGAACGGCAGCGGCGCACGTTGCTGCAGGCGCGGCTGATGGGAGCCTGGGGGACCGTGCAGCGCGAGGGCGACGTGCTGCACCTGATCGCCGGGCGGCTGGTGGATTACAGCGGCTGGCTCGGCACGCTCGCGGCCCGCAGCCGCGACTTTCACTGACGCCGTCGGCCGGCGAAGTTTGCGATCCGCAGCTGCGCGTCCAGCTCACTCCTCGATGTCGAAGTCATCGAGGTCCATGATCTCCCGCTGCACGCGCTTCTCCTCGAGGATGTCCTCGATCTTGCGCCGTGCCGAGCCGTCGGCCGCGGCGCTGGTCTTCGACTCGGACTCGATCTGTGCAATCAGGTCCTCGACGTTGACCTCGACGGAGATGTCGCCGACGTTGTCCGTCGGCGCCGGTGCAGCCGCGGTTTCGGCCTCCGGTTCTTCGGCGGCTTCCGGCTCCGGCTCACTCGGGGGCGGCTTGTTGGAGGCTGACGACTTGCGGGCCACAGCGTTGCGTATCCAGCTCTGCGGGAATTGGCGGCTATATAATCGGAATTCACAGGCTTGGCAATAGCCTGCCCTGCGGCCCGGTGCGTGCGTCAGCCGATCAGCTGATTGAGCTGGAAGATCGGCAGCAGGATCGCCAGCACGATCATGAGGACGATGACCCCCATCGTCACGATCAGCGCCGGCTCCATCAGCCCCATCAGCGCGGCGATCAGGCCGTCCACCTCCTTCTCCTGGTTGGTCGCGGCGCGGGCGAGCATGGCCTCGAGCTCGCCGCTCGCCTCGCCGCTGGAGATGAGATGGATGCAGATCGGCGGGAAGTACCCCCCGGCGGCGAGCGAGCGGCCGATCGGCGCACCCTCGCGGATGCGCGCCGCGGCTTCCTGCACGGCGGCGTGCATCGGCACGTTGGTGACGACCTCGGCGGCGATGCGCAGGCCCTCGAGCACCGGCACGCCGCTGCCGGTGAGGATGCTGAGCGTGCGCGTGAACCGCGCCGTATTGAATCCGCGGGTCAGCCGGCCGAGTACCGGCAGGCGCAGCAGCGTGCGGTGCCAGGCCAGGCGCGGGCCGGGCCGGCGCAGCAGCCGGCGCGTGGCCCAGGCGGCGACCGCGATGGCGGCAGCCAGTGCCAGGCCCCAGTGACGCAGGAAGTCGCTGGTGGCGATCAGCACGCTCGTCAGCAGCGGCAGCTCGCGTCCCGTATTGGCGAATACCGAGACGACCTTCGGCACCACGTAGACCAGCATGCCACCGACGATCAGCAGCGCCAGCGTGGTCAGCACGACGGGATAGATCATGGCGTTCTGCACCTTGCGGCGCAGGTCTTCCCGGCTCTCGGTGTAGTCGGCGAGCCGTTCGAGAACCGCATCGAGATGGCCGGACTGCTCGCCGGCGGCCACGGTGGCGCGGTAGAGCTCGGGAAAAGCCTTCGGGAAGTCGCCGAGGCCGTCGGCGAGCGTGTGGCCTTCCATGACCTTGGAGCGTACGCCGAGCAGGATGCTCTTGATGCGGGCAGCCTCGGTCTGCTCGGCCACGGCGAGCAGGGCCTCCTCGAGCGGCAGGGCGGACTGCACCAGGGTGGCGAGCTGGCGGGTGACGATCGCGAGATCGGCCGGGCCCATCGAGCGGCGCAGGGTGAACGACTGCTGGCGCGTGGCCTCCTTTTCGGCCACCTCCGTGACCGTGAGCGGCAACAGGCGCCGTTCGCGCAGGAGCTGGCGCACCTGCCGTGGCGTATCGCCTTCGATGACCCCGCGGGTCTCGCGACCGCCGGCGTCGACTGCCGTATATTCGAAGGCGCCCATCAGCCGGCCGGCACGGCTCGCGCCGCCTCAGTTGGCGCGCGTGACACGCAGCACTTCCTCGAGCGTGGTCACACCGGCGAGTACCTTCTTCAGACCGTCGTCGCGGATGCTCGGGCCGCGCGTGCGTGCGTGGCGCTCCAGTTCGTGCTCACCGGAGCCGTCGTGGATCATGGTGCGCAGTTCGTCGTCGATCGTGACCAGTTCGTAGATGCCGGTGCGGCCCTTGTAGCCGGCCCCGCCCGGGACATCGGCGCGCGGCCGGTACAGCGTCGGTGGCCGGGCCGGATCGATGCCGAGCATCCGGCACTCGTACTCCGCGGCGGTGTAGGCCTCGCGGTGCTCGGGGTCGAGCACGCGCACCAGGCGCTGTGCCAGCACGCCGACCAGGCTCGAGGACAGCAGGAAGGGCTCGATGCCCATGTCGCGCAGGCGCGTGACGGCGCCGACCGCGGTGTTGGTGTGCAGGGTGGAGAGCACCAGGTGGCCGGTGAGGCTCGCCTGCACGGCGATTTCCGCGGTTTCGAGATCGCGGATTTCGCCGACCATCACCACATCGGGGTCCTGGCGCAGGATTGCGCGCAGGCCGCGGGCGAAGGTCATCTCGACTTTGGTGTTGACCTGCGACTGGCCGATGCCGTCGATGTAGTACTCGATCGGGTCCTCGACCGTCATGATGTTGCGCGTGTTGTCGTTGATGCGTTCGAGCGCGGCGTACAGCGTGGTGGTCTTGCCGGAGCCGGTCGGTCCGGTCACCAGGATGATGCCGTGCGGCTTGTGGATCAGCTCGTCGATGGTGACCTGCGTGGCGCGCTCCATGCCGAGGTGGTCGAGGTCGATGCGCCCGGCATGCTTGTCGAGCAGGCGCAGCACGACGCGCTCGCCGTGGCCCGAGGGCATGGTGGAGACGCGCACGTCGACGGCACGCCCCGCCACGCGCAGCGAGATGCGCCCGTCCTGCGGCAGGCGCTTCTCGGCGATGTCGAGCTTCGACATGACCTTGATGCGCGAGACCACCAGTGGCGCCACGGCGCGGCGCGACTGCAGGACCTCGCGCAGCACGCCATCGATGCGGAAGCGGATGACGAGCCGGTTCTCGTAGGGCTCGATGTGGATGTCCGAGGCGTTTTCCTTGACCGCGGAGGTCAGCACCGCGTTGATCAGGCGGATGATCGGCGCGTCGTCGTCGCTCTCGAGCAGGTCGGAGGGCTCGGGCAGCTGCTGGGCCACCTGGAAGAGGTCGGTGTCCTCGCCGAGGCCCTCGACCATCTGCATGGTGGAGTTCGACTCGCGTTCGTAGGTCTCCTGCAGGCGCGCGTCGAATTCCTCGGCTGCGACCACCTCGAGCAGGAGCGGGACGCCGATGAAGCGCCGTGTCTCGGCGAGCGCAAGCGGCGCAGTGTCGGGGCGGGCGAGCGCACGGGCGCGGCCGTCGACGTAGCCGAGCACCAGCACGCCGTGGCGCTTGGCGAAGGCGAAGGGCAGGAGGCGCGCAGTGGTGGCAGCGGGTACCGGTTGCGGCGGCAGCCCGACTGCCAGCTCACCGGGTGCCTGGGGTGCCGGCGTTGCCACTGGCTTCGCTCCCTGGCGCAGCAGCGCCGCTGCCGGTGGCGCCGTCATCGATGCGCAGGCGCCGCAGGTCGAGCGCGGGTGGTGCCGCCGGGGCGAGCGGCGGCAGCAGCGGGCGCGTCTCGCCTGGCATGAGGCGGACCTTGTCGGGGTTCTGTGCGACCTGCTGGTCGCGCACGTAGTTGTACTTGGCGTTGGTTTCGAAGGCGGCCTGGGCATCGTCGCGCAGGATGGTCGGCTTGATGAAGACCATCAGGTTGGTCTTCTTCTTGGTGGTGCTGTCGACCCGGAACAGCTGGCCGAGCAGCGGGATGCTGCCGAGGATCGGCACGCGCTGCTGGGTCTCGGTGAGGTCGTCCTGGATCAGGCCACCGAGCACCAGCGTGCCACCGTCCTCGACGATGACCGAGGTGCTGATGGTGCGGTTGGTGGTGACCAGGTCGGAGGCCCCGCGCACGCTGGCGGCGAGGGCCGAGAGCTCCTGCTCGATCTTGAGCAGCACCGCATCGCCCTCGTTGATCTGCGGGGTGAGCTTCAGTGTCAGGCCGACCTGCTCGCGCTGGATCGTCTGGAAGGGGTTGACCGCGGTGTTGCCGCCGGTGGCACCGGTGTTGGTGTACTGGCCGGTGACGAACGGCACTTCCTGGCCGACCTTGATCTCGGCTTCCTCGTTGTCCATGGTCACCAGTACCGGGGTGCCGACGATATTGGTGGAACCGTCGGAGGCGAGCGCGGTGATCAGCGCCGCGAAACTCAGGCCCGAGTCCGATAACCGTCCGACGCCGAGGTTGAGGCCCTTGCCGAGTGCGGCGGCGGTGAGGGCCGGGTCGTCGGCCTTGATCGCCCCGGCCAGGCCCACCACACCGCCGCTGCCGGCCACCGGGGAGTCGAAGCGCGTGATGCCGACGGCGTTGTCGAGATCGGCATCGCCCACCGCCCAGTTGACGCCGAGCTCCGAGGCCTTGTCGGCGGAGACCTCGACGATCAGCGATTCCACCAGCACCTGCATGCGCCGGATGTCGATCTTGTCGATCACCGCCATCATCCCCTTCATAACCTTGGGTGGGGCGGTGATGATCAGCGCGTTGGTCGGCTCGTCGGCCCAGATCGCGATCTCGCCCTTCTCGGTGGGCGGGGCGTTCTGGCCGGCCGCGGCCGGACCGGCCTGTTTCTGGTACTGGCTCTGCAGCTTGGTGGCGAGATCCTTGGCGTCGGCGTAGCGCAGGTAGCGCACCCGCGTGTCGCCGCCTTCCTGCAGCGGTGTGTCGAGGTGGGCGACCAGCGTGCGCAACCGCAGCCGCTCGTTCTTGTCGCCGCTGACGAGCACGCTGTTGGTGCGTTCGTCGGCCACCAGCGTGGCGGAACTGGCCGCTGCGCCCTCGGTCTTGGCACCCTGGCCGAGCGTGGTCACGACACGCACGACCTCGGCCGCCGAGGCGTTCTCGAGGCGGATGACCTCGTAGTCGGAGCTGCTCTCCTGGTCGATGCGCTCGATGATGCGCACCAGGCGTTCCACGTTGGCGGCGCGGTCGGAGATGATGAGGATGTTCGACGGCGGATGCGCGGCGAGGTGGCCGTACTGCGGGATCAGCGGCCGCAGGATCGGCACCAGCTGTGCGGCAGCCACATTGCGCACCGTCAGGATGCGGGTGACGAGGTCGTCGGCGCCGCGTCCGCCGCCGGCGCTCAGCTCGGCGCCGGGGACCTGTCGCGCATTGGCATCGGGCAGGATCTTCACCAGGTCGCCGGATGGCACGGCGACGAAGCCGTAGACGGAGAGGATCGACAGGAACGCCTCGTAGAACGCATCGGCTGTCATCGGTGCCGAGGACAGCATCGTCACCTGCGCCTTGACGCGCGGGTCGAGGATGAAATTGCGGCCCGTCACTGCGCCGACCGCCTCGATGACCTGGCGGATGTCGGCGTCCTTGTAGTTGGGCGTGATCGTGCCCTGCGGCGGCGGTTGCTGCGCGTAGACCGGCATGCCCGCCAGGATCGCGGCGAGGAGCAGGACTGCCAGTGCTTGGATGCGGTTAGCCAATCGTGGTCTCCGTGCGGGGCGCTCGCCGTGGCTCACTCGCTGGCCGTACCGGGTGCGGGCGCGGGTCCGGGTGCCGGTGTCGCGCCGGCAGGGGCCGGCCCACCGCTGGCGCTCGCCACCTGCGTGGTGTCGAGCGTGAGTGTCTGCGGCTGGCCGTTCCGTTCGATCGTCACGGTCACGGAGGTCGTGTCGGCCAGCGAGCGGAACAGTTCCATCGCCTGGGCTGGATTGTTGAGGAGCATGCCATTGATTTCCGTGACGAGGTCCCCAGGCTGCAGGCCGAGGGCGACGAACTGCTCGCGGTTGCGCCCGGGGTAGATGCGGTAGCCCTTCAGTTCGCCGTTCGGCATGAATGGCTGCGGGCGGATGATCTCGGTGATGCTGCTGGCGTTCTGCGTCACCACGTCCTGCATCGACGCCGCCTGGCGGCGGGCCAGGGGCTGGAATGCCGGCCGCGTGGCCACCGGGCCGGCAACGGTGCCGCCCTGGGGCAGCTTCGGCAGCAGCAGCGCCTCGACGATACCGCCGCGGCTGAGCAGGACGCGGTCGGCCTGTACCTGCTGCAGGACGGCACCGCCCGGCAGGGCGTCCTTGAGGAAGTACACTTTCTCGTTGCCGGAGCCGTCGGCGATGATCGCGTGCGCGAAGCGCGCGTCGAGCGTCGCCACCACGCCGCGCAGCTGCAGGTTGAGCTGCGTCTCGGGTGCCTGTGCGCCGCCGGTGAGGGCCGGATCGGCATCCGCGGCACTCGCCTGGCCAAAGAGATGAGCGTCGGCGATGGCGGCATACGCCGCGGCGTCCGCCGCCCCGGGTTGTGCGCGTGCCGTACCACCGTCGAAAGGCGGCGGGGTCCAGGCGGGGGGCTCGCCCGCGGGAACCAGCAGCCAGAGCAGGCGTGCGGCGTAGTAGCCGATGGCGAGGACCAGCACGAGCGAGAACCAGAACGGCAGCACGGCGCTTGCCTGTGCCGCCAGTGCCTGCGGACTGCGAGCATGCCACTGTGCTGTGAGCTGGGACAGGTTCAACGAATTACCCCGCGGCGCACCCCGGCGCCGCCGCGCCGACGGCAGGGTTCCGGGTCGAAGCAAGGTAGCATAATCAAGGGCTTGGGGTAAGGGCGCCGGGTGCTGTCTATTGTGTTGCGGAGCATCGACATGCGGGTGAGACTTAACGCCCGTTTTCAACAGTGGAGACACTGGCGTGCCGCGGGTTTGACGCTAAGATGGGAAGCATCGCCAAGGCCGCTGTCCCGATTCGGTTTTTTGCATGGCAAATGACGGCAATCAGCCCGGAAACCGCCCGGACGACGGCCGCGGCCTGGCGGTGGAGGAAGCGCGGCCGCGGCTGAAGAAGCCACCGCTGTTCCGGGTCATCCTGATCAACGACGACTACACGCCGATGGATTTCGTCGTGGACGTGCTGGAGACGATCTTCGCCATGGACCGGCCGAAGGCCACGCGGGTAATGCTCGAGGTGCACACCAGGGGCAAGGGCGTGTGCGGCGTCTATACCTTCGAGATTGCCGAGACCAAGGTGGCGCAGGTCACCTCCTACGCCCAGCAGCACCAGCATCCCTTACTGTGCACCCTCGAGGAAACCTGAGGCCACCATGCTCAGCAGCGAACTCGAATACTGCCTGAACGAAGCCTTCCAGCAGGCCCGCGCCAACCGCCACGAGTACATGACGGTCGAGCACCTGCTGCTCGCGATCCTCGACATTCCAACCGTGGCCGAGATCCTCAAGGCCTGTGGTGCGGACCTCGAGCGGCTGCGCCGCGAGCTCGAGGAGTTCATCGACCAGTCGACGCCGCGTCTCAAGGGCGAGAACGACCAGGACGTGCAGCCGACGCTCGGTTTCCAGCGCGTGCTGCAGCGGGCGGTGTTCCACGTCCAGTCGAGCGGCAAGAAAGAGGTCCGGGGCGAGAACGTGGTGGTGGCGATCTTCGGCGAGAAGCAGAGCCATGCCGTATATCTGCTCGGCCTGCACGATGTCACCCGCCTCGACGTGGTGAATTTCATCTCGCATGGTCTCGCCAAGCTCGGTGAGCGGCGCGGCAGCGGCGCGCGCAGCCCGGAAGGCGAGGAGGCCGAGGGCGATGCCGGCGGCAGTCCGCTCGAGAACTACGCCGCCAACCTCAACCGGCGCGCGGCCGAGGGGCGCATCGATCCGCTGATCGGCCGGCAGGCCGAGATCGAGCGCACCATCCAGGTGCTGTGCCGGCGGCGCAAGAACAATCCGCTGTACGTCGGCGAGGCGGGTGTTGGCAAGACCGCGCTCGCCGAGGGACTGGCCAAGATGATCGTCGACGGCCAGGTGCCGGACGTGCTCAAGGACTGCACCATCTATGCGCTCGACATGGGCTCGCTGCTGGCCGGCACCAAGTACCGCGGCGATTTCGAGAAACGCCTGAAGGGTGTGCTCGCCGAGCTGAAGAAACAGCCCGGAGCGATCCTGTTCATCGACGAGATCCACACCGTCATCGGCGCGGGAGCGGCTTCCGGGGGCGTGCTCGATGCCTCGAACCTGATCAAGCCTGTGCTCGCCAACGGCGAACTGCGCTGCATCGGTTCGACCACCTACCGCGAATACCGCCACATCTTCGAGAAGGACCACGCGCTCGCGCGCCGCTTCCAGAAGATCGACGTACCCGAGCCCTCGGTGCCCGAGACGGTGGCGATCCTCAAGGGCCTGCGTTCACGCTTCGAGGAACACCACGGCGTGCGCTACACCGACCAGGCACTCGAAGCGGCCGCCGAGCTCTCGGCACGCCACATCAACGAACGCCAGCTGCCCGACAAGGCCATCGACGTCATCGACGAGGCCGGCGCCAGCCTGCGCCTCGCCACCGCCGCCACGCGCAGCGAGGTGGTCGACGTGCCGCAGATCGAGCAGGTGGTGGCGCGCATCGCGCGGATTCCGCCGAAGAGCGTCTCGGCTTCCGACCGCGACCAGCTGCGCAACCTCGAGCGCGACCTCAAGCTCGTCATCTTCGGCCAGGATCCGGCCATCGAGGCGCTCGCCGCGGCGATCAAGATGGCCCGCTCCGGGCTGCGCGAGGCGGAGAAGCCGGTCGGCGCGTTCCTGTTCGCCGGCCCGACGGGCGTCGGCAAGACCGAGGTTACCCGCCAGCTCGCCCATTGCCTCGGCATCGAGCTGATCCGCTTCGACATGTCCGAGTACATGGAGCGGCACACGGTGTCGCGCCTGATCGGGGCGCCGCCCGGCTACGTCGGCTTCGATCAGGGCGGGCTGCTTACCGAGGCCGTCAGCAAGAATCCGCACGCGGTGCTCTTGCTCGACGAGATCGAGAAGGCGCATCCCGAGGTGTTCAACCTGCTGCTGCAGGTGATGGACCACGGCACGCTCACCGACAACAACGGCCGCAAGGCGGATTTCCGCAACGTCATCATCGTCATGACCACCAACGCCGGCGCCCAGGAGATGAGCCGCGCCTCGATCGGCTTCATGCGCCAGGACCACAGCGCCGACGGCATGGCGATCCTCGCGAAGATGTTCTCGCCGGAGTTCCGCAATCGCCTCGACGCGGTCATCCAGTTCCGCGCGCTCGGGCGCGAGGCGATCCTGCGTGTCGTCGACAAGATGGTGATGGAACTCGAGGCGGCGCTCGAGCGCAACGACGTCACGGTGGAACTCGAACCGGCGGCACGCGACTGGCTGGCCGACCGCGGCTACGACCCGGCGATGGGCGCGCGGCCGATGGCGCGCGTGATCCAGGAGCACATCAAGCGCCCGCTCGCCGAGCAGCTGCTGTTCGGCGAACTCGCCAACGGCGGACACGTCACGATCGAGCTCGACGCGCAAGGCAACATCGCCCTGCACGCCGTCCCGAACACCCACAAGCTCGAGCACCTGGCCACGCCGCCCTGAGCGCTCCCCCCAGCTGTGGGAGCGGCATCTGCAGGAGCGGGACCTGTGGGAGCGGCGCCAGCCGCGACTACCGTTCGCGATAGGTAATGCGACCCTTGCTCAGGTCGTATGGCGTCAGCTCGACGGTGACGCGGTCGCCGGTGAGAATGCGAATGTAGTTCTTGCGCATCTTGCCCGAGATGTGCGCCGTCACCACGTGACCGTTGTCGAGCTTCACACGAAACGTCGTGTTCGGCAGGGTTTCGGTCACCACGCCATCCAGCTGGAGGGCTTCCTCTTTCGCCATTTCACCGTCCGGTATTTGAGGCCGGCGGATTGTGCAAGAAGTGACGGGGGCACGCAAGGGAACGCAGCGGGAAGGAGGCGGGGGAGGGTCGCCTCTGGCAGTTGCTCCCACAGAAGGTTCCACGGAAGGAAGGAGTTCTGTCACGGGGAGGGTCGCGGCTGGCGCCGCTCCCACAGAAGTCCAGATCCGGGAAATCGGGCCCTGTGGGAGCGGCGCCAGCCGCGATTCCTCCGTCCGGGGCGTGCGCCCCTCCCAC
>CAUJIY010000100.1 GCA_963205295.1 Pseudomonadota bacterium
CAGAGCCTGACCCCAGTGCATTCTCCCATCGGGACCAGCCTCGCCGTAGCCCGACGTCTGGGCAAGGTTCGCATCTGCCAGCCAGGTGATGTTCTGCGTCGTGTCGTAGACGGCCTGACCGCCCGCACGGCTGACGAGTGCGGCATCCGCTGCGCCTGCTGCCAGCAGCGAAACAGCAATTACCGGGATGATCCGTGACATTGGTTCTTTTCCATTCTTTTTTTTTTGGTCGTCACTCCAGCATGGTCACTGGAATGGGGGAAGCATGGGTACTTTTCTACCGGTGCATTGTTTCCATCAGCCCGCTGGTTTGCAAGCACCATACGCCACCCTTGGGTTATGTAAGAACCTCCAGCCGTACACCGGACATGCCCGCACGGAGCGTGCTCGGGAATCACGGGTGTCCGGCCAACCGGCTCGGTTCCAGGGGTTCGGCGGATCGCTTGGGGAAACGCTTCAAAAAAGAAGGGCCGCATCGCTGCGGCCCTTCCGTGAGATCGGGTATCTCCCAACCTCGGGATCCGTATCGAGATCCGTGCCCTCAGCCAGCCACCGAAGGGTGCTCCGCTGCCCGGCCGAGAGTCGAGGGTTGTATCGATACCTTCTGAATCTCACTAGACATTGGATCACCTCCTTTTCTGCCGTTGCGACCAGGCCTGAGTATCCAAGGTCACCGCGGGAAAAATCAAGACGCGCTGCTCAAATCGGCGCCACACGGGACGGGGAGTCTGTCTGCTGTGGGAGGGGCGCAAGCCCCGACTGGGGAGAGTCGCGACTGGCGTCGCTCCCACAGAAGACGGGAAGCCGGGTTGCTGTGGGAGGGGCGCAAGCCCCGACAATCGACAGTCGCGACTGGCGTCGCTCCTACAGGGCCGGGGCGACGGTCTGCGCCGCTCTCAGTTCCCGTTCAGCCGCCACTCCGCGCCGTAGTTGAGCCCCAGGCGGACAAGCCGCTGCAGCAGCTCCGGGTATTCCACGCCGGCACTGGCGGCGGAGTCGGCGAAATCCTCGCCATGGGCCAGGTTCGGATTGCAGTTCGCTTCCAGCACGAAGACGCTGCCGTCGGCGCGCCGGCGGAAGTCCATGCGGGCGTAGCCGCTCAGATGCAGCGCCCGGTAGATGCGCCGGCTCATGCGCCCGAGCCGGTCGAGATCGGCATCGGCGAGACCCGCGGCACGGCCGGTGCGGATGCCATGCTTGCGCTGATACTTGAGATCCCACTTCACCTTGCGCGTGGCGATGCCGGCGAGCGGCAGGGTGCCGAAGTCCATCTCCCATACCGGGAAGGTGGTGAGTCGCTCGTTGCCGCACACGCCGACGTAGAGCTCGCGCCCCTCGATGTACTCCTCCACCAGCGCATCGGTCTTCGTGCTCTCGTGCACGAAGTCGATGCGCTCCTTGAGCCGCGCGCGGTCCTCGACGATCGAGGCCTGCGCGATGCCGAGCGAGGCGTCCTCGGTGGCGGATTTGACGAACAGGGGAAACCGCAGCCGGTGCGACAGCTGGTAGCGCCTGCCTCGCCGGAAGATCGCGAACTTCGGTGTCGGCAGCCGGTGGTAGGCGAGGATCTGTTTGGAGAGAACCTTGTCGCGCGAGAGCATCATGCCGCGTGGATTGCAGCCTGTGTACGGCTGGCGCATCAGCTCGAGGTAGGCAACGATGTGCTGGTCGTAGGTGACGATCCCCTGGAACTCCTGCAGCAGGTTGAAGGCGATGTCGGGCTTCCACATCGTGATCGCGGCACGCAGATCGGCAAGATTGTCGTAGAGGCCGAGCACGCGCACCTCGTGGCCGGCGCGTTTCAGGTGCGTGACCACGTCGTACTCGGTCTTCCACTCGTTCACCTGTTGCTCGGTGTAGCCCTCGAGGCTCTCCGGCGGCACGAGGCTCTCGTGGGTGAGCACCAGCACGCGCAACTTCTTCATAGCGTGTATCGCTCCCGGCCGCGGCGGATGAAATCGAACAGGATGCGCTCGAGCAGTCCGAGCAGGGCACGCTGCGTCACCCGCAGTGATCCAACCACGACGAGATCGAGTTCGCGTGTGCGGCGGATCACCATGCGCATGACATGGTGCACGAGATAGGGATGCAGCTGGGAGCGGCGCAGCAGCAGCCGCGTGAGCTGCGGGCGCACCTGCCGCACGAACGTCGCCGCAGGCAGCTGACCAGGATTCTCGTAGCGCAGGCCGAAGACGCCGCGCAGGCGGCTGTCGTAGCGATGGGCATCGGCGCGGTTGTCGTGACACAGTTTGCGGGCGTAATGTTCGCGCAGCGTGGTGGCATTGCGCCCGAGCGGCTCGATCACGGCGCGCGAGCGCACGGGCGGACGCTGCTCGCGGATCTCCGCCATCAGCTCATCGACATAGCGCAGCTTGCGCAGCGCGTGCCAGCCGACATAGTCGCTGCGCCAGGTGGACTGTGGCGCCAGCCACACGGCGAACGTCTCGGCGAAGTCCTCGGTCGGGTGGCTCTGCGCGTACCAGTGGCCGAGGTGCATGACGAAGTTGCGGCTGGTGGTACGCGGTGTATAGGCGAGCGGATACGGCCGCGATGCGCTCCCGAAGGCGATGCGCCAGCGCTGCCGCCGGTGCAGCCGGTAGGCATTGTCGAGCGCGTGACCGGTCTCGTGGCGCAGGATGCGCGCCAGCCAGCGGGCGTTGCCACCTTCGACCTCGTGCATCAGACGCCGCTCCAGGCGGGCGAGGCGCGGATGCGCGAGGTAGAACGGAATGGCGATTCCCGGCACTCCGTCCGGGCAGAACCACTCCTCGGCGAGCCAGAAGTGCGGGCGAAAGACCATCCCGCGGCGCGCCAGCTCGGTGTCGAGACGCTGCAGGGCGGGCTCGAGCCGACTGCCCGCGAGCGTCAGCGCGAGATCGCTAAAGCGCAGGTCGAGCAGCTCCTCGTCCTCGAGGGCAGCCCACGTGAAGTCACGCGCAGGAGACCGCGGGCGACGGACAGCACGGGCATTGCGGCTCGAGGGGCTGCCCTGCGTGTTGCGCCTGACCATGCGGGCACCGGTGGCGGAAGACGGCGGAAGTGTAGCAGGGGCAGCCATGAGTCGCGGCTTGCGCCGCTCCCACAGGTCGCGAAACCTGCTGTGGGAGGGGCGCCAGCCCCGACAAGGAGATCGCGACTGGCGTCGCTCCCACAGGTTGCGGTCGCTGCCTGGAGAAGAGTCGCGGCTTGCGTCGCTCCTGCAATCGCTCCGGACCCGCAGCGGCTGTGGCTTCCGATATTCCTCTGGCTGCGCCAGGCGCCGTGCTGCATAGTGGACCTGTGCCCCGCACGCGACGACGCCCATGCCTTGCCCCCACCGCCATCTGCTGTCACCTGCTCTCGCTGCGCTCCTCGTCCTCCTCGCACTCCCGCCCGATGCCGTGGCCTCGCGCCTGCTCTACCTCGCTCGTGGCGAACTGCTCTGCGACGTGGCGCGCACCGCCTGTCTCGACGGCACGCTGACCTATGAAGTGAACGAGCGCCTGCTCTGGCTGCGCGGCCGCATGACCACCGCCGCCGGCGCCGGCACGATGCAGATCACCGTGCGTGGCACCAACCGCCTCGGCCACGTGCGCTACGCGCCGATGGAGATCGTGCTGCGCGGGCACGCTGGCGAGATCGTCGACTTCCGCATGATCCCGGACCATCCGGACGTGGCCGACTGGACCATCGACCGCATCGGTTTCCTGCCTGCCCCCGGCGACCCGCCGCGGGCACGGCGCACGCCCGGATCCTGAGCGCGCCACGACTGCCCGGGCTCCTCCAAACAGGGCAGGCGCGCCGGCGCGCTTCTGCGCTACAGTAGCCCCCGAACCTGCCCGGAATCCCGCCTCTCGATGACCCAGTTCAGGGCCGCCAAGAAACTCGACGCACTCGACCGGCGTTGCGACGCGCTCGAGAGCGAGCGGCGCCAGATCGAGTTGCAGGCCTTCGGCGCCGAAGTCACCGCCGGCGAGCGGCGCGAGCGCTACCTGCAACTCGGTGATCCGACCCTGCGCCGCCGCCTGATCGGCCTCACCCGTGATCTCCACACCGCGCGGCACGAACAGCAGGCCGTTGCCATCGCCTACTGGAGCCTGGTCACCGCCGACACGCGCCGCAAGCTCGACGACCTGAAGAACGACGCACCGACGGCCCGCTGGCGCCGCGACATCTGGTGGGACGCACTCACCATCCTCTGGATCATCGGTGGCGCCGGCTGGCTCGCCTGGCAGATCCCCGGCGCCATCGGCGGTACGCTCGTCACCGCCGCGCTCACGCCCTGGCTCGTGCGCGGCCGCCACCGGCGCCGCGACGAATCGATCCGCAAGGGCGAGGGCCTGCTGCGCTCGGGTGAGCTCGAGCTGCAGCAGGCCCAGGCCGAGGCGGCCCGCCTGCCCGCCGAACCACCGTTCTCGGCGGCAGAGGGCAGGTAGCTGCCGCCGTTACAGCCCGAGCACCAGTCTCGGGCCGGCATCGACGGCAGCCATCGCCGCCGGCAGCCGACCAGCCTTCCGGGCCAGGCATGTCTTGTCGACGGTGACGAGCTGGGACACGTTCACGACCGATGCCTTCGCGAGGCCAGCGCGTCGTGCCGGCAACCGCAGGTTGCCCGGTGCCTCCCCGAGCCGCAGATTCGAGGTGATGACGACCGCGAGTGCGACCGGCAGGATCCGGATCGGGCGGCGCCATGCGCACCGGCTGCGCCGTTGCGGCCCGTGGTGCGAGCCGCCAGTCCGAGGATTTCGTACCGATCGAGACTCAGTCGCCCGACTGTTCCTCCGGCGATACCGCCTCCAGGTACTCCTCCGTCTCGCGCACCAGGGCACGTGCATCCCAGGGGTGGGTGAGCAGCGCCGGGCGGTCGCGCGCGACCAGAAAAGCGAGTGCCTGACCGTGGTCGAACTCCGGCGCGCGCCGCCACAGTTCGACCACGCCGGGCAGGAACGCCATGATCTCCGCTGGCGTGAGTCCACGGCGCAGCACACCGTCGGCCACCATGGTGCGCTGGGCCGCGTCGAGCCAGCCGGGCAACTCGGGCGCGAGCTGCATGCGCGCGGTTTCCGACACGATCGCCCGGCCGGGCAACTCGGCGGGCAGCGGATAGGGAATGCCGGCCCGGAATAGCGCCGCTGCCGCCGCGTCGAAAGCCGCACGCTCGGCTCGCGAGGGTATGGAGTCACCGACAAACGTGACCCCGGCCTCCTCCCAGCCATCGCACCAGGCCTCGAGCACCGCCCACTCGTCCTGCGCGCAGCAACGCGCCAGGAAGCGCTTTGCCGTGTCACGCGTGAAGGAGTCGGGCCGCTCGCCGCGGCGGGCCAGCTCGAGCTGCTGGGCCGGCGTCGGTGGCAAATTCATCTCGAGCTCGGAAATGCGCCTGACCGCATCGCCCGCCATGAGGAAACGCGGCACCTGCTCGCCGAGTTGCCGCAGCCGGTCGCGCTGCGCCACGGTCGCCGGTTTGCGCCGGGCGCGCCGCCAGGCGTGCAGAAACTCGCCGGCCCTTTCCAGGATCGCCACGGCCGGCCCGCCGTCGGCGCGACCAGTCACCGCCGTCGACAGGCACACAAGGACAAACCAGGCCATGAAGAGTGGCGTCACGAGCGGTGGGCCAGACAGCAGTTCGGCATCGGCCGGCTCCGTCCACCACAACACCAGGACCCAGAGCACCAGGATCCCCAGCAGCGCTGCGAGCACGCGCGACACGATGCCGACCCGCCCCCGACCCATGACCGTTTCCTCCCCGTGGCTCCGAAACAAATGGGCCGGGCATCGTGCCCGGCCCAGTCGCAAGCTTACCGCGGGAGGTGGCTCAGGAGGTGAGCCCTCAGGAGTTGGACGCTTCCTGCGTCTCCGCCACGGGCGGCGGCGTCGGCCGCGCCACGGGCGCCACCGGCTGCTGGTCCGAATCGAGGAAGAGTGCCTTCCAGCGGTCGGCGCCGTGCGCGATGACCAGCAGGATCAGCAGGTACGCCATCAGGCCGTGGGCCTGCAGGAACGTCGCCTGGAGCTGCTCGTTGTCGGGCGCCAGCGAGGAGTACGGGATGAGACCGAACGCGACCACGGGGTAACTGATGACCGAGGCGAGCGACAGCCCGATCCCGACCTGGATCAGCGTGAGCGGGTAGAACACCCACTGGACCACCATCGACGGGCGCTTCCACCAGCGTGGCGGCACGTAAAGCTTGTACTTCCGGCGCCACCACCAGCGGAACAGCATCAGAAAGAAAATCACGGTGCCCACGCCGGAGTGCACCATCAGCAGCACTTCCTTCGCGGCCTGCCCGAAGGTATCGAGCCGCCAGCCGGACAGCAGGTTGAAAAGGATCACGCCGAGGCCGAACCAGTGCAGCACCCGGGCCACGCTGTAGGCCTTTGCCTTCGTCATTCCAGCCATAAAAGATCGCTCCCGGGGGCACTTTCAGGCAGCAGCATTGCAAAAGCCCCGCGGCGGGAATGTACGTGGATTCCGAACCGGAATCGAGGGGGACCGCAGCCGCGAACTGCTGCGGTCCGCGATCGGCTACGGATTGCGGACCGGCCGGACGGTGTCGTCCGCCACCGCACCGTGGTGCGTTTCGGCCGCCGCGAGCATGCGCTCGCCGAAGAGGTTCGACCACTGCTCGGGAGTCAGCTGCGCGCGCTTCTGCCCGTAACTCGCCGGGGTCGCCAGACCGCGCGTGCCGGTGCCCGCGAGCACCGCCGGGCGCTCGTCGATGGCGAGCCACCAGCGCTGCACGGCCGGAAACCCGGCGAGATCGATGTCGATCATGCGCACCGCACGTACCCACGGCCAGCAGGCGACGTCGGCAATCGAATATTCCCCGGCGAGGTACTCGGCCTCGGCAAGCCGGTACTCGAGCACGTGCATGAGGCGGCGCGCCTCGTTCATATAACGGCCGACCGCATAGTCCTGGCCCGCGGGCGCATAGCGCACGAAGTGGTGCGCCTGGCCGTGCATCGGACCGAGGCCGGCCATCTGCCACATCAGCCACTGCATGGCGAGACTGCGTCGGCGCGGGTCGGTCGGCAGCAGCCGGCCGGTCTTTTCCGCCAGGTAGACCAGGATCGCGCCGGTCTCGAACACCGCAAACGGCCCGCCGCCGTCGGCCGGTTCGTGATCGACGATGGCCGGCAGCTTGTTGTTCGGGTTGATGCGGCGGAACGCGGGCGTGAAGTGCTCGCCCTTCATGAGGTCGTAGGCAATCACGCGGTAGGGCAGCCCGACCTCCTCGAGCATGATCGAGACCTTGTGCCCGTTCGGCGTGCCGACGTGGTGCAGATCGATCATGGCTGTGCTCCTGGTCGAGGCCCCATTTCAGTCCCGCTGCCATGCGTCGCCCGGCATGATCCGCCGCATGAACTCGTCGAACAGCGGCACCGTGAAGGCCGTGTCGCCGTGGCCCGGGCTCCATATCATCCCCTTCGCGATGAGCTGCGCGCGCGTCGGGGCGAGCGAGGTCACCGCCCGGTCGAGCTGCACGGCGATGTCGCCGGAGCGGTGTGGTCCGGGACCGAGCTCCGCCATCGCGCGCAGGTAGCGCTTCTCGAGCGGGGTCAGGCGATCGAACCGGACGCGAAAGAAGCTTTCGTCGAGGGCGGCGATAGCAGCCCGGGTCGCGACCGCGACGTCGGCGGCGGTGATCGGTGAGGCGCCGGCGACGTCCCAGGTGTGTTTGCCCCACTCCTGCAGGAAGTAGGCATACCCGCGTGTGCGTTCGAGAATCAGCGCGAGAGCGTCGTCGGTGATCGCAACGCCGCAGTCTGCCAGAGGCTTCACGATCGCCGACCGCGCCGCCTCGCCCGTCAGCGGGCCGACCTCAGGAAAATCGAACATGCGTTCGGCATACGACTTCGCACTGCCCATCTGGCCGCGCAGTTGCGGCAGGCCGGCACCGACCAACACCACGGGCAACTTGCGCTGCGCGATGCGGTGCAGGGCGGTCACCAGCGCCGCGAGCTGGTCTTCGTCGACGTACTGCAGTTCGTCGATGAACAACGCGAGCACGGTATCGGCAGCCCGGGCTGCACCGCCGACCACTTCGAGTAGTGCCGTCAGGTCGTGCTCCAGGTCACCGTTGTCGGCCAGCCCGGGCTCGGGATCGAGATCCACGCCGACCTCGATGTCGGCGTACTTCACCTTCAGTGCGCGGGCGAAACCGGTGAGCCCGCGCAGCGCCCGTTCGGCGAGCGCGCGGGCTGCAGCGACACGCGACAGGCGCAGCAGCGCCTGCCGCAGTTGTGGCGCGAGCAGGGCCGGCAACGAGCGGTTCTCCGGCGCCTCGATCCGGATCGTCTGCAGGCCCGCCTCTTCGGCGGCATCCCGCATGCGGTCGAGCAGCACCGTCTTGCCGACACCGCGCACGCCCACCATGAGAATGCTTTTTGTCGGCAGGCCGCGGCGGACCCGCTCGAGCGCGATCCGGGCGGTTTCGAGCAGCGCCTCGCGGCCGGCGAGTTCGGGCGGCGGAGTCCCGGCGCCCGGTGCAAAGGGGTTGGTGATCGGGTTCATGGCGTATTTATACGGCAATTATTGAACTTAGTCATTATTTATAAGCCCAGTAATTTCACTATAAATCGGCTGCCACCTGCACCCGGGCGTAAAGGCTCAGGCGGCGCAGATCGTCCACGGTTGCGGCGGCGACCTCGGCCAGCCCGGGGTCGCCGACCACGATGGCGAGCGACTGCGCGCGCGAGATCGCGACGTTGAGCCGGTTCGCGTCGAGCACGAACTTCAGGCCGCGGCCGCCCGACTCGCCGGGGCTCGTGCACATCGAGACGATCACCACCGGCGCTTCCTGGCCCTGGAAGCGGTCGACCGTACCGATGCGCATGCCGGCGGGCAGCGCCTGCGCCAGCTTGCGGACCTGCAGGTTGTAGGGCGCGACGACCAGCACATCGCGGCCGAGGTCGAGCGGGCCGAGGTTGCGCCCTCCTTTGTCCGTGTGCTCGCAGCGGGCGAGCTCGGCCACGATCCGGCCGATCGCCTCGACCTCCTCGTCACTGCCCTGCGTGTTGCCGACATGGGGTACCGGCACGAAGAGCAGCCCGGCGTCGCGCGTGACGAGCACCACATCCGCCGGCCGGCGCAGGACGCGGTTCGCCGTGTGCGGCATCGCGTGCAGGCGGTCCTCGTAGACCGCGGCCGAGATGAAGGAGCAGACCAGCGGGTGCATGCGCTGGCTGGTGTCGAGAAAGAGGCCGAGTCCGGGCGGCACGGTGGCGTGGTCCTGCAGGAAGTACTCGAGCACCGACTGGCCGCTCTCGCCCGGGTGCACGCCCTGCACCGGCTGGGCGAGCTGCTCCTGGTCGCCGAGCAGCACGAGGTTGCGCGCGCTCGCCGCCATGCCGACCAGGTTCGCGACCGCGACCTGCCCGGCCTCGTCGACGAAGAGGTAGTCGAGCTGCCCCGCCATCTCCGGCTGCGCGAAGAACCAGGCCGTGCCGCCGACCACCGCACCCGGGCGGGCCACGCCGACCGCATCGCGCGCGCTCTTGATGAACCTGATCTGCGGGTAGCGCGCGAGCACCGGCTCGTCCTCCGGGCCGCCGACCTTGGTCGCCGTGACGGCGGCCCCGCCGTGCTCGCACACGGCACCGAGCAGGTTGAGGATCGCCTTGTGGCTGTTCGAAGCGATGCCGACGCTTTTCCCGTCGCCGAGCAGCGCGACGATCATCCGCGCCGCAGTCCAGGTCTTGCCGGTGCCGGGCGGCCCCTGCAGGCAGAGGCAGCCCGCATCGAGCCCGCGC
>CAUJIY010000101.1 GCA_963205295.1 Pseudomonadota bacterium
CTGTGGGAGGGGCGCAAGCCCCGACAGGCGTCGGAGTCGCGACTGGCGTCGCTCCCACAGGGCCTCGGGCCGGACCCCGCTGTGGGAGGGGCGCAAGCCCCGACAGGTGTCGGAGTCGCGACTGGCGTCGCTCCCACAGGACCTCGGGCCGGACCCCGCTGTGGGAGGGGCGCAAGCCCCGACAGGCGTCGGAGTCGCGACTGGCGTCGCTCCCACAGGGCCTCGGGCCGGACCCCGCTGTGGGAGGGGCGCAAGCCCCGACAGGTGTCGGAGTCGCGACTGGCGTCGCTCCCACAGGGCCTCGGGCCGGACTCCGCTGTGGGAGGGGCGCAAGCCCCGACAGGTGTCGGAGTCGCGACTGGCGTCGCTCCCACAGGGCCTCGGGCCGGACCCCGCTGTGGGAGGGGCGCAAGCCCCGACAGGCGTCGGAGTCGCGGCGTGACGAACCGCGGCTGCCGTCGCTCCTACCGGGGTGCGGTCGCGGCGGCTGGCGGCGGGTAGCTGAACGGCTCGAGCATCGCCCCGTCGCGCTTGGCGACCACGCCGCTCTTCATCACGAAGTCGATCGACTTCAGTACCGTGACATCGGCGAGCGGATCACCCTTCACCGCGACCAGGTCGGCGAGCTTGCCGGGTTCGAGCGTACCGGCCTCGGCGGTGATGCCGAAAAGCTCGGCAGTCATCACCGTGGCGGCGCGCAGCGCGTCCATCGGCTTCATGCCGAAGCCGACCATGTAGCCGAACTCCTTGGCGTTGTCGCCGTGGGTGAAGGTACCGGCGTCGGTACCGAAGGCGATCTTCACCCCTGCGGCATAGGCACGCTCGAAAGCGCGGTACTCGTTGCGCAGCTTCACCGACGGCGGGTCCGGGATGCGGAAGATCGGCGGCGGGTAGCTCGCCGACAGCGTCGGCACCAGGAAGGTGCCGGACTTCTTCATGAGCGCGATGCCCTCGTCGTCGAGCAGGAAGCCGTGCTCGATCGAATCCACGCCGGCGCGCACCGCCTGCTTGATCGCGATCGGCGAATAGGCGTGGGCCGCAACCTTGACCCCGAGCAGGTGGGCGGTGTCGATGATGGCCTCGACCTCGTCGGTGAACAGCTGCGGCTCCAGCCCCGTGTTCGAGGCGAAGCCGCCGGTGGCCGTGACTTTGATGACATCGGCGCCGAGCTTGTGCTGGTAGCGTACCGCCTTGCGGCACTCGATCGGCCCGTCGCAGGTACCATCCGCGATCCGCGTCTCGTCGTCACCCGTGGCGCTCATCGGCGTGGAGTCGCCATGTCCGCCGGTGACCGCGATCGGCGCGCCCGCCAGCAGGATGCGCGGCCCGACCATGCGCCCGGCGTTGATGGCGTTGCGCACCGCGAACACCGCCTGGTCGTCCGAGCCGAGGTCGCGCACCGTGGTGAAGCCTGCCGCGAGACTGCGCCGCGCGTAGATGATGGCGTTCACCGCGCCCTCGGCCTTCGTGCCGGGCTGGCCTGGCCCGGGCGGGTAGCGGTCGCCGCGCTCGCTACGCCGGCGGCTGAACGCCGGCTCGTTCTCCAGGTGGACGTGGGCATCCATGAGCCCGGGCAGCACGAAGCGGTCCGTGAGGTCGATCACCGCGACGGCGGCACCCCCTGCGCCACCCGGCGGCTCGGTGAGGAACCCGGGCGCGACCGCGGCGACGCGGTCGTTGCGCACCACCACGGTCATGCGCTGCTGCGGCTCACGGCCGGGTACGGCAAGCAACGTGCCGGCGTGAACCAGCACGATGCGGTCGGGACCCTTGGGCGCACCACCAGGCACCGGCTGGGCCCACACCGACGCCGCCAACAGCACCAGCGGCAACGCGGCCGCCGACCGGATCACTCTCCCCAGGTATTGCTTCATCTCCGCCCCCGCCGCATCCAGATCACTGATCGGACTGAAGAAATAACAGCAATCGCCGCTTTGCGCAATGCGTGCCGGGGCGCGGCGATTGATTGGCGCCGCGGCCGCCGTCCAACGCCACGTGAACCTGCAACCCGTCCTGCATCGACGTACTGCCCCATTCCCGGGCCTGCTCCCCGTCGTCCCGGTGCGCCGTGCGGTCATCACCCTCGGCAGCGAGACACTGCTGCTCCTCGCCGCGCTCGCCTTCAGCCTCGCCTACAACGGCGCCCTGTGGCACCGGCTCTTCGCCGGGCGCGACCTCATCGACCCGCGGCAACTGGCCCTCGCCGCCGGGGCGTTCGTCGCGGTCACGGCCCTGCAGTTCGCGGGCCTGGCGCTGCTGCCGCGGCGGGCGATACGTCCCGCGCTCGCTCTGCTGTTTCCCGCGACGGCCGTGGCCAGTTACTACATGACGCGGTTCGAAGTCTTCCTCGACAGCGACATGCTGCGCAATGTGCTGCACACCGATCCCGCCGAGGCCACCGAGCTGCTGACCACGGGACTCGTGACGCACCTCGTGCTGTTCGGCCTCCTGCCGGCCATCGCGCTCGCCTTCGTCCGTCTCGCACCGCGCCCGCCAGCGCGTGCCCTCGGCATCCGCGCCGCCGCGATCGCGATGGCGCTGGTCGCGACGGTGGTCGCGGTCCTGCCGCAGTACCAGTCGGCAGCGGCCCTGGTGCGCGGCCATCATGACGCGCGCCACCTGGTCACCCCGACGAACTACCTCGCCTCACTGTACCGCCTGGCACGCGACCGTGCCCGCGCACCTGGTGGAGCACTGACCCCGCTCGGCACGGACGCCCACCGCGTCACCGCCGTCGCCGCGTCACGACGCCCGACGCTGTTCGTGCTGGTGGTCGGTGAAACGGTCCGCTCGGCCAACTTCGGCCTGAGCGGCTACGCCCGGCAGACGACCCCGGAGCTCGCCGCCCTCGACCCGATCGTGTTCCCACGCGTCGCCGCCTGCGGCACCAGCACCGAAGTCTCCCTGCCGTGCATGTTCGCGCCCGTCGGGCGGCGCCGGTACGACGAGGACCGCATCCGCGGCCAGGAATCGCTGCTGCACGTCCTGCGTCGCGGCGGCTTCCAGGTGCGCTGGATCGACAACCAGTCGGGCTGCAAGGGGGTGTGTGCCGGTCTGCCGGCGGAGCGCATCGGCGGCGCGGCCGATCCCGCCCTGTGCGACGGCGAACGCTGTCTCGACGGCGTCCTCCTGCCGCGCCTGGCGCAGGCCGCGGCAGGCGAGCGCGGTGACCTCGTCGTGGTCCTGCACATGCTCGGCAACCACGGCCCCGTCTACTCGCACCGCTACCCGCCGCAATTCCGCCGCTACACGCCGACCTGCGAGGATGCCGACCTCGGCGCCTGCAGCCACCAGCAGGTCGTCAACGCCTACGACAACGCCGTGCTCTATACCGACCACGTGCTCGCCACGACCATCGGCTGGCTGCAGCAGCAGCGCGAGCGCGACACGGCCCTGGTCTATGTCTCCGACCACGGCGAGTCCCTCGGCGAGAACGGGTTCTACCTGCATGGCCTGCCCTACGGCATCGCACCGCGTGAACAGCGCGAGGTGCCGATGGTGATGTGGTTCTCGCCGGGGTTCGCGACCAGCGCCCGCCTCGACCTCGGCTGCCTGGCGCAGCGGACCCGCGAGCCCGCCACACACGACCACCTGTTCCACTCCGTGCTCGGACTGCTCGGCGTCGCGACCCGTGTCAGGGAACCGGCCCTCGACATCTTCGCCAGCTGCCGGGAGCAGCCCAGCCGGGTCTGAGATACGCCCGACGCCGCGCTTGCCCACAGCGTCAGTCGAGCAGCTGGAACGTCTTGCTGATCGAGAGCATGACCGTGGTCTCGTCATCGTCATCCCCATCTGCATCGGTATCGCCCAGCAGGTCACCGGTGCCGTGGATGACGGCGAGCTTGTAGTCGAGGCCGATCGGCTCGAAGCGGCTGCCATAACCTGCTTCGTAGTACTCGCCGTCGAAATCGTTGCCGAACACGCCGACGACCCCGTAGAAGCCGGCGTAGCCGAGGCGCGGGGCCACGTAGCTGTAGGCCTCGGTCGGGCCGTCGAAGTTGTCGTAGCGACCGAAGGCCGCGGCGACACTGAAGATCCCATAGCCGGCAGCGAGGTTCAGCTCCTGGTAGGTGTCGTCGAAATCGTCGGTGTAGTAGTAGCCGGTGGCGCCGATGCCGTACGTCAGGTCGCCGAGTGCGCCGTTGTAGCCACCGTAGAGGTCGATCTCCAGGCCCTGGTCGACGTCGGCGGCCCAGGTGCCGGCGTACAAACCTGCGTGCGTCACGTCGACGCCGGCCATCGCTGCAGTCTGCGCCTGCTCGATGCCGCGAAAGACATAGTCGCTCATGAAGCCGATGTTCGCGGCGAGCTCCACGGCATGGGCCGGAGCCGTGGCAGTGAGTGCGATGACGAAGGCGGACAGGGTTCTCTTCACGGGTGGGTTCCTTCTGCTGAGCTGCTGAACGCGCGTGCCGCAAGGCACGACGCGGATGACACACCCGTGAAGCAGGATTCGTGCCAGCGGCAAGCGGCACGGGAAAAACACGATTTTCAGGAGGACTGGCTACGCACGGCCTGCCACGGACGCACCGCTACAGCACACCACCGCTGCCTGCGTGCACGGGTTTCGAGCAAGGTCTGTGCTGGTGCCGGGTGAAGTCCGACGAAATTTCTACTTACGCAACTCGGCCAAAGCGGCCGCGAGCACCGCCGCGTCCATCTGGTCCTTGGGCCGTGCGCCCTGCTTGGTCTTGAGCAGGCCCTGCAGGTCGAGCAGGCGGATCGTGACGCCGTCGATCTCGGTCGTGGTGATGTGCGGCACCATGTCTGCCCAGCAGTGGCCGGCGATCGCCGGCATCACGTCGATCGTGATCTCGTCGTTGATGCGGATCGCATAGGTCTTGTCCCGGGCAAAGACGTCCGCCTCCGCGGCAAGTTCGGCGGCAGCGTGATCGGGCAGCTTCGACAGGGCGGCGATCCAGCGGCGGGCATTCTCCGCCGAGGGGTTCACGAGGACGTCGATGTCTTCCGTGAAGCGGTTGAAGCCGTGGGCGGCAAGGGCGTAGCCGCCGACGAGGGCGTACTCGACCCCGGCGGCCGCAAAATAGCGGGCGACGAGCTTGACGTCGTCCCAGGTAGCCGGGCGCGTGTAGTCCATCAGCGGCCTGCCCTGGCGACCACGGCTGCCACCGTCCAGCGCAGGCGGTCGGCCTCCATCGCGGCTGCAGAGTCGTAGCGGAAAACCCCTTTTGGCGCGCGGGTCACATACCGCGCCAGATCGGTCATCGCCGCACGCCCGGCGGCGGACAACGGCTGGCCGCTGCGGGAACGGCGGCGTCCGATCGTGCGCGCCAGCGGCTGCTGGTCTGGCGGGATATCCATGGCATACGAATATTAGGCCAGCTGCCGGGTAAACCAAACCGGTCGTTCGTGCCATCCGTATCTTGCGCAGGGTCGGTGGGGTGCAACCGGAATACGCTGGTCGGCGGCTTCGACGCGGCACTGGTGACAGGACCCTACGACAGATGATGTTGGAGTCGCGGTTGAAGCCGCTCCCGCGGGAGGGCCGTCGATGCGGTGGTGGTTGACGGCACGCAATGACGTGGCAGGAGTTGAAGCTTAGACTCGGTACGTCGTCACGGCGCACTTGCGCTGCAGGACGGCGGCGAACAGGAGATAGGGAAGCACGATGTTCCAGGTCCGAATCCACGGACGCGGTGGGCAGGGTGTGGTCTCCGGCGCGGAGATGCTGTCGACGGCAGCGTTCAAGGAGGGCCGCCATGCGCAGGCGTTCCCGAGCTTCGGCTCCGAGCGCATGGGAGCGCCGGTCATGGCGTTCTGCCGCATCGACGACCGGGAGATCCGCCTGCGCGAGCCGGTGCTCGCCCCCGACGCGCTGATCATCCAGGACCCGACGCTGCTGCTCCAGGCGGACCTGTTCAAGGGGCTCGACGACGCCGGCTTCGTGCTCGTCAATTCCTCGCGCGACCTCGATGAACTCGGCCTCGGCGATCTCGCCGCACGCCTGCGCCCCGGCCGGCTGCGCACGGTCGCCGCCACGGACCTGGCCCGCCAGCATGTCGGGCGGCCATTGCCGAACGCGGCGCTCCTCGGCGCGTTCGCGGCGCTGACCGGGGAAGTGCAGCTCGATTCGGTGCTGGCCGCGATCCGCCACAAGTTCCCGGCGAAGATCGCCGCCGGCAACGTCGCGGCGGCCACCGCGGCCTTCGCCGCACTCGCCCCGGCAGAGGAGCGCGCCCGTGCTTGAGCAGATGGAAGGTTCGCAGGCGGTGGCGACAGCCATCGCGCTCGCCCGCCCGCAGGTCATCTGCGCCTACCCGATCACGCCGCAGACCCACATCGTCGAGGGCCTGGGCGAAATGGTGAAGAGCGGCGAGCTGAAGGGCTGCGAGTTCATCAACGTGGAGTCGGAGTTCGCCGCGCTGTCGGTGGCGATCGGCGCCTCGGCTGCCGGGGCGCGCACCTACACGGCGACCTCGAGCCAGGGGCTGCTGTTCATGGCCGAGGCGGTCTACAACGCCGCGGGGCTCGAACTGCCGATCGTCATGACCATCGGCAACCGCGCCATCGGCGCCCCGATCAACATCTGGAACGACCACTCCGACAGCATGGCGCTGCGCGATGCCGGCTGGATCCAGCTCTTCGCCGACACCAACCAGGAAGCGCTCGACCTGCACATCCAGGCCTTCCGCCTCGCCGAGGACCTGTCCTGCCCGGTGATGGTGTGCATGGACGGCTTCATCCTCACGCACGCCTACGAGCGCGTCGACCTGCCGGCACAGGCCGAGGTCGATGCCTTCCTGCCACCGTACGAGCCACGTCAGGTGCTCGACCCGGCCCAGCCGGTGACCATCGGCGCGATGGTCGGCCCGGACGCCTTCACCGAGGTGCGCTACCTCGCACACCATCGCCAGTTGAGCGCCCTGGAAAAAATCCCGGAGGTGGCCGCGGCGTTCAAGGCCCGTTTCGGACGCGCCTCCGGCGGCCTGCTGCGCGGCTACCGCATGGAAGGTGCGGAAACCGTCGTGATCGCGCTCGGCTCGGTCAACGGCACGGTGCAGGACGTGATCGACGAGATGCGTGCCGACGGCATGGCGATCGGCTCGCTCGCGATCGGCACCTTCCGGCCCTTCCCGCTGGCGGCGCTGCGCGCGGCGCTGGCCGGCGCGAAGCGCGTACTCGTGCTGGAGAAGTGCCTGGCGGCGGGTGTCGGCGGCATTGTCACCGACGACGTGCGCCGGGCGCTTGCCGGCGAACAGGTGCGCATCAATACCGTGATCGGTGGCCTCGGCGGCCGGGCGATCACCCGCGAGTCGCTGCGCCGGGTGTTCGCCGACGCCTGCGCCGCGCGGCTCGAACGACTGTCGTTTCTCGATCTCGACACCGGCGTGGTCGAGCGCGAGCTCGCGCGCGAGCGGGCGGCACGGCGCAGCGGTCCGACGGCCGAAGCGGTGCTGCGCCAGCTCGGCGCACCAGGCTCGCGCCTCGGCTGAGCGGCAGGGAGCAGGGGCGTGATCCAGCAGACCATCAAGTTCTACCAGACCGGAACCTTCACGGTCGGCAACCGCCTGCTCGACGAGAGCCAGCGCTCCGTGCAGGCCAACATGGAGCGCACCAACTCGCTCAACTCCGGGCATCGCGCCTGCCAGGGCTGTGGCGAGGCCCTCGGCGCACGCTACGCCATCGACGCTGCCATGCGCGCGACCGGCAACCGCCTGATCGCGGTCAACGCCACGGGGTGCCTCGAGGTGTTCTCGACCCCGTATCCGGAAAGCTCGTGGCAGATTCCCTGGATCCACTCGCTGTTCGGCAATGCCGCGGCCGTGGCGTCCGGAATAGCGGCCGCGCTGCGCATGCGCGGCCAGGACGACGTGCGCGTCATCGCCCAAGGCGGCGACGGCGGCACTACCGACATAGGCTTCGGCTGTCTGTCCGGCATGTTCGAGCGCAACGACGACGTGCTCTACCTCTGCTACGACAACGAGGCCTACATGAACACCGGCGTGCAGCGTTCGAGCGCCACGCCACCCACCGCGCGCACCGCCACGACCATGGCCGTGGGCGATGAGCCCGGCAATCCGTTCGGCACGGGCAAGAACGTGCCACTGATCGCGATGGCGCACCACATCCCCTACGTCGCAACCGCCACCGTCGCCAACCTGCGCGACCTCGAAGCCAAGGTGACGAAGGCGATGGCGCTGCGCGGTGCCCGCTACATCCACATCCACGTCCCCTGCCCGCTCGGCTGGGGCTCGGATCCCGCGCTCACCATCCGCATCGCGCGCCTGGCGGTGGAGTCGGGCCTGTTCCCGCTGTTCGAGGCGGCGCACGGCGAGCTGACCAGCCGCACATTCATCCGCCGGCGGGTGCCGGCAGCCGAGTACCTGCGCCTGCAGAAGCGCTTTGCGCACCTGTTCACCGCGGGTGCGGAGGCGCAACTCGCGCGCGTCCAGGCAATCGCCGACCGCAACATCGAGCGCTTCGGCCTGCTCGCACCGGAGAGCGCATCGTGAACAAGCCCTTCGCGATCACGCTCGAGGTCGGCTCCTCGCTCGCCAACAAGACCGGCTCGTGGCGCACGATGCGGCCCGAGTACCTCGACCGCCTGCCGCCCTGCAATGCGGCCTGCCCGGCGGGCGAGAACATCCAGTCCTGGCTCTATCACGCCGAGGGCGGCGACTACGAGAGCGCGTGGCGCGCGCTCGTCGCCGACAACCCGCTGCCGGCGATCATGGGCCGGGTCTGCTACCACCCCTGCGAAACGGCGTGCAACCGCGCGCTGCACGATGCAGCGGTCGGCATCAACTCCGTGGAACGCTTCCTCGGCGACGCAGCCCTGAAGAAGGGCTGGGCCTTCGCCCCGCCGGCAGCCGGGACCGGCAAGCGCGTGCTGGTGGTGGGTGCCGGCCCTTCCGGTCTCTCGGCCGCGTATCACCTGCGCCGCCTCGGCCACGCCGTGAAGATCGTCGAGGCCGGCCCCCTCGCCGGCGGCATGATGCGCTTTGGCATCCCCAAGTACCGGCTGCCGCGCGAGGTGCTCGACGGCGAGGTGCGCCGCATCCTCGATCTCGGCGTCGAGCTCGAACTCGGCCGCAAGGTCACCGACATCCGCGCCGAGATGGCGGCCGGCCGTTTCGATGCCGCTTTCCTCGCCGTCGGCGCGCACATCGGCAAGCGCGCGTACATCCCGGCCGGCTCCGCGGCGCGCATGCTCGATGCGGTCTCGGTGTTGCGCGGCATGGAAGGCGAAGACAAGCCCATGCTCGGCCGGCGCGTGGTCGTCTACGGCGGCGGCAACACCGCGCTCGACGTGGCACGCACCGCGCGCCGCCTCGGCGCGAGCGAGGCGATCATCGTCTACCGGCGCACGCGCGAGAAGATGCCCGCGCACGACTTCGAGGTGGAGGAAGCGTTGCAGGAAGGCGTGATGATCAAGTGGCTCTCGACCATCCGCAACATGGCCGACGAGGGCACGCTCACGGTCGAGAAGATGACGCTCGACGACAAGGGCTTTCCGCAGCCGACCGGTGAATTCGAGACGCTGGAGGCCGACTCCCTCGTGCTCGCCCTCGGGCAGGACGTCGACCTGTCGCTGCTCGACGGCGTGCCGGGACTCGAGATCCGCGACGGCGTCGCCGTGGTCGGGCCCGACATGATGACGGGCTTCCCGGGCCTGTTCGCCGGCGGTGACATGGTGCCCTCGGAACGCACGGTGACGGTGGCGGTCGGCCACGGCAAGAAGGCCGCGCGCCACATCGACGCCTGGCTGCGCGACACCCGCCACGCGCCGCCGCCGAAGCACGAACTGGCCGCGTTCGACAAACTCAACACCTGGTACTACAGCGACGCCTCGAAGACCGTGCGCCCCATGCTCGATGTCGCCCGGCGCAGCTCCACCTTCGACGAGGTGGTGCAGGGCCTCGACGAGAGCAACGCGCTGTTCGAAGCACGGCGCTGCCTGTCCTGCGGCAACTGCTTCGAGTGCGACAACTGCTACGGCGTGTGCCCGGACAACGCCATCATCAAGCTCGGCCCCGGCCAGCGCTACGAGATCAACTACGACTACTGCAAGGGCTGCGGCATCTGCGTCGAGGAGTGCCCCTGCGGGGCGATCAACATGGTGCCGGAGAAGATCTAGCGCAGCGGCGTGGCGCCCGGGCGCAGGTCGCGGGCGAGGACTTTCTGACCCTGACCCCGAGACGCGCCCGGATGCAGGCCTCCTGCTGCACGGCGTCACCCTGTGCGGCGATTGATCTGGACGCCGGCCATCGTCCAATCCCCGAGAGGTCGATTCCCGTCACGGTCTCGGGGAGGGCGCAGTGCACGAGTTCACGTGGTCAGGCCGCGCGCCCGGAAGGCACCGCACCTGGGTCTGTGCTGCCGCAGCGTTGCTGTCGCTCACGACCTCGCCCTGCCGAGCCGCGGATGATGGCTGGATCGCCACAGCCGCCCTGATGCCAGTCCGGCCGGACATAGCAGACGAGGTGCCGGCCGGTGCCACCCCCTGGTTGCCAACGCCGGAGCAACTCGAGGCTCGCCGGGCAGTAGTCGGCTCCGTGGCAATCAGTGTCGAGGAGATTTTCGACGAGGCCGATCCGCGCGAGGATGGGCTCCTCTACCGGCTGGCCAACGATCTGAAGATCCGCACCCGCGAGGGCACGATCCGGGAGGCGCTGCTGCTGCAGCCGGGTGACGCCTTCTCGGCGCAGAAGGCCGAGGAAAGCGCGCGTCTGCTGCGGGAGCGCGATTACCTCGCCGACGCCGAGGTGGTACCGGCGCGCTACGACTCTGAAACCAATACCGTGGACATGCGCGTGCATGTGCGCGACGTGTGGACGCTGGAGCCCGGAATCGGGATCGGCCGCAAGGGCGGCACCAACAAGGCGCGACTGCGCATCGCCGATGAAAACCTGTTCGGCTTCGGGCAGAAGGTAGCACTCGGCTACTCGAGCGACGTCGACCGCTCGGGGGTCAACCTGCAGTTCATCGACCCCAACCTGTTCCACTCGTGGTGGAGCCTCGATACCGCCTATGCCGACAACAGCGATGGCAGCAACGTCTACGTCGACATCGGACGACCATTCTTCTCGCTCGACTCACGCTGGAGTGCCGGCCTCTCGGCAAACACGCGCAGCGAGATCACCCCGCTGTACACGCTAGGCGAGAAGGTCAGCGAGTTCGCGAGCCAGTACGACGATATCTCGGTGCAGGGCGGTATATCCAAGGGCCTGGTCGACGGCTGGACCACGCGCTGGCTGGCCGGCTACCGCTACGATCGCGCGCGCTTCACGCCCGTGCCCGACAGCGAGTTCGCCACCGCGGACATACCCGACGATCGCACCCTCTCCTATCCGTGGGTGGGGATCGAGATGATCGAGGATCAGTTCACCACCACCCGCAACCGCGACCAGATCGGCCGCATCGAGGACCTTTTCCTCGGCCGGCGCTTCCACGCAACCCTCGGCTTCGCCAGTCCTGCCCTCGGCTCGGATCGCAACGCGGGGATCTTCTCCGTGGGTGGCGGCATGAGCTACGCAGTAGGGGCACTCGGCGAGATGGATCTCGCGGCCAACTGGGAGGGACGCCTGGAATCAGGCGGCCTGGTCGATGCCGTCGCCGAGCTTTCCACGCGCTATTACCACCGCTTCGACGAGAAAAATACGCTGATGACCTTCGTCGGTGCCGCACATGCCGATGACCTCACCGAAGACCGCCAGCTGCAGCTCGGTGGCGACAACGGTCTGCGCGGCTATCCGTTGCGCTACCAGACCGGCGACACCCGCCTGCAAGCCATCGTCGAGGAGCGCTACTACACCGACTGGTATCCATTCCGCCTGTTCCGGGTGGGCGCGGCGGCATTCGCGGATGTCGGGCGTATGTGGGGTGGCGACCCCGCCGTGACCGGGTCCCAGGAGTGGCTCGCCGACGTCGGCGTGGGCCTGCGTCTCGGCAATGCGCGTTCCGGGAGCGGCGGGAGCGTGCTGCACATCGATGTCGCCTTTCCGCTGAACGGTGCGCAGGACATCGGCTCCATGCAACTGCTGCTGGAGGGACGGAAATCCTTCTAGAGCGGCGTAACCGACGCCAATGGCAACCCGGTCAGGCTCAGTTCCGCGCTGGGCGACACAGGTTTCGACTACATGAATTCAGCGGTCGTACCAGCCCAGGCCGTCCTGGCCGGCGCCAGACACCACGGCTACGCGTCATCGTACAGCGGCGGCAGCTCGTGGACGCGACCCTCCCCGGCGAGGAAGGGATTGACGATGCGCACGTTGCCGTAGTGCCGACCATGCTGGAAATCCTCGGATAGCAGCTCCGGCAGGCCATTGACCTCGGCGCAGGCCCACATCTGCGCGTCGAACCACGGCAGCCCGTAGAGCGCCGCGCCGCGCATGGCGGTCACCAGCGTCTCCCGTGACGGGTACAGCACAGGCAACTGCGCCATCAGATCGGCAGCTTCCACCAGCGCCTCGGCGATCGGCATCAGCGCCCGGCCGCGCAGGTTCTTCTGCGGCTTCGTCACCGCGGCCACGAATTCGACGATGGCCTGGTGGGAAATCACCAGCGATTGCCGGCCGATCCCCTCCTCCAGCAGTCGCGTGGCGGTGCGCTGCCGCACCGGGTCACGCGGGTCGCAGCGATAGACCAGGACGTTCGTATCAACGAGGCTTGGCACGGCTGTAGAGTTCGTCGCGCGTCCAGCCACGCCCGGCAGCGGCGCTGCCACCGGCGTTCAGGGCCTTGTCCCGCGCTTTCTGGCGCGTGCTGGCGGCACTGAACAGACGCAGACGTTCAGCCACGCTCAGTGTGTCGACCACACGCTTGCCTGCGGGGACGACGCGGATCCCGTCACCGGCAGCGACAAACTCGATCTCGTCGCCGGGCGCAATCCCGAAGCGCTCTGCGATGCGCTTTGGAATCGTGACCTGCAACTTGCTGGTGACCTTGGCCATGCATCCTTACTCTGGCAAGGACATTTTCCTTGCCAGCGGCAATCAGGTCAATGGCCGCGGGTGGCGGCACTGTGCGTCCCGCCCCAGTTACCATGCACCTGCCAGCACCGGCGCTGGCAGCCGCCGAGAGGTACGTCGATGCAACCGGTCATGTCCTGGCTCACCCGGATCCTCATCCTCTGCACCATCGGCGGCACCGGCACGACGCTGGCTGGAGAAACCCCGCCTCCTGGCCGCCTCGACGGCTCGGTACGCCCGCTCGCCTACCGGCTCGACCTCACCGTGCTGCCCGAGGAGCCGCGCTTCAGCGGCAGCGTCGAGATCGAGGTCGAGATCGGCGCACCACGCGACGTGATCTACCTGCACGGCAGCGGACTCGCCGTGACGTCGGCGACCCTCACGCCGGCCGGCGGTGCGATCCACACCGGTCGCTACACCCAGATCGATCCGACCGGGGTGGCGAGCCTGGCGTTCGACACGCCGGTACCGGCCGGCCGTGCGACCCTGCGCCTCGCCTGGAACGCACCGTTCAGCCGCCCGGGCGAAGGGCTGTACAAGTCCATGGTCGGCACCGACGCCTACGCCTTCACCCAGTTCCAGCCGATCGACGCGCGGCGCATGTTCCCCGGCTTCGACGAACCGGGCTTCAAGACGCCGTTCGACATCGCGGTGACCACCGCCAGCGACAACGTCGTGGTCGGCAATGCGCCGGTGCGCCGCGAAAGCACCGCCGGCGAGGGACGCAAGCGCGTGGAGTTCGCCACCACGCTGCCGCTGCCGACCTACCTCGTGGCGCTGGCGGTCGGACCACTCGACGTGGTCGAGGCGCCGGCGCTCCCGCCGAACGCGGTGCGCGACCACCCGCTGCCGCTGCGGGGTGTGGCCACACGCGGCAAGGGACCGCGGCTCGCTTTCGCGCTCGCCAATACCCGCACCATCGTCGCCTGGCTCGAGGAGTACTTCGCCGTCGCCTTTCCGTACCCGAAGCTCGATCTCATCGCCTCCCCGGACGCCGGTGGCGGCATGGAGAATGCCGGAGCGATCATTTACGGCGACCCGCGCCTCCTGCTCGACGAGCATGCCTCGCTCGATCAACTGCGCGACTTCGGCGGTATCCACGCCCACGAGATCGCACACCAGTGGTTCGGCGACCTGGTGACGCCGAAGTGGTGGGACGACATCTGGCTGAACGAATCCTTCGCCAACTGGATGGGCTTCAAGGCGGCCGACGCCTGGCGCCCCGAGCTGAGGCTCGCCGTGGTGCCGGCCCTGCAGACGCCACCTGCCATGGAACTCGACAGCCGCATCGCCGCCCGCCAGGTACGCAACCCGGTGGCACGCAATGCCGAGATCGGCAACGCCTTCGACGCCATCACCTACCTCAAGGGCGGCGCGGTGCTCGGCATGTTCGAACACTGGCTGGGGTCGACAGCTTTCCGCGACGGCATTCGCCTGCACATGCAGCGCTTTGCGCACACGGTGGCCGACGTCGAGGACTTCATGGGTTCGCTCGCGCAGGGCTCCCGCCGCCCTGACGTCGTGCCCGCATTCCGCAGCTTCATCGACCAGCCGGGCGTGCCGCTCGTCAGTGTGCGCGCCGACTGCAGCGCCGGGGACGCCGCGCTCGAGATCACGCAATCGCGTTACCTGCCACTCGGCTCGCGCGGCGATGCAAACCAGCGCTGGCAGCTGCTGCTGTGCGTGCGCTACGGCAACGCTGCCGGCGTGCAGCGGGAGTGCCGTCTCGTCACGACCGAACGCGAGCGCTGGCCACTCGCTGGCGGCGCCTGCCCGCAGTTCGTGATGCCGAACGCCGGCGGTGCCGGCTATTACCGTTTCGCACTCGATGCCGCAGGCTGGCGGGCGCTGGTCGCCAGCCTCGACCGGCTCGATGAGACCGAGGCGCTTGCCGTCGCCGACAGCCTGTCGGCGGCCTATCAGGCCGGGCGCATCGGCACGCCGGAATATCTCGAGACCGTCAGCCGGCTCGTCGCCTCACCCCACCCGCAGGTCGCGCTCGCTCCGGAGAGGAGCCTGATCCGGATGCGCGATACGCTGGCACCGGCCGCGCAGCGTCCGGCGGTGATGGCGTACCTGCACCAACTCTACCGTCCGCGTCTCGACGGGCTCGGCGTCGCGGACCCGACCGCGCCCGCCAACTCGGCTGACGCAGTCGATCAGGCCCTGTTCCGCACGCGGCTCACCCGCCTGCTGGCGCTCGAGGCCGGCGATACGGCCCTCCTCGACTCGCTCGCGACCAGCGCGCGCCGCTACCTGCGCCTGGGCGAACCCGGTGGCGGCATCGATGCTACGGCGGTGGAGCCGGCGCTGGTCGATACCGCACTGCGCGCCGGCGTGCGCCAGCTCGGCCTGCCCTTCGTCGAGCTGCTGATCGAGCGCCTGCTCGCGTCGAACGACATCCAGTTCCGCAGCCAGGCGGCCGGTGCCCTCGGCAGCAGTGACGACCCGGCGGTCGGGGCGCGCTCGCGCGCGCTGCTGCTCGATGCACGGCTGCGCGGGCGCGAACCGACGACGATCGCGTTCGCGCTCGCCGATCGGCCGGCGCAGCGGCGCGCCATGTTCGACTGGTTCGCCGCAAACCACGACGCCTTCATGGGCCGCATCTCGCGCTTCGGCTACCGCTGGCTGCCGCGTTTCGGTGCCGGCTTCTGCACGCTCGCCGAACGCGACGAGGTGCGCGACGTGTTCACACCGCTGCTGCCGCGGCTGGAAGGCGCCGAGCGCACGCTGGCCGAGGCACTGGAAGGCATCGAGCTGTGCGCGGCACTGGCCGACGCACGGCGCGACGAGGTGGGACGCTACTTCGGGGCAACGGCAGCGGGTCGCCACTGAATCCGCCGCTGGCGGACCCCTCCCGTCGACCAGGCAACGCAGCCGGAGTCAGGCACCGCCCGCGTTCACACCCGCAGCACCTGGCCGTAGCGCGCCTGCACCACGCGGGCCCGCGGCTCGCGCTGCAGTCGAGAAGCGAGTTCGGCCATCGCCGTCGCTTCGCCGTGCACCAATGCCACGGGTGGATGTCCGGCGATCGCCTGGTACCAGCCGACGAGCCCGGCCTGGTCGGCATGGGCGGACAGGCCGCCGACGGTATGGATCGCGGCGTTGACGCGGATCGCCTCGCCCCACAGGCGGATGTAGCGGGCCCCGTCGACGAGCGCACGACCGGCGGTGCCTGCCGCCTGGAAGCCGACGATGATCAGGTGCGTCTCCGGCCGCCAGACGTTGTGCTTCAGATGGTGGCGGATGCGCCCGCCGTTGCACATGCCGCTGCCGGCGATGATGATCGCGCCGCTGCGGATCCGGTTGATCGCCATCGACTGCGGGCCGGTGCGGCTCAGGTGCAGGTTCGGCAGGCGGAACAGGCTGCCGCCGTGGCGCCCCGACCAGTCGCGTGCCGGCGCGTCGTGCTCCTGCGCATGGCGCGCGTAGATGGCGGTGGCCTCGATGGCCATCGGGCTGTCGAGATAGATGCGCCAGCCGCCGAGGTGCCAGTCCTCGAAGTGCTGGGCAAACGTGTAGAGCAGCTCCTGCGTGCGGCCCACGGCGAATGCCGGGATGAGGATGTTGCCGCGGCGCGCCGCCGCGCTGCCGATGATTCCGCCGAGCTCGCGCCAGGTCTCGTCCCAGGGCCGGTGCAGCCGGTCGCCGTAGGTGCTCTCGAGCACCACGAGGTCCGCCTGCGGCACCGGTGCGGGATCGCGCAGGATGGGCGCACCGAGATGGCCGACGTCGCCGCTGAAGACGATGCGCCGGGTGGCACCGTCCGCGGTGATGGCGAGCTCGGCGCTCGCCGAGCCGAGGATATGCCCGGCATCGCGCAGCGTGAGCTTTACGCCCGGCAGGAGCTCGTGCGCCACGTCGTAATCGAGCGGGCGGAACAGCCGCTGCGTGCGCTCGGCATCGGCCACGGAGTACAGCGGCTCGACCGGCGCCAGGCCCTTGCGCTCGCGCTTGCGGTTCTCCCACTGCGCATCCTTCGCCGCCAGCCACGCCGCATCCCTGAGCAGCACGGCACACAGCTCGGCCGTGGCACGGTGCGTGTAGACCGGGCCCTTGTAGCCGCGACTCATCAGCAGCGGCAGGCGCCCCGAGTGATCGATGTGCGCGTGGGTGAGCACCACGGCATCGAGCGTCGCGGGCTCGAACGGGAACGGCTCGCGGTTGCGCCGCTCGTCGGCCGGACGACCCTGGACCAGGCCGCAGTCGACCAGGATGCGCCGGCCAGCCGCGCACACCAGGAAACAGGAACCGGTAACCTCGCCGGCCGCGCCGTAGAAGTGCACTTCCATCGGCACGCAGTATAAGCCTGCCGCTCAGGCCTTCAGCCGGTACCCGGTACGGAACACCCACCAGACGACGGTGAGGCAGATCGCCATGAAGCCGAGCGTCATGCCGAGGCTCGCCGCCACGCTGACGTCGGCGGTGCCGAAGAAACTCCAGCGGAACCCGCTGATGAGGTAGACCACCGGATTGAACAGCGTCACCTTCTGCCAGACGGGTGGCAGCATGTCGATCGAGTAGAAGGTTCCGCCGAGGAAGGTCAGTGGCGTGATGATCAGGATGGGCACCACCTGCAGCTTTTCCCAGCCGGTGGCCCAGACGCCGAGCAGAAAGCCGAACAGGGCGAACGTCATCGAGGTCAGCGCCAGAAACGCGAGCATCCACAGCGGGTGGGCGATCTCGAAGGCGACGAACAGGCGCGCGGTGGCGAGCATGATCAGGCCGAGGATGACCGACTTCGTGGCCGCCGCCCCGACGTAGCCGACCACGATCTCGAGCGGCGAGAGCGGTGCGGAGAGCACCTCGTAGATGGTGCCCGAATAGCGCGGCATGTAGATGCCGAAGGAGCCGTTGCCAACGCTCTCGGTGAGTACCGAGAGCATGATGAGCCCCGGCACGATGAAGGCGCCGTAGGGCACCCCGCCGATCTCGGTCATGCGCGAACCGATCGCCGCGCCGAAGACGACGAAGTACAGCGAGGTCGAAATCACCGGCGAGAGCACGCTCTGCACCAGCGTGCGGCACCAGCGGGCCAGCTCGAAGAGATAGATGGCGCGCATGCCGTGGATGTTCACCGGCTGCTCCCGACGAGGCTCACGAAGATCTGCTCGAGCGAGCTCTCGCTGGTCTGCAGGTCGCGGAAGTCGATCCCCTGGTCGCGGATCTGGCGCAGCAGGCTGGCGATACCGGTGGTCTCGGCCTGCGTGTCGAAGGTATAGACGAGCTGCAGGCCGTCGGCGGACAGCTCGAGCTGGCGGTCGGCGAGCCCCGGCGGGATGGCGGGGAGCGGGCTCTGCAGCTGCAGCGTCAGTTGCCGCCGTCCGAGCTTGCGCATCAGCGTCTGCTTGTCCTCGACCAGCACGATATCGCCGTGGTTGATGATGCCGACGCGGTCGGCCATCTCCTCGGCTTCTTCTATGTAGTGTGTGGTGAGGATGATGGTCACCCCGCTGGAACGCAGGCGGCGCACCATGGCCCACATCTCGCGGCGCAGCTCCACGTCGACCCCGGCGGTCGGCTCGTCGAGGAACAGGATGCGCGGCTCGTGGGCCAGCGCCTTGGCGATCATCACCCGCCGCTTCATGCCGCCGGAAAGCGTGAGGATGCGGTCGTCGCGCTTGTCCCAGAGCGAGAGCTCGCGCAGCACGCGCTCGAGGTGGGCATCGTCGGGCGGCCGGCCGAACAGCCCGCGGCTGAAGCGCACCGTCAACCACACGCTCTCGAAGGCATCGCTGGTGATCTCCTGCGGCACCAGGCCGATCAGCGCGCGTGCGGCGCGATAGTCGCGGACGATATCGTGGCCCCCGGCGCAGACCTGCCCGGCGGTCGGCGTGACCAGCCCGCAGACGATGTTGATGAGGGTGGACTTGCCGGCCCCGTTCGGACCGAGCAGCGCGAAGATCTCGCCGGCACGGATCTCGAGGCTGACGCCCTTCAGCGCCCGGAATCCCGAGGCGTAGGTCTTGACGAGATCTCTGACGCTGATGATCGGGTCCACGCGGCTCCCCTGGCGCTGCGCTGCGGCCGACGTGCGGACGACGCGCCGGCGGCGGCGCGAGTATATGAGGTGGCGGGCCGCGGCTGAAGCAGGGAGAGTCGCGGCCGTGGGAGGGGCGCAAGCCCCGACGGTGGAGAGTCGCGACTCGCGTCGCTCCCACAGGGTGGCAGGTGGCGCTGTGGGACGGGCGCAAGCCCCGACGGTGGAGGGTCGCGACTCGCGTCGCTCCCACAGCTCCAGAGAGACAGTCTGGCGCTGTGAGACCTGCCGGCACGCGAGTACCACTGTGGGAGCGACGCAAGTCGCGACTATTCCCCGGCCCCCATACCGCCAGAACACAGCTCCGGAACAACCCGCCCCGACTGTGAAGAGTCGCGGCTTGCGCCCCCACAGACATTCTGGAGCTGTGACCCCCTCACCCCGGCTTGAGCACGCTCAGGGTGACGATCCCGGCAATCAGCACCCACAGCCCCACGAGGATCGCCGTGGCCGCCACGTAGATCCGACGGATCTCGCTCTCCAGCGCAGCGACCGGGCCCTCGTGCGCGATCACGCGCCAGGTGGCGTAGAACCGCAGCAGCTGCCCGCGGATGCCCAGCCCGCAGGCGATCACGCCGGCGAACAGGACCAGCTTGAGTCCGAGCCAGCGTGGCGTCGGCAGCACACCGGTGAGCAGGCTGGCAGCGAGCGCGAGCAGACCGATGATGGCGACGTAGCGCACGCCGCGGTCGAGCGCGGCGAGGCGCATCCCGGCCGCCGTGCGACGCAGCCGGTGCGTCGCCTCGGCGAGGACGAGCCAGACCAGCGCCACGACGACGGCTGTCACCGCGAGCGGCTCCCCGCCGGGCAGGTAGCCGAGCAGGGCAGCCAGTGCCAGACCGAGCCCGGCCTGCAGGATCAGTGCGTAGCGAACGTGCTGGTCGACGTCGAGCACGTGGTCCATGAGCCGGTCGCGCTCGGCAAAGGGCATCGCAGCGGCCCAGGACACGTAACGGTAAGTGCTGTTGATCACCAGCTCGGCACCGAGCCAGTAGCCGAGCACGGCGATGTGCGCTACCAGCAGGGCATGCAGCATCATGCGCGCGCACGGGGCGCCAGCACGCCCGGATTCATGAGCCCCTGCGGGTCGAGCGCCGCCTTCAGGGCGTCGAGCAGCGCGCGCGTCTCCGGCGCAAGGTTGTCGTAGTACCGGTAGGTCCGGCCGAGCTGGTTGGACGGCGCGCCGAGTTCGTCGAAGAGATCGAGCGTGCGCTGGCGGAGTTCGGCCACCAGCGCCGCCCCGTCCGGATTCGGTGCCGGCTCGGTGAGTCGCGCGAGGTGGGCCGGATCGGCCACGGCCCGGTGCAGCGGCAGCCAGCGGTCGGGCCAGTGGAATACCGGCTCGAAGCTGAACACGCAGGTGTCCACGGCGGTGAACAGCGTCGAGACCGTGACGCCATGTGCCGCGAGGCGTGCGCGATACGGCTCGATCAGCGCATCGAAACGGGCGATGATGAGTGGCGCCTCGCCGTGCGGCACCTTGGCATTGACCGCAGCCCAGCGCTCGCCCCGCGGGCCAAGGACGCCGTTCAGGTTGTCGAACGGTGCGGCGTGCACGCCGAGCGGGATCGAGTTCGGCAGCGGCTGCCCGCCATGGCGCGCCACCAGCGCCTTGCAGTGCGCCAGATCGGCCGCGACGGCGGCCGCGCTGCGCCCGGCGCAGGTGACATGCAGCGAATAGGCACCGGCCGGCACCAGGCGCTTGCCGGCGGCAACCACGCGCGCGCCGGCTCGCAGCCCGGCGAGCAGGCTGCCCTGGCCAGTGACGATGCCGCCGAGCCGGCGCAGATCGCTGGCGAGGTTGCCGCCCTCCAGACCGCGCGCCGTGGTCGGCGGATCGAAGACGTAGGCTTCCTCGGCGGCACCGCTGCGCCCGACCGCGGACAGCGCTGCAGCTGCCGACATCGCATCGGCCAGCGCAAACGAGCCATGGTCGGTGTGCGCCGGCCGCTCGATCAGGCGGAACGTCGCCTCGGTCTTGATGCCGAGCGCGCCGCTGTCGTGGAGGAACAGACCGGTGAGGTCGGGCCCGTGGGTCCGGTAGAACGGCTTGCCATGACGCAGTGCCGCCTGCCCTGTACGCAGCACCCGGCCGTCCGCACAGACCACCTCGAGACCGAGGACGTTGTCCGCGGCCGTGCCGTAGCGTGCGGAACCGAAGAACACGGCGCCGTTGGACAGCCCCCCGCCGACGGTGGCGACCCGGCCCGAGAACGTGCCGTAGAACGGCAATCGCAGGCCTTGCGGCGCGAGCACCGCCTCTATCGCCTCCCAGGTCGTTCCGGCGCGCACGGTCAATGTCATGCCGGCGGCATCGAGCGTCACGACGCCGGCCAGATCACGTGTATCGACCACCACCGCTTCGGTGGTGTCGGGCACGTAACCGCCGGTGTACGACAGGCCACCGCCGCGCGGGACCACGGCATGGCCGGCCGCCGTCACACAGCGCACCGCCGCCGCCAGCGTGGTGGTATCGGCCGGCCGGATGGCGAGGGCGCAGAGCGCTCCTTCGACGTAGAGGTCGGTGCCCAGCAACGCCCGCTCGGCGGGATCGACGATCACGCGTTCGCGACCCAGGTGACCGGCGAGGGCGGCAGCGAGGTCGGTATCTGCGGCTGGATTCATCGTCGCGGGGCTCCCGGCCAGCACTCGCCCGATGACCCGGAGGCCATGTGCCCGGCACGGAGCCTAGGCTACCATGAGGTCCTTACCGGGCCACGCCAGCCCGCCGCAGCTGCCACCGCCATGGAAGCCGTCTACTTCACCCTCGTTGCGATCATCCTGTACCTCGCCGCCGACCGCATCGTGCGGACCATCGAGTCCCGGCTCGGCCGTACGCTCGCGTATCGCTCGGTGCTGTTCTTCGCCCTGCTGCTCGGCATGGCGCTGGTCAGCTTCGCTGTGATCCGCCAGCTGGCCCCGTGACCATGTGCCTCGCAGTCCTCACTAGGTACAAATGCGTATAGGTTGACAATTTGGTCCGTGCACACGGCATTTCTGCGGTTGCCGCAGCCGGCGGGCGGCCCTAACATACGCGCGTTTCTGGAGGCGGGAGATTCACGATGTCCGAAGGCGGTACTCCAGGCACCCGGCAGACGTCCGGGGGGCCCGAGAAAGAGCGCATCCCATTCTGGCAGCGGGTCTGCGACAACCATTTCCTGCTGCTGTTCATCGGCGTGACCATGCCTACGGTCCTGTACATCCTCTGGGGTGTCATGGAACTCGTCGGCATCCCCGTCGCGCCCCAGTAACCGCAGCCCCGTTTTTCCCAAGGGAGAGTTTCCATGGCAGTCACGCCTCCGGCCAACCGCCTGTGGTGGAACGAGCCGATCCACATCGTAGAACTCGGCTGGATCGTCATCGCCTTCATCTGGGGCCTCGTGATGTTCTTCACGATGGTGTACTGGCACTCCATCGGCGAGCAGAACCTCGCCAATGAGACCTACAAGGTCGTGCCGCAGAGCTTTGCGGCCAAGGCCGAGGCGATGACCGAAAAATACACGGTGCGCGATGAGGTCGGCATACCGGTGGTGCGCCCTCCGCCGGGCAGCGATGTCTACCTCATCGCCCGCATCTGGTCGTGGTGGCCGATCCTGGAGCTGGAGAAGGACCAGAGCTACCGCCTGCACCTGAGCGCGATGGAGTACTCGCACGGCTTCTCCCTGCAGCCGGTGAACATCAACATCCAGATCCAGCCCGGCTACGAGCACGTCCTCACGATCACGCCGAACCAGTCGGGCAAGTTCGGCATCGTCTGCAACGAGTTCTGCGGTTTCGGCCATCACACGATGGTGAGCCCGCTGTACGTCGTCGACCGTAGTTGAGAAGGGATCCAGCCATGGCCGCAACGACCCAGTTCCGCACCTGCCCGACCACCGGTCTGAAGATCGACCTGGCCGCGCAGTCCCTCATCAAGGCCAACGCCGTGGCCGCCGTCGTCTTCCTGGCGATCGGTGGACTGTTCGGTCTGAGCATCGCACTGACCCGCTGGCCGGAGATCCACCTGCTGCCGGTCGACTGGTTCTACATGGCGCTGACCGCCCATGGCCTCGATGTGCTGCTGTGCTGGATCATCTTCTTCGAGGTGGCGGTGCTGTACTTCGCCTCGGCGGTGCTGCTCAACTGCAGGCTCGCCGCACCACGGACAGCCTGGGTGGCGTTCGTGCTGATGGTGGTCGGCGCTGCGCTGACCAACGTCACGGTGCTGCAGGGCGAGTCCTCGGTGATGTTCACCTCGTACACGCCACTCCGGGCCGCACCGAACTTCTACCTCGGGCTCATCATCTTCGCCGTCGGTGCGCTGGTCGCCTGCGGCAACTTCTTCGGCACCCTGGTGATCGCCAAGGAAGAACGCACCTACGAGGGTTCCGTCCCGCTGGTGACCTTCGGCGCGCTGACCGCGGCGATCATCGCCGTATTCACGCTCGCCTCCGGTGCCGTGATCCTGATACCGACCTGGCTATGGTCGCTCGGCTACATCAACCACATCGATCCGGTCATGTACAAGCTCGTGTGGTGGGCGATGGGCCACTCCTCGCAGCAGATCAACGTCTCCGCGCACGTCGCGGTCTGGTATGCAGTCGCCGCCATCCTGCTCGGCGCCAAGCCGCTGTCGGAGAAAGCAAGCCGCCTCGCGTTCCTGCTGTACATCTTCTTCCTGCAGCTCGCCAGCGCTCACCACCTGCTGGTGGAGCCGGGCATCAGTTCCGAATGGAAGATCTTCAACACCAGCTACGCGATGTACCTCGCCGTGCTCGGCAGCATGATCCACGCGCTGACCGTGCCCGGCACCATCGAAGCCGCACAACGCAAGCTCGGCTTCAACAAGGGCATGTTCGAGTGGCTGCGCAAGGCCCCCTGGGGCAACCCGGCGTTTTCGGGCGTGTTCCTCTCGCTGGTGATGTTCGGCTTCCTCGGCGGTATTTCTGGCGTGGTGCTCGGCACCGAGCAGATCAACCTGATCATGCACAACACGCTGTACGTACCCGGCCACTTCCACGCCACGGTGGTCACGGGCACCACGCTCACGTTCATGGCCGTGACCTACCTGATCCTGCCGCTCATCCTGCAGCGCGACGTCATGTTCCCGCGCATGGCGCAGTGGCAGCCGTACGTGTTCGGGCTCGGCGCTGCCGGCATCTCGCTCTTCATGATGGGTGCCGGCACGCTCGGCGTGCCGCGGCGCCACTGGGACGTGACTTTCGCCGACTCGCCGTTCGGGTTCGAGTTCCCCTCGGCCGCGTTCATGATGCTGGCTCTGAACGGCCTCAGCGCGATCCTCGCCGCCACCGGCGGCCTGATGTACGTGGTCAACGTCGTCGCCTCCGTGTTCTTCGGCAAGAAGACGGCCGACAAGCCGATGAAGGTGGCGGTGCCGGTTTCCACGTCGGGTCAGCCCGCGGCGGTCGGCGCATACGGCAGCGCCGGCTCCCTGAATATTCCCGGCACGATCACCCTGGTGACCATCTTTTTCGTGTCGTTCGTCCTCTATTACTACGTGAACTGGAAGTACCTCGCCGAAGTCTGGCCGCTGAGGTAGGGCATGTCTGCCGGCACAGCGCCCAGACACGGCGCCTGCGGCCCGTGGCGGGCGCTGCTGCCGTCCCTCCTGTTGCTCGCCACCGGGCTCACCGCGGCCGAGGGTCCGCTCGATCCCGACGAGGCACTGCGACGCAGCCAGGCCGCGATCGGCGGCACGGTCGCGGATCATCGCTTCGTCGACCATCGCGGCCGGGACCTGCAGCTCGGCGCGCTGCGCGGGCGGCCAGTGGTCCTGAGCTTCATCTATACCAGCTGCGCCTTCATCTGCCCGACCATCACCACGAGCCTCGCACGCGTCACCGACATCGCGCGTGAAACCCTGGGCAAGGACCGCTTCACGGTCGTCACCGTCGGTTTCGACGTGCGCAACGACACCCCGCAGGCCCTGCGCCGCTACGCAGCCGAGCGGGGCATCGAGGCACCGGACTGGTACTTCGCCAGCGGTGACCAGGCCACCGTCGATGCGCTCGCGCACGAGACCGGGTTTTCCTACGTGCCGCTCGCGGGGGGATTCGATCACCTCACTCAGGTTACAATCCTCGATGCCGATGGACGGGTGTACCGGCAGGTATACGGCCCGGAGTTCCAGCCGCCGATGATCGTCGATCCTCTCAAGCGGCTCGCTCTCGGGATGGCCGTCGGCGAACAGCCGATGGCCGACTTCCTGTCCCGAGTACGCCTGATATGCACGTCCTACGACCCGAAAAGCGGCCGTTACCGGTTCGACTATTCCCTGATTCTGGAAATCGCCATCGGCGTGAGCTGCGCGCTGGCGGCCCTCGCCTTCGTGGTCCACACCTGGCGCCAGATGCGCGCCACACGCGCTGCAGGCCGGTAGACGACCCCGGGCACGGCCAGCGGGTCTCGCCATGAACTGGCTGAAGCGGCCGCTGCGCGCGGCTTTCGATTACGCCGAGTCCGCACTCGATGCCGCCTGCGGTGCCAGGCACAACCCGCTCGCCCAGCTCGGTGCCCTCGGCTGGTTCATGTTCTGGCTGATCACCGGCAGCGGCATCTACCTGTTCGTCTTCTTCGACACCGGCGTCACCCAGGCCTACGAATCGCTCGAGTCGATCACCCACGACCAGTGGTGGGCCGGCGGCATCCTGCGCAGCTTCCACCGCTACGCGTCCGACGTGCTCGTGCTGGTGACGTTCCTGCACTTCCTGCGCGAGTTCGCCCTCGACCGCATGCGCGGCCGGCGCTGGTTCGCCTGGGTGACGGGGCTGCTGCTCGTCGGCTTCATCTACGTCTGCGGCATCACCGGCTACTGGATGGTCTGGGACCAGCTCGCCCAGTACGTGGCCCTCACCACGTCACGCTGGCTCGATGCTTTGCCGATCTTCGCCGAGCCGATCTCGCGCAACTTCCTCAGCAATGCGGAGCTGAGCGGCCGGTTCTTCACCCTGATGGTCTACATCCACATTGCGGCGCCGCTGCTGATGCTGGCGCTCATGTGGGTGCACATCCAGCGCTACAACCACGCCCGCGTGAACCCGACGCAGCCGCTGATGATCGCCACCGCGGCCACCTTCCTGGTCCTCTCGCTGCTTGCGCCCGCCCTCAGCCAGGGTCCTGCCGACCTCGACCGGCTGGCGGCCAGCGTCGGTCTCGACTGGTTCTACATCCCGCTGTACCCGCTGGTCGGTTCGCTCGGCAGCGTGACACTGTGGTGGATCGTGATCGGCATCTTCCTGGTGCTTGCGGTGCTGCCATGGGTGCCGCCGTTGCCCGCGACGCAGCCCGCCGAAGTCCATCTCGACAACTGCAACGGCTGCGCGCGCTGCTTCGCCGACTGCCCATTCAGCGCCATCACCATGCAGCCGCGCAGCGACGGCTCGGGCTTCACCGAGGAAGCCGTGGTCGATCCCGACCTCTGCGTGAGTTGCGGCATCTGTGTCGGGGCCTGCCCGACTGCCACGCCGTTCCGGCGCAGCACCGCACTCGTCCCGGGCATCGAACTGCCAGACCACAGGATTGCAGGGCTGCGCGAACAGGTCGAGGCGATCTGCGCCGCCACTCCCGGCGAACCGCGCATCCTCGCCTTCCGCTGCCCGCACGGGGCCGCGGTGGCCGCCCCGGCCGATACCGCCGTGGCGGTCATCGACGTACCCTGCACCGGCATGATCCCACCCTCCTTCCTCGATTTCGTCGTGACGCGCAAGCTCGCCAGCGGCGTGATGCTCGCCGGCTGCTGCGAGGGCGAGTGCTACCAGCGCCTCGGGGTGAACTGGACCGAGGCACGCATCGCCGCCGAGCGCGATCCCTACCTGCGCGACCGCATATCGCGTGATCGTGTGGCCGTCTCCTGGGCGAGCCCGGCGCAGAAGTCCATGCGTACCAAGGCACTCCGGCGCTTCGCAACGGCGCTGGCGGCCCTCGATCCGGCGCCGGCGAAGGCCGAGCCGACCTCGCGTGCCGCATGGCGTGATGAAGCCACGCGGTTCGTGCTGCCTGTCCGCATCGTCGTTCAGGTGCTGCTCGCCGTCGGCGTCAGCGCCCTGGTCGCGTATTTTTCCGATACGCCGGCGGTCGAATTGCGCGGTGCCGACGAGGCGGTCGTCACGCTGAGCTTCAGCCACGCCGGGCGCCTGAAGCAGGAGTGCCGCAAGCTCACCCCGGAGGAGCTGGCAAAGCTGCCGGCCAACATGCGCCGCCCCGGCGACTGCCCACGCGCGCGCTGGCCGGTCTACGTAGAGCTCGAGCTCAACGGGCAGGTGGTCTATGCCGGCATGCATCAGCCGGCCGGCATCTGGGGCGACGGCCCGTCGAGCCTGTTCGAGCGTTTTGCGGTTCCCGCCGGCACGCAGCAGCTGACCGCACGGCTGCGCAACAGCGGGCGCGACAGCGGCTTCGATTTCAGCAATACTGCTTCGGTGGAGCTCGTCCCGGGGCAGAACCTGGTGGTCGGGTTCCACGAGTCGAGCGGCTTCACGTTCAGGTAGCAGCAGAGTCACCGCCATGGCCAGCATCGAGTGGCGCCCGGAGTTCGCTACCGGCATCCAGGACGTGGACCACGAGCACCGCGAGCTGATCGGCTGGATCAACCAGACGCTGGCGGCGAGCAGCCAGCCCGCGACCCCGCCAGGACAGATCGGCGACCTGCTCGGCGAGATCTTCGCGCGCATCTCGGCGCATTTTGCGCTCGAGGAGCACGTCATGAGTTCGCGCCGCTACGACCAGTATGCCGAGCACAAGCGTGATCACGAGGGGCTGCTCGACGACATCCGCGACATCATGGATGACCTCGAGGCCGCCGGCCGTGTCGAAGAGCGGTTCTCGACGCGGCTCACCGAGTGGTTCGGCGTCCATTTCCGGACCCACGACGCCCGTTTCCACCACCAGATGCCGCGCCCCTGAGCAGTGGTGTGACCCGCCCCGGCAACGGGGGCGCAAGGAACGACAGCCATCGTGACATGGTGAAGAGCATGCACTTCGACGTCGCCATCGCCGGTGCCGGTCCGGCCGGCCTCAGCCTGGCCCGGGCCCTCGCGGGCCTCGACCTGCGCATCGCCCTGATCGAGCGGCTGCCGGCCGCACAGCTCGCCGATCCGCCGTTCGATGGCCGCGAGATCGCCCTCACGCAGCTCAGTGCGCGCCTCATGCGCGAGCTCGGCCAATGGCAGCAGGTCGACCCTGCGGAGATCTCCCCACTGCGCCGTGCCCGGGTCCTGAACGGTCCCTCGCCGTTCGCCATGGTGGTCGAGCCCGATGCCCGGCACGAGGAGCTCGGCTTTCTCGTGCCCAACTATCTCATTCGCCGTGCGGCGTTCGCCGTCGTGAAGGACATGCCGGAAGTGACGCTGCTCGATGGCCGCAGCGTACGCCACATCCGCACCGACGCCGACAACGCCACGCTGACCCTCGACAACGGCGACACGATCACGGCGCAACTCGCCATCGCCGCCGACAGCCGCTTCTCCGAAACCCGGCGTGCCATGGGCATCGCTGCCGACATGCGCGACTTCGGCCGCACCATGATGGTCTACCGCATGGAACTGGAGCGGCCGCACGAGAACACCGCCTGGGAGTGGTTCGGCTACGGGCAGACCCTGGCGTTGTTGCCGCTCGCCGGCCAGCGGGCTTCCGTGGTCCTGACGCTGCCGCACCACCAGATCGAGACGCTGCTCGCCCTCGACGACGCTGCTTTCAACAGCGACATGGCACGGCGCTTCGACCACCGCCTGGGCGCCATGCGCCTGGTGAGCACGCGCCATCCCTATCCGCTGGTCGCCGTCTATGCCGAGCGCTTTGCGGCGCGCCGCTTCGCCTGTGTCGGTGACGCGGCCGTCGGCATGCACCCGGTGACGGCGCACGGCTTCAATTTCGGGCTGCGCGGCGCCTGGACGCTCGGGCGTGAAATCGCCGCTGCACGCCAGCGCGGCGCCGATTTCGCCGGCGGCGCAGTCCTCGAGCCCTGGGCGCAGGAACATCGCATCGCCACACGGCCGCTGTACCTCGCGACCAATGCCATTGCCCGGGTGTACTGCGACGATTCCCCGCCGGCCCGCCTGGTGCGCAACATCGCGTTGCGCTCCGGACAGCAGCTTGCGCCGATACGCCACGCGCTCACGGCCGCCGTGAGTGGCACGAGTGAGCGCCCACCGCTGCTCTCGCGCGTGGCCGGTACCGCCCTGGCAGCCCTGCGGCCGCGACACCGCGAATCCGCCTGACGGCTCCGGATCAGGCCGCTGCGGGAAACTCGACCCGGCGCGACCCGCCCTGCGCATCGACCGTGTCGAGCGTCACCGGACGACGCCAGACGCGGTGCAGGTATTCCAGCACCTTCGTGGCGCGGGCCAGGTCGAGGCCACGGCCATCGCTGGCATGCTCGTGCACGAGCCTGAGCGTGCCGTCGCGCTCCAGTGTTTGTACGGAAACCGCCGGCGCGCCGAAGTTGTAGCGTGGCGCGAGGATGGCGTCGCGCAACGCATTGATGTCACGGTCGACGACTTCGACAGCTCCGTCCCGGGCGGCACGGAAGCGAAACAGCTTCAGCTCCTCGGCAAGCTCCTCGGTGAGATGGTTGCGGATGAAACTGAAATCGTCGTCCTGGCTGCGGATCCGCATGGCCTGCCCGAGGCCGTGGTTGTCGATGATGTGCTCCCACATGCAGAAGCCGAGGTGGTACGGGTTGATGGCGAGCGATGCCTGCCGGTCAGCAGCGTGCGGCCGGACCACGTCGGAATGCGTCTTGATGGCGTCGAGGTACTCGTGCTGCGGCAGGAAATCGGCTTCCCGAAGCAGCCGCGCATGCCAGTACGAAGCCCAGCCTTCGTTCATGATCTGGCAGGCGAACACCGGGTAGAAGTAGCAAGACTCCTCGCGCACGGCGAGGAAGATGTCCCGTTCCCAGCCCTCGAGTTCGGGCGCGTACTGGGCGATGAACCACAGCAGGTCGCGCTCCGGGTGCGGTGGGACCGCGGCGCGCTGGCGCGGTTCGTGACCCGGCATCGGGCGTTCGTCTCCCGGCAGCTGGTGAAAGCGCTGGCGAAACGTGTCGTCGTCGGTGGTGCGGCTCTCCAGGTACTCCGGGTAACGCTCGCGGTGCAAGCCCCTGAAGACGTCGATGTACGCCTCGAGGGCGAGTGCGGCATCGAGGACGCGCTCGACGCGTTCCTGCCCGTGCTCCTCGATCGCCGCGGCGATCTGCCGGGCATGTGACGCCGCCTGGTCGACGATGCGGTAGCCGCCCTGCTGCTGGCTGCGACGGAAAAGCTCGTTGTGCTTCGAGAAATCAGCGTGACCCAGCACGTGTGCCACGACCAGGGTGTTCTCCGGCAGGCTGTTGCCACGGGCCAGGTAGGCACGCCCCGGATTGCCGGGGAACACGACCTCGAACAGGCGCGAGTGGCCCATGCGGTGCTGGATGAGCTGGTAGATGTAGCGCACCCCGAACGACCAGTGCGGCATGCGCACTGGAAGCCCGTAGACCGCCACCTCCATCATGAAACTGTCGGGCACCTCCTCGAACTGCACCGGGTAGTAGTCGAGCCCCTGAGCCCGGGCGAGGGCCTCGAGCTGGTGACCGTATTTCTCGATAGCCGCGGCCATGCCCTGCCCTCAGCCGCCTCCGGCGGCTACCTGCTCGCGGAAGAACGCACGGATTGCATCCCACACCGACTCGTTGGTCGTCAGTGCGAAGCTGCCGCCCGGGCAGTCCGTGGTGACGCTGCGGAAGATGCCGGCGGTTTCCGTCTGCAGCGCCTGCTCTGCCGAGGCCGGCGTCTCGACATAGCCGACGAAGCTCGCCACGGCCGCCAGTTCGCCGAGCGCCGCCTCGGCCGGCCCGTGATCGTCCCTGAAGTTCTCCCCATCGGAGGCGTAGAAGAGATAGATGTTGTAGCGCGCCGGGTCGTAGCGCTGCGCAACGATGTCGCGCACCAGGCCGAACGCCGTCGACGCCACCGTGCCGCCAGACCCGCGTACCTGGAAGAATTCCTCCTGCGGGAATTCCCAGGCCTTGATGGTGTGGGCGACGAACACGAGTTCGAGACGCGTGTACTGGCGCCGCAGCCCCTCAACGACCCAGAAGAAAAAGGTCTTGGCGAGCTGGCGGTCGCGATCGCGCATGCTCGAGGAGACGTCCATCGCGAAAAACACCACGGCCTGGGTGGCCGGCTGACGGCGGTGCACCAGCTGGCGGAATCTCAGGTCGTCGTCGACGAAGGCCGGCCCTTGCGGGTCGACCGCACGGCGCTTCAGGCTTTCCTTCATGGAACGGCGCCGGTCGAGCCGCGAACGCACCCCGCGCCGGCTCCAGCCTTCGCGGGTGTAGTCGTCGTCCTGCATGGCGCCGTGCTTGGCCTGCAGGTTCGGCAGCTTCAGCTCCTCCCACAGCCAGTCGACGATGTCGTCGATCTTCAGCTCCAGCACGAGCTGCACGCCACCCTCGTCATTGCCGCCCTCGCCCTGCCCTTCCTCGCCGGGTTGCTGTCCGGGGCGCGCGAGCTTGTCGCCCGGCTTGACGTCACCCTGGCCGGCCCCCGTCATCTCGTCCGGATCGCGCAGGCGGAAACGGAAGTGTTCGAGGAAGCGCACCGGCACCTTGACGGTCCGGGCGCGCTCGCCGCCGAGGATGTCCGCCCCGGCGAGCACCTCCGGGAGCTTGTCGCGCACGGCCTGGCGCACCTTCTCGTTGTGGCGCAACCAGTCGCGGGCACCGCGCGAGAACAGCTCGTACCAGTCCTGGTCGCCTTCGGCGCAACCGGCGAATGTCGACGGGTGGTTCATCGGGTGCAGGCCCACAGTGCTCGCGAACTACTCCTGCGACAACAGCGTGGTGACATAGTTCAGCGCTTCGCGGGCGCTGTACTCGTCGTAGCCGTACTCATCCACGAGCCGCTGCTGGACCGCGGATATCTTCTGCCGCACCTCATCGTCAGGCCGCGCCGCCGAGGTCACCAGCCGCAGCACGTCGCGCCGCTCCTCGAACAGGTACTGCTCGATCGCCTCGTGCAGGCGGGTGTGGCTGTCGAGCGTGAACTTCTCGCCCGCCTTGAAGGCCACCATCGCCTTGCGCACCACCTCCTGGCGGAACGACTGCTTGCCCGACTCGGAAATCTTGATCTTCTCCTCGACCTTGCGCAGGAAACGCTCGTCGGCCGGCCGCGTCTCCCCGGTGATCGGGTCCTTGACCTCGCGCTGGTCGAGCGAGGCCTCGACCTCGTCCAGATACTTCTCCAGCAGCTGCTGGGCTTCGTCTTCGAACGAGGCGAACAGCGCCCGGTGCACGTCCTCCTTGACCCAGCGGTTGTAGAAGTCCTTGCGGGCGATCACCAGGAAATCGACCCAGCTCTTCTTCTGGTTGGTGTCCATGCGCGCGTCGCTCTGGATGGCGTCCTTGAGCGCGAGCAGCATCTCCATGCTGGTCAGGCTGCGCCGGTCGCTGCGCGTAATCGCGTTGGAGATGGCATTGATGACGAAACGCGGGCTGACACCCGCCATGCCCTCTTCCGGGCACTCCGTGCGCAGGCGCTCGACCTCGTTGCTCGAGAAGCCTTCCACGTCCTCGCCGGCGTACAGGCGCAGCTTCTTCGGCAGGTCGAGGCCCTCCTTCTCGGGCTTCGTCAGCCGGGTCAGGATCGAGAACACCGCGGCCAGTTTCAGCACGTGCGGATCGAGGTGAACCGCGCGGAATGCCGGGGCGTTTGACACCAGCTTGCGGTAGATGCGCGCCTCGTCCGGATAGGACAGCGTGTACGGCACCTTGACGATGACCATGCGGTCGAGCAGCGCCTCGTTCTCCTTCTCCTGGAGGAAGCGGTTGAACTCGGCGAGGTTGGTGTGCGCGACGATGGTCTCGTCCAGGTGGATCAGCGGGAAG
>CAUJIY010000102.1 GCA_963205295.1 Pseudomonadota bacterium
CCTCTCCGGCGAAGCGCTCGACAAGGCGGCTGACGTAATCGCACTCGTGGTGCTGTTTGTGGTGCCCATCGCCGTCATCGCCGTGTTCTGGCTGGTGCACATCCTGCCGGAGAAGATCGCCGAGAAACGCGAACATCCGCAGAAAGAAACCATCAAGGTCCTCTGCCTGTTGTCGCTGGTCTTCGGCGGCATGCTCTGGCCGGTCGCCTGGATCATGGCCTACAGCAAGCCGGTGCTCTACAAGCTCGCCTACGGCCGGGACAAGCACGATGACTACTACCGGCACCTCGCCGCCGAGGATGCCGGCGAGGCGGCCGTGCTGGGCGAGGACGTGAGCCGCCTGCGTAGTGAGCTCGATGTCCTCGCGGCACGCGGGCCGATGCCGTCAGAGCTGCGCGAGATGCGCGAGCGACTCGTGGCGCTCGAGGCCCAGGTCGGCATCCCGGCCGCCAGCGGGGGAGCAGACTGATGGAAGTCCTGCTGCTCGGCATCTATTCCTTCTTCGTCTGGCTGGTCTTCATCAAGCTGAAGTGGCTGCCGTGGAATACGCAGACCCAGGTCACGGTGGTCATCATCCCGATCGTCGGCCTGGCCGCGCTGATCCTGCTCCTCAACATCAACGCGCCCTCCTCCAGCGACGTGCGTGTCATCAAGTACGTCGTGCAGGTGATCCCGCAGGTGCGCGGCCGCGTCATCGAGGTGCCCGCCGAGGGCAACCACCCGATGAAGAAGGGCGAGGTGCTCTTCCGCATCGACCCGACTCCCTACGAGCTCGAGGTCAAGGCGCTGGAGGCACAGCTCGCCCAGTCGGAAGGTTCGGCACAGGAACTGCGTGAACAGCTCAAGGTCGCCAAGGGCAGCACGGCCGCGGTTCGCTCCCAGATCGAGCTGACGCAGCTGCGCGTCAGGCAGTACGAGGTACTGAGCCGCACCGGCGCCGGCAACCGCTTCGACCTGGAGAAAGCCGAGGCGGATCTCGCCAACCTGCAGGGCCAGCTGGCCTCGGCCATCGCCACCGAGGCCCGGGCGCAGGCCCAGCTGGCTGCGGTGGTGGACGGCGACCTGGCGTCGGTCGCCACCATCAAGGCCAACCTCGCCAAGGCGCGCTGGGAACTGTCGCAGACGGTGATGTACGCACCGTCGGACGGTACGGCGATCAACGTGCAGCTGCGGCCGGGATCCTTTGTCGTCGGCATGCCATTCGCACCGGCGATGAGCTTCGTCGAGGACGAGTTCCAGGTGATCGCCCTCTACCAGCAGAACGAGCTGTGGCGGGTGAAACCGGGCAACGAGGCGGAGATCGCGCTGCCGACCTATCCCGGTGACGTCATCAAGGCCACGGTCGATTCGATCGTCTGGGCGCAGGGCCAGGGCCAGCTCGTCCCGTCAGGTGTCGTACCACAGACCGGTGCCGCACCGCTGCCACCGGGGCGCTTCGCCGTCAAGCTGACCATCACCGGACGCGACCGCGAGCGCTTCCTCGCCGCCGGCGCGATGGGTCACGCGGCGATCTATACCGATCACCTCGCCGCGATCCACATCATCCGCAAGGTCATCCTGCGCGTCGGCTCGTACACCAATTACCTGATCCTCAAGTTGCACTGAGGCCATGAGAGGGCGCGCGCTCACGCTGGGACTGGCTGCCGCGACGCTGCTCGGCGGTTGTGCGCTGAAGGACCCACCCCAGCGTCCCGACATGCAGCGCGAGGCGCTCCCGGGCCTGGCAGCACCGGACAGCTGGCGCTCGCCGGAAGCCGGTGCGGGCGCGGTGCAGGCGGCCTGGCTGTCGAGCTTCGACGACCCGCAGCTCACGGCGCTGGTCGCCGAGGCGCTCGCCAACAGCCCCGACATGAAGGTCGCCGCCGCCCGGGTCGAACAGGCCGCGGCTTACGTCGAGGCGGCCAGCTCCAGCCTGTATCCGCAGGTGAACGCGATCGGCAACATCAGCGGCAAGAACAGCAACAGCGGCACGCTCGATTTCGGTGGTGTCTTTGCCAGCTGGGAACTCGACCTCTGGGGCCGGGTGCGCGCCGGGCGTGAAACCGCACGGCTGCAGCTGCTGTCGGCCAGGCTGTCGGAGCGCTATGCGCACCAGTCGCTGGCGGCCATGGTCGCACGCGCCTGGTTCCTCGCCACCGAGGCCCGGCTGCAGAAGGACATCGCCGGGGACATGGCCGCGAGGGCGCAGAAGCTGGTCGACCTCGCTCGCGAGCGCAGGACGGTTGGCATCGGCAACGATTTCGACCTGTCGGTGGCTGAAGCCGCGCTTGCCGGCTACCGCGATGCCGTCGCGCAGCTGGACCTGGCGCTGCGCCAGTCGGTGCAGGCGATCGAAACGCTGGTGGGCCGCTACCCGGCGACCGAGCTCGAGGTCCGCACGGCGCTGCCTGCCCTGCCGGGCCCCGTGCCGGCCGGCCTGCCGTCGGAGTTGCTCGAACGCCGGCCCGACGTCATCGCCGCCGAAAGGCGCGTGGCGGCCGCGTTCTACCGAGTCGAGGAAATCAAGGCGGCACGGCTGCCTGCCATCTCGCTCACCAGTGGCCTGTCCACGATCTCGAGCGATCTGGTCGTGCTGCAGGAGCGGGACGACCCGGTCTGGGGCTGGGGAGGACGCGCCACGGTGCCGCTGTACCTCGGTGGCGCACTGCAGGCCGAGGTCGCCGTTCGCACCGCGGAGCAGAAGGAAGCTGTTGCCGAGTACGGCCGGGCCGGCGCCAATGCCTTCGCCGAGGTCGAGAAGGCACTTGCGGCCGGTTTCGCCCTGCAGGCGCGCCGGCCGCTGCTGCAGCAGGCCGTCA
>CAUJIY010000103.1 GCA_963205295.1 Pseudomonadota bacterium
CCGCTGGGGTGGGGGGGTGGCCCGGCGGGGCCGTCTGGCCCCGGCCGCGCCACTCTTTTTCCGGATCCCGCAACGATCTCAGTGGCGGCGGGATTCCTGCTCCAGGATCTCCTGGCGGACCTCGCTGATTTCCTCGGTGCGTTTCAGGGACGGCCGCGTGGCTTCGCAGGCCGGCGCGCGCGGGCAGGCCGCGCGCCGCGGACAGATGATGCTCGCCGGCGACTTCAGTGCCTCGGCGATCCAGGCGATGTTCAGTACCTTGCCGACCGCCCGCAGCGCGCGCGCCGCCGATCCCGGTACGCCCGAGCGCCCGGCCTTGCGCCGGCAGGCGGTGGCGATCGATTCCACCAGCGCTGCCGCCGGCGCGCCCTGCGACTCCAGCGCCGGCACCAGGTCGACGCCGACCGACAGCACGTGGGCATTGCCGGCCATGTCCTGCGTGCGCACCGAATGACAGCAGTAGAGCAGGGCACGCCCGCCATCCTGGAGGACTGAGATCTGCGATGCCGGCTGCTGGCCGCCGGGCCCGTGCAGCATGCGGAACACGGCCCAGTGCGGACAGGGATCGGAAACCATCGCCATGTTGCCCCACGGCAGCGGGATGCCATTGCCACGGTACACGGCCCGCAGGAAGCCGGGCGGGTAGGCGTCGAAGAAGTGCCAGTAGCGGTACGGTGATACCGCCGTCATGCGCCGCATGATCACCGCCGGCGTGAGTTCCAGGCGGCGACCGGCTTCGACGCGGTAGCTTTCGCGCGTGAGGAAGCGGCGAAACGGTGCGCGCGGTCCGAGGAGCGCGCTGGCAAAGAAGCTGCACTCGAAGTCCCGCCAGGCGTAGAGCACGTCCTGCGTATTCATTCCGGCCGAGACCAGCTGGCCATCATCCGGGCTGCCGCCCATCTCGCCGCCCGTGGCGTGCGGCGACTTCAGGCCGTCACCGCCGTGCAGGACCTTGTGGGCCAGGTGTGCGGCGAGATCGAACTTCAGGCGCGCCCGATCGGCCTGCAGCTCGCGGTTCACGTAGACGCGCGACGGTGCCTCGAAGAAGGAGCGCACCACGCTGCGCACCTCGCGCTCGTTGTCGCGCGCCAGCACCGGCCGCCGGTCGAACCAGTGGATCTCCAGGCCGTGGCGGCGGCACAGGGCGAGCAGGTCCTCGACGGTGAGCGGGAAGCGCCGCTCGCCGATTTCCTCGGCCGAGCGTTCCAGATCGGGAAAGTCGTTGCGCGACATTTCCTGGTAGCTCCGGATCAGCAGGTGCGCAAACTGCCGCCCGGTGGTTCCGGTCTGCGCCAGCAGTTCCGGAATGGCGGCCTCGAGCAGTTCGCGCGAGAACAGGAAACCCGGTTCGAGCGGGATGCGGGCGGCGCCGCTGCGCTCGTTGCGCGGTGCGGTCTCGACCTCGGGATTGCCATCGAGGAACCACCCCGGGTCCTTCTGGAACACCGCGGCCAGCAGGGCGAGCAGTTCCGCGGAGGGAATGCGCTGGCCGGTCTCGATCATGCTGAGGTAGGACACCGACGGCGCGAGCGCCGCGTCGACCTGGATGCAGCGCGCGGACACCTCCTGCAGGGTCAGGCCGTTGCGCTTGCGCAGGCTGCGCAACTTGGCGCCGAGGAAGTGGCTCTTGCGCAGGAGACCGGACATAAGCTCGATGTGAAATTTACACTGTGAAATTTCGGCTGTGAAATTTCTCGTTCATCGTACCGTAGGATCCGGTCCATGAAAACCGCCACCCGCACCACCCCGGCAACTGCCGCTGTCCTCGAGCTCACCACCCCGCCGCCGGCCGGTACGGCCGCGGTCCTGGGCGAGACAGCCCTCGGCCTGGTCGCCCACCTGCACGGGCTCTTCGAGCCGCGCCGCCAGGAGCTGCTGGCCCGGCGCCGCACCCGCCAGGCGGCGCTCGACGCGGGGGAGCTGCCGGACTTCCTGCCCGATACCGCTGCCATCCGCGCCGCCGACTGGCGCGTCGCCCCGGCACCCGCCGACCTGCAGGACCGGCGCGTGGAGATCACCGGGCCGGTCGAGCGCAAGATGATGATCAACGCGCTGAACTCGCGCGCGCGTGCCTTCATGGCCGACTTCGAGGACTCCTGTGCGCCGACCTGGGAGAACATCGTCAACGGCCAGCTCAACCTGCGCGACGCCGTCGATCGCAGCATCGCCTACGCGGACCCGGCGAGCGGCCGGCAGTACCGCCTCGGCGAACACACCGCTACCCTCATCGTGCGTCCGCGTGGCTGGCACCTGCCCGAGAAGCACGTCCGCGCGGGCGGCGTCCCGGTCTCGGCCGCACTGTTCGACTTCGCCGTGTTCCTCGCCAACAACCATCGCGAGCTCGCGCGCCGCGGCACCGGGCCGTATTTCTACCTGCCGAAGCTCGAGAGCCATCTCGAGGCACGGTTGTGGAACGACGTGTTCCTCGCCGCGCAGGAATACCTCGGCATGCCGCGCGGCACGATCAGGGCGACCGTGCTCATCGAGACCATCCTCGCCGCCTTCGAGATGGACGAGATCCTCTGGGAGCTGCGCGAGCACTCGGCCGGGCTGAACTGCGGCCGCTGGGACTACATCTTCAGCTTCATCAAGAAGTTCCGGAACCGCCCGGAGTTCCTGCTGCCGGATCGCGGCACGGTGACCATGGACCGGCACTTCCTGAAGTCCTACGTCGACCTGCTGATCCGGACCTGCCACCGGCGCGGCGCGCATGCCATGGGCGGCATGGCCGCGCAGATCCCGATCCGCGGCGACGAGGCGGCGAACGCCGAGGCCATGACCCGGGTGCGCGCCGACAAGACACGCGAGGCCGCCGCCGGGCACGACGGCACCTGGATCGCGCACCCCGGTCTCGCGGAGGTCGCGCTCGCCGCGTTCGACGCCGTCATGCCGGGGCCGAATCAGGTGCACCGCCTGCGCGACGACGTCGCCGTCACGGCGGCTGACCTGCTCGCCGTGCCTGCCGGCCAGATCACCGACGCCGGCCTGCGCCACAACCTGCGCGTCGGCGTCCAGTACGTGGAGGCCTGGCTCGGCGGCCAAGGCTGCGTGCCGCTCTACCACCTGATGGAGGACGCGGCCACCGCCGAGATCTCCCGCGCACAGCTGTGGCAGTGGCTGCGTCACGGCGCCCGTACCGACGACGGCGTGGCGGTGACAGCCGAACGCTGCGCGCGGGCGCTCACCGAGGAGCTGGCGGTGATCGAGCGCGAGGTCGGCCCGGCACGCTTCGCGGCCGGCCGCTTCGACCAGGCCGCACGGCTGTTCGGCGCCATGATCACCAGCACCGCATTCGACGATTTCCTGACCTTGCCCGCCTACGACCACCTGCCCTGAGGACGACACCATGAACAAGCAGATGCAGACCGACGCCGAGCAGCTTCGCCGTGAGTGGGCCGAGAGCCCGCGCTGGGCGGGCATCACCCGCGCCTACGCTGCCGAAGAGGTCGTGCGCCTGCGCGGCTCGGTCCGGATCGAGCACAGCCTGGCGCGCCAGGGCGCGGAGAAATTCTGGCGCCTGCTGCAGACGGAAAATGTCGTCGCCGGCCTCGGCGCGGTCACCGGCAACCAGGCGGTCGAGGAAGTGCAGGCGGGACTCAAGGCGATCTACTGCTCGGGCTGGCAGGTGGCCGGCGACGGCAACAGCGCCGGGGAGATGTACCCGGACCAGAGCCTGTACCCGGTCGACTCGGTGCCGAAGATGGTCGAGCGCATCAACAACGCGCTGCTGCGCACGGACCAGATCCACCACATGCAGGGCGACCACCGCATCGACTGGATGGCACCGATCATCGCCGATGCCGAAGCCGGCTTTGGTGGCAACCTCAATGCCTTCGAGCTGACCAAGGCGCTGATCCGGGCCGGTGCTGCCGCGGTGCACTTCGAGGACCAGCTGTCCTCGGCGAAGAAGTGCGGGCATCTCGGCGGCAAGGTGCTGGTGCCGACCCAGGACGCGATCAACAAGCTGGTGGCGGCCCGCTTCGCCGCCGATGTGCTCGGCGTGCCGACGGTGGTGATCGCGCGCACGGATGCCGATGCCGCCGATCTCCTGCAGTCCGACTACGACGCCCGCGACGCCGCCTTCCTCAGCGGCGAGCGCACGCCCGACGGCTTCTTCCGTGCCCGCGCCGGGCTCGAGCAGGCGATCGACCGGGGCCTGTCCTACGCCCCCTACGCTGATCTCATCTGGTGCGAGACCTCGAAGCCGGACCTCGCCCAGGCCGAGCGTTTTGCGCAGGGCATCCACGCGCGGTTCCCGGGCAAGCTCCTGGCCTACAACTGTTCGCCCTCGTTCAACTGGAAGGCCAACCTGCCCGCGGAGCGGTTGCATGATTTCCGCGAGCGGCTCGCCGCGATGGGTTACCGCTTCCAGTTCATCACGCTGGCGGGCTGGCACGCGCTCAACCTGTCGATGTTCGAGCTGGCGCGCGCCTATCGCCAGGACGGCATGTTCGCCTACTCCGAGATGCAGCAGCGCGAGTTCGCCAACGAGGCGCATGGGTTCCGCGCCACGAAGCACCAGGCCTTCGTCGGTACCGGTTACTTCGATGCGGTGCAGACAGCGATCTCCGGCGGTGTGTCCTCGACCACCGCCATGGCGGGCAGCACCGAGGCGGCGCAGTTCCGCAGCGCCGCCGGCCACTGAGGGCGGGCGGCGCAGGCCCGATGCACATGGACGGAGCCCGACAGCTGGCAGCGCCGGGTGCGGGAACGGCCGCCCTGGCCGACGCTGTCGCCCGGGCCATCTTTGCCGCCTTCGAGGACTACAACCAGGAGTTCCGCGCCATCACGCGGCGCGCCCAGCGACGCTTCGAGGAATGCGAGTGGAAACTCGGTGCGCGCGATGCGGTGGAGCGCATCGAGCTCTACGACCGGCGTGTCGAGAAGTGCCTGGCGGGCCTCGTCGGGCGCATGGGCCGGCAGGTTGCCGACGAGGCCGCCTGGGTGGAAGTGCGCCGCGCCTACGCGGAGCTGATCGGCGACTGCCCGGACCGGGAGTTCTACAAGACGTTCTTCAACTCGCTCACCCGCCAGGTGTTCGCCACGGTGGGCGTCAACGATCAGGTTGAGTTCGTGGCCCTCGATCTGGAGCCCACGCTTGATGCCGGCGTGGCGCCGTGTCGCCACTACGACACGGCGCAGGGCCTCGGTGCGGCCCTGGCCGCCATGCTTGCCGACCAGCCCTGGAGCCGGCTGATCCGCGACCAGGCGGCGGCTGCCGCCGGCATCGCGATGGAAGTCGCCGGCCTGCTCGCCGCGCGGGGCCTCGAAGGCGCTGTGGAGGAGCTCGAGACGCTCACGCCGGTGTTCTACCGCGGCACGCGTGCCTTCGTCGTCGGGCGCATGGCCGGGCGGGGCTGGATGCTGCCGCTGGTGGTCGCGCTCAAGCACGACGAGCAGGGCATCACGGTCGATGCCGTGATGATGTCCGACTACGAGGTCCGGCCGCTGTTCGGCTTCTCCCGCTCCTATTTTCACGCAGACCTGGCGTCTGTCGGCGCGGCGGTGCGCTTCCTGCGCACCATCATGCCGGGCAAGGCGACCGACGAGCTCTACACCGTGCTTGGCCGCGCCAGGCAGGGCAAGACTGAACGCTACCGCACGCTCTTTCGCCACCTGCAGCACTCGCACGACCAGTTCGTGCACGCCGAGGGCGCACGCGGCATGGTCATGATCGTGTTCACGCTCGCCTCACTCGACATCGTCTTCAAGGTGATCCGTGACCGCTTTGCTTTCCCGAAGACGGCCACGCGCGAAGAGGTCATGGACAAGTACCGCTTCGTGTTCCGCCACGACCGGGTTGGCCGCCTGGTCGACGCCCAGGAATTCCGGCGCCTGCGTTTCCCGCTGCAGCGCTTCGCACCGGCGCTGCGCGAGGAACTGCTGGCGGAGGCGGCGCAGACCTGCCGGGTCGAGGGTGATGACCTCATCGTCGAGCACTGCTACCTGGAACGGCGCATGAAGCCGCTCGACGTGTATCTGCGCGAAGCCGACACGGCGGCCGCACGCCGCGCCATCCGCGACTATGGCCAGGCGATGCGCGACCTGGCGCTGTCGAACGTGTTTCCCGGCGACCTGCTGCTGAAGAACTTCGGCGTCTCGCGCCACGGCCGGGTGATCTTCTACGACTACGACGAGTTGTGCCTCGTCACCGAATGCAACTTCCGTGACCTGCCGGCGGCACGCGACGCCGAAGACGAGGTGCGCGCCGAGCCCTGGTTCTACGTCGGCCCGAACGACGTCTTCCCCGAACAGTGGCTCGACTTCCTCGGGCTGCGTGGCGAACTGCGTGCCGAGTTCCTGCAGCACCATGCCGACCTGCTGACTGCCGGGTACTGGCGTGGACTGAAGCGTTCGCACGAAGCCGAGCAGCACCTCGAGGTGCTGCCCTACGTCGCCCGCCGCACCGTGGCCGCGACGAGCTGAACGGCTCGCTTCCGGACCGGGCCTCCCGGCTAGAATGACGGACTTTCGTGTCCGTCCCGGGGTGTGCGGTGTCACGCGACAAGCTGATCCTGCTGACGGGCCTCGTCACCTACGGGATGGGGCAATCGCTGCTGTTCGTGATCTTCACGCCCGTCGCCCGTGCGCTCGGGCTGGTCGAGTGGCAGCTCGGTGTCATCATCGCCGCATCCAACATCACGCTGGCGCTGTCGGCGCCGTACTGGGGCCGCAGCAGCGACCGGCGCGGGCGGCGCACCGTGTTCCTGGTCGGGCTGACGGGCTACGCCGCCGGCTATGCCACCCTCGCACTCGGCGTGCACGCCGGACTGCTGGGCTGGCTCACCACCGGGCCGCTGTTCGTGCTGCTGCTGGCGCTGCGTTTTGCCTACGGGCTGGTCGTCGGCGGCATCAGCCCCGCGGCTACCGCCTACATCGCCGACACCACCGACGAGCGGTCACGTTCCCGCGGCATGGCCCTGATCGCCATGGCCGGCGGCATCGGCACGATCATCGGCCCGGTGTTCGGCGGTGCGCTGGCGGGAGTGGATCCCGTGTTTCCGATGTACGCCGCCGCCGCCCTGGCGATGGCCGCGGGCGCCTGGGCGTTCGTTGCCCTGCCGGAACCGGTGCGCCATGTCGCCGCCGGGCCGATGCCCCGCCTGAGCATGTTCGATCCGCGGGTCCTGCCATACCTGGCGGGCTGGGTGGTCGTCTTCGGTGTGTTCACGGGCGTGCAGACCATCACCGCATCGTATGTGGCCGATCGCCTCGGCGTGGTCGACGTCACCGGTGGGCAGCGCACCATGATGATCGCACTGCTGGCCATGGCGTGCTGTGCGTTGCTGGTGCAGGGCGTCGTGTTGCCGCGCTGGAAAGCGCCGCCGGCCAGGTTGTTGCACACCGGCTTCGCCCTGATGACGGCCGGCCTGCTGCTGGTCGCTGCGGGCAGCACGTCTGCGGCGCTGTACGCGGGCTACGCCGCCTTCGGTCTCAGTTTCGGTTTCACCGCCCCGGGGCTCAACGCCGCCGGCAGCCTGAGCGTGCGGCCCGAAGAGCAGGGTGCGGTGGCCGGACTGCTGTCGGCTGCGCCGACGGTCGGCATGATCGTTGGGCCGATACTCTGCGGTGTGTTCTACCGCGTTGGTCCGGCGCTGCCGCTCCTCGGCGGTGCAGTGCTCACGGCGCTGACCGGGGTGTGGTTCCGTGCGGTGCCGGTGCCGGATCCGGCTGCCGGGCGCGGCTGACCCGACTCCTGCGGGTGGGGTGCCTGCGGGAGTCGCGGCTGGCGCGGCTCCCACAGAAAGCTCCTATGGCCCCTGTTGTGGGAGTGTCGGGGCTTGCGCCCCTCCCACAGACTTCGATGACCTGCCTGGAGCCTGTGGGGAGCGGCGCGAGCCGCGGCGACTCCCCTCCCACAGGCTTCGATGACCTGCCTGGAGCCTGTGGGAGCGGCGCGAGCCGCGACTCCCGGGCGGAGGCGCAATGCCTGCCCCTCACCGCAACCTCAATCGCCTTCCTGCCCGCGCCAGTCGCGCGCCGCCGCAGTGATCGCCGTGGCAACGGCCGCAGGCTGCTCCTCGTGCACGTAGTGGCCGGCCTGCGGCACGGTCACCAGCCGGGCCCCGGCAATCAGTGCGCGCACGGCCTCGGCTTCGCCGGCGGGCTTGCTGCGATCCTGCTTGCCCCAGACGATGAGCGTCGGTACGTGCACGCGGTGTGCCATCGCCGGTTCCTCGCCGGTGCGGTACTGGCTCATCAGTGCGGTCATGCCGTCGAGGTAGTCGGTGCTGCGCGCTGCGAGCATCACGTCGGCGATCATCGGTGCAGTCACGAGCGCCGGGTCCAGGAACGCGCGGCGCAGGGAACTCGCGCGAAACCCCGTTGTCGCGAACAGCCTGGCCATCACCCGCGGCAGGGGCCAGACCGGGTGCTGCATGAACGCCGGCACGCCGGTGGTGATGATGCCCGGGTTCAACAGCACCAGGCCGGTGACGTGCGGGTCGCTGGCCGCCACGTAGACGGCGAGCGTGCCGCCCATCGAGTGGCCACCGACGATGTAGTGCTCCAGCCCTAGGGCGGCGGCGAAATCGGCGATGACGCGCGCCTGGGAGGCGTTGCCGTAGTCGTGCGTGGCTGGCTTGGCCGAGAGGCCGAAGCCCGGAACATCGGGTGTGACCACATGGAAGTCCGCGGCGAGCAGCGGTGCCAGCAAGCGGAAGCTCTGCAGCGAATTGGCAAAGCCGTGTACCAGCACGAGAGCCGGCCGTCCCGGGCTGCGCGCGCCGAAGCTGCGGTAGCGCAGTTCCATCCCGTCGACCATGACGAAGCGATCCGCAGGGCCGGCGAGTTCGCGCGCCGGTGCGGTCACTGCCGGCACCGGCCAGTATGCGTACACGGCGAGCCCTGCCCACAGCAGTGCCACCAGTGCCAGTACGGCGAGCAGGATTCGACGCAGGATGCGCATCGGCCCAGGATCCGCGGAGGCCGCATCCTATCACGCGGGCAGCGGCCGGCTGTGGCGGCCGCTGCTGCATGCCGTATGCTGTAGCGGGAAACACCGGAGCTGCCGCACGTGCGATCCGCCATCAGCCTCGTCCTGCTGTGCTGCCTCGCGAGCCCATCCGCGACCGCAGCCTCACCATTCGCCGACTACAACGGGCGCGATCTCTACGCGCGCTTCTGCGCCAGCTGCCATGGCGCAGCGGGTTTCGGCGATGGTCCGGTCGCACCCGCGCTGAAGGTGATGGTCCCGGACCTCACGCGGCTGTATCAGCGCCACGGCGGCCGCTTCCCGGAGGACCTGGTGCGGCGGATCATCGACGGGCGCCAGGTCTACCCGGTGCACGGCTCGCGCGTCATGCCCGTGTGGGGCCAGGAACTGTGGCTCGCCGAAGGCGCAGGCGCCGACGCAGGCACCGAGGTCGCCCGCATGGTCGATCGTCTCGTCGACTACCTGCGTTCCATCCAGCAGTAGCGGTGCAGCATGACGCTGCGGCGGATTGCCGCGGCGTTGGTCACGGCCGCGGGCGCCCACTATGATCGGCTCCGGACGGGACACTGGGAACGCGGCATGACCGGATCGCGGCAGGACATCGCCTGGGAGCGACGCCGCCAGCTGCAGGTGCGCCAGGCGCTGGCGGCGGGCCTCGCCGGACCGCGCGTCGCCGAGGACGCGCGCGTGCGTTTCCTGCTCGCCTGTGCGGATTACCTGATCTTCGCGATGGATCGGCTGCACGTCCAGGACCAGGCGCTCGGCGTATTGCTGCGCGAGCGGCTGGCACCGGACGACACCGAGCCCCTGCGCCTGCTCGGGGCGGTGAACGAGCGGCTCGCCATGAGTCGCGAACTGGTCGAGTGGCTGCGCTGGGCTGCGGGCGAATTGCGCCGCGACGGGCCGGTCGCGCTGGCGGTGTGCGAGGCTGGCGCGCGCCGTTTCACCGCTGATTTCCAGGGACCCGCTGCCGCCCACCGCAACCCGATGGCGGCCTGGACCACACGCCTCGTGACCGAGACCGACTGGATGGCCATCGCGGGAACCACCGCTGCCAGCCGTGCGCGCGAGGCAGAGCTCTACGCGGCCGTGCAGGCCACCGCACCTGCCGGTGCCGATCCCGAAACCTTCGCCGCCGGGAGCCAGCCGGCACCGGCACCTACCCATTGACCCAAATCGAGAGGACCACGATGCACATTCGACGGATCGCCTCGGCCTGGCTGCTTGCAGGCTGTAGCTGTTTCACGGCCGCGGTACCCGCTGCCGGCGACGAACATGCCGAACACGCCGATCATGCCGCCATGGACCACTCGCAGCATGCGGCGCGCGACGAGCTCGGCCGCAGCCTGCACGACATGAAGCACCAGATGGATCCGGCGCTGACGAAGGAGCTGCGCGAGAAGGTGCCCCTGTATCACAACTACTCGGATGCCGAGATCGCGTTGTCGATGGACATGATGGGTCCGGAGTACGCCTGGTACATCAGCCCGTCGGGCCTGCGCGGCGAACAGGGCGTGCTGATCCTGCTGCACGGCTTCCGTGACCAGGGCGACCGCGTGTTCCGCGACCGCATGCAGCCGCTCGGCGACATCTTCCCGACGGCGCTCGGCATCGGCATGGCCATGATGATGTCGAGCCACATCCAGGTGGCACTCGACGACCTCAAGGCGGCCGGGGTGAAACAGGTCGTGGTGGTGCCGGTGGTGTCCTCGGCCACCAACGAGCTGTACCGGCAATGGCTCTACATCTTCGGCCAGGAGGACCGGGCCGAATTCGCAACCGTCCCGCGCGTGAAGACCGATCTCGATGTCCACCTGGTGTCACCGCCCGGTGACAACCCCCTGATTGCGGAAATCATCCTCGATCACGCGCTGGAGCTGAGCACCAATCCGAAGCAGGAGACGGTGATCATCGCCGGCCACGGGCCGACCGGAGCGGAGGACAACGCGCAGGAGATGGCGGTGCTGGCCGAGGTCGGCAAGATCGTGCAGGAGGACGGCGGTTTCGCCAGCGTGCACGGCATCACGCTGCAGGACGATGCCCCGCCCGCGATCCGTGCGGCCAACGTGAAGAAGCTGCGCACGCTCGTCGAGGACGCGACACGCGCTGGCCGCCGCGTGCTGGTGGTTACCAACCTGATCGGCGCCCGCACCGTCCAGGCCAAGCTGCGTGAAGACCTGAAGGGGCTGGAGTTCCGCTTCAACAACAAGGGCATCGTCCAGCACGACAATTTCGTGAAGTGGCTGGGCGAGACCGTGCGCAAGGCCTTCGAGGACAACGCCGCGGCGCGGACTGCCGCGCGCTGAGCGACGGGTCGCGGCTCGCGCCGCTCCCACAGGAATGGGAGGGCGCGGATTGCTGTGGGAGGGGCGCAAGCCCCGACGGGGCAGAGTCGCGGCTGGCGCCGCTCCCACAGAAAAGGTGGTGCGGCTGTGGGAGGGGAGCAAGCCCCGACAACCGCTGGTAATCCGGCTGCCAGAAAGCAGGAGCCTCCCCGCAGGGAGGCTCCCGGCTCCTGATCTCACGCGCTCGCGGTTACGGATTCACCCAGGTGCCGGCCTGGAAACCGCAGCCGATCTCGAGGCCCGCCGGGTCCCCTTCGAAGTACAGCAGCTTGGTCGCGCCTTTGTCGCAGGTGCCGACCAGTCCTTCGACCGGGCAGGCACCGGCGGCATGCACGGCGTCATGGTTTTCATCGGTCTTGCCGAGTTCCTCGCACTTGGCGGCATCGATTGGCATTTCGCAGACCTTGAACGGGCCGGCGAACATGTTCTGCTGGACGTACTTGCAGTGCCCGGCGTCGTCCGCCAGGGCGGTGCCGGCCAGCGGGCCGGCGGCCAGCAGCGCGACTGCCGCAAGCCGGGCTGTGAATGTCGTCGTCATGGGTTCTCCTCCCCCGATAGTTGTCGTTGTGCCTGGACCGCGGCCGCTGCACGGAGCTTGTTGTTGCTCCCCAGCAACGCAAGAGACCGAGCCGCGATGCCGGTGGATATTCGCACGCCACAGGCAGGAAACGCCAGTCGCCCGGGCCCGGGAGTTTCCCGGTCAGCGCCGGCATCGGGGCGGGTGTCGTCGCAGGTGCTTCGTCGGAGGTGGCTCTGGTAGCTCTGGCCGGACCTGCGCCGCGACGGGTCGTGCCGCTGCGGGCGCCGTCGTCACCCCGGTCGCGGCTGTCTGCCGTGGCGCCGTTTGCCGCCGACCGCAGACCGTGACCCGCACCTGGCCCGGCATCAGCGCGCCCGGGTCCAGCTGCATTTATGATCGGTGCTCACTGCAGATTCGACAGCGCCAGATCAACGGGAGAGAGGGAACGATGCCATACAAGGTCATACAGTGGGCCACCGGAGCCATCGGCAAGACCTGCCTGCGCCAGATCATCGAGCACCCGGACCTGGAGCTCGTCGGACTGTTCGTGCATTCCCCGGCCAAGGTCGGCAAGGATGCGGGCGAGATCGCGCGCCGGCCGCTCACTGGCATCAAGGCCACCAACTCGGTCGACGAAATCGTTGCGCTCGATGCCGATGTGGTATTGCACCTCCCGCTGAACCATGCGGCGACGTTCGAGGAACACGACACCAACATCAAGCGGCTGCTCGCCTCCGGGAAGAACGTCATCACGACGGTCGCACACACCTATCCATATGCACTCGGCGCCGGGTATGCCGCGGGCTTCGAGGAGGCCTGCCGCCAGGGCAATGCCACGCTGTTCGGCACCGGCATCAATCCCGGCTTCCTCGGCGAGCGTCTGGCGGTGATGCTGACCGGCCTGTGCACCAAGGTCGACAGCGTCATCGCCACCGAGGCCTACGATGTGCGTGAGGTCCGCTCGGCCGGGTTCGTCTTCGACCAGATGGGTGTGGGCAAGCCGCTCGAGTACCACACCCGCGGCACTACGGTACTGAGCGTCTATCGGCACATCTTCAGCGAGGTGGTCGGCTTTGTCGGCCACGCGCTGCAGGTCGACTTCGACGAAGTCGTCGAGGACCACGAGTACGCGGTCGCGCAGAAGGATCTCGTGCTGGCGGCGGGCCCGGTCAAGGCGGGCGGCGTCGTCAATTGCCGCTTCCGCTGGCACGGTATGAAGAACGGCAAACCGTTCTTCACCATCCAGCTGCTGTGGTTCTGCGATCGCAGCCTCCCGGGCTGGGACGTCCCGGACGGCTGGGACATCGAGATCAAGGGTGCGCCCGGGATCCGTATGCGCCTGGACCTCGTCGAGCCCGAAGGCATGCCTGACCGCTCCAAGGCGATGCAGTACCACGTGGCGGCGCCGGTGCTCCGGGCGATCCCCGAGGTGATCAAGGCGCCGCCGGGTATTCTGCTGCCGCCCGTGTTCGCGTCGTACTCGCCGCGGATGCGGTAGGCGGCACCCGGCGTTCGACTGTGGGAGGGGCGCAAGTCCCGACGGGGGAGAGTCGCGACTGGCGTCGCTCCCACAGGGGTGTCGGGGTGACCTCTGCTGTGGGAGGGGCGCAAGCCCCGACCGGGCGTCTGTCAGCTGTCGGTCGGTACGGCAGTGCCGGCTTCGGCGCAGCTGCCCACCGGCGCTGCGGATGGCGTACCGGTCAGGTCCGGGCGGCTGCTCGTGGCAATGTCGCGGTACGCCTTCCAGGTCCCGTCGACACGCCGCCAGGCGACCACGTACTTGCCGAAGTCGAGGCGGTTCCCGGCAGTGTCCTGCGCTTCGTAGGTGCCGGTCTCGACGGCGAGATCGCCGGCGGCATCGAGCGTGAGGATCTCCAGTTCCAGGCCGGCGAGCCCGGCGGCGATGGCGTCACGGAAGTGTTCCCCGATGGCCGCGGGACCCGACACGGCCCCGGACCCGACCGGCAGCATCATGGCGTCGTCAGCGTAGTGCGCGACGATCGCTCCTGCATCACCGCGCTTCACCGACTCCGCCGTCATCTGGTTGGCAGCCTCGATCGCGGCGCGGACCTGTGGGTCCGCAGCGCGCTCGGGGGCGGGCGATGAAGGCTGGCCACAGCTGGCGACGACGAGGGCGAGTGGCATGAATGCGCGGGCGGCCGGATGCATTCGGGCAGTCTCCAGGGGCAATGTGGAGGAGGGGCGAGGCGGGATTTCACGCCGCGCAGGGGCTGGGGGTCAAGGGGCGCAAGCCCCGACGGGAAGAGTCGCGGCTCGCGCCGCTCCCACAGGGCTACGGTGTGAACTCCACTGTGGGAGGGGCGCAAGCCCCGACCTGCTCCTTGCGGTCCAACCGCCCGCCGCAACGAAAAAGCCCCGGCCGCTGACGCGACCGGGGCCCTGGTTCCGTTGCGACCTGACGGCTAGCGCGGTGCGTCGCAGTCGGTACGCTTGAGGACCACGCGACGGTTCTGCGCCCGGCCCTCCTTGGTGGCGTTGTCAGCGATGGGCTGGGTCTCGCCGGCACCGGAGAAGGTGAGGCGCCCGACGGCGATGCCCTTGCTTTCGAGGTAGCGCGCGACGGTCTCAGCCCGACGCTCGGAGAGTTTCTGGTTGTATTCCTCGGCGCCTGAGTTGTCGGTGTGGCCGATCACTGTGCCAGCTTCGAACTTCATGCGCTTGAGCGTGTCGGCCGCCTCGTCGAGGGTGGCGCGGCCTTCGTCGGTGAGGTCGGCGGAGTCGACTGCAAACTGCACCTGGCGGGAGCCTTCGCAGGAGCAGCCATGCGAACCGACACGATCGCCCTTCGGGGTATCGGGGCACTGGTCGCTGGCATCGACCACGCCATCGCCGTCGCTATCGGCCGGGGGCGGAGGCGGAGGCGGGGGCGGAGGCGGCTCTGCCGCTACCGCCGGTGCGGCTGCTGCCGCGGCTGCGGTGGCGGCGACGGCCGGGGCCGCGGTACGAAAGCGATAGCCGATCTGCAGCTGGTAGACCCAGGGATTGAAGTCGGCGTCACCGAGGTCCCCGTAGTTTAGTGAGGGATCGGTAGCGGAGGTCAGCTTCGTCGACGTTTCGACGTCGATGTAGCGCACAGCCGCATTCACGAACCAGTTCTCGCCGAGGCCCCAGTCGAGGCCGATCTGGCCGGCGAGGCCGAACCCGTTGTCGAGGCTCAGGCTGGCATTTGGCACCTGGCCATTGAGCTCTTCGTCGAAGAACATCGTGTAATTGAGGCCGGCGCCGATGTAGGGACGCAGCGTCCCCTCGGGGTTGAAGTGGTATTGCAGGCTGAGGGTCGGGAGCACCTCGCTGAAGCTCGCGATGTCGGTCTCCGAGCCGCCGGACTTCACCGAGATATCGTGACTGAACGCCGAGGTGGCGAGTAGTTCCACGCCCCAGTGATCGGCGAACATGTACGTCACCTCGCCCGTGAGGCCGGTCGCGCTGTCGGCCTCGAGCTCGCCGAACGACGTGGTGAGGCTGTCCGAATCCGGGTCGACCAGGCCGGCGCCGCCACGCACGATCCAGTCGCCCTGCGCGGCGAATGCGGTGAACGGCAGGATGCAGAGCCCTGCGACAGCCATGCTGGTCCCAAGCCTGAACTGACGGTGTTTCATTATTTCTCCTTACTTACTTATTACCTGTGACGCCCGGGTGACCGAAATCAGACAAGCTGCGGAACTCAGCCCCGGCGACTGCCCGCCATTGTAGCGGATTGGGCACAGCGCATAGCTGCCAAAGCGGCCGACGGCTGCTAGGATGGCCCCCCGCATTACGGCCACCATGGAGCCCGTCATGGCTCAGGACTCCGCTACCCGTCAGGAACTCACCCTGGCGGTATTCGTCGATTTCGAAAATCTCGCCCTCGGGGCCCAGGACATGAAGGGCGGGCGTTTCGACATCGAGCTGGTGCTCAAGCGCCTCCTCGAAAAGGGCCGCATCGTCGCCAAGCGCGCCTACTGCGACTGGACACGCTACCGGCAGTTCATGCAGGAGTTCCACCGCCTCGGCTTCGAGATGATCGACATCCCGCAGACCAAGGTGAGCGGCAAGAACAGCGCCGACATCCGCATGGTGGTCGATGCGCTCGACCTCTGCTACGCCAAGTCGCACATCGACGCCTTCGCGCTGCTCACCGGCGACAGCGACTTCTCGCCGCTGGTGTCCAAGCTCAAGGAGAACGACAAGCGCGTCATCGGTTGCGGGGTGCGCAACTCGACCTCCGACCTGCTGGCCGGCAACTGCGACGAGTTCATCTTCTACGACGACCTGGTGAAGGTCTCGCAGCGCCCGCGCACCCGCGCGAAAAAGGCCAAGAACGAGGAGCAGCAGGAGGCGCTCGACCGCGTCGCCGAGACCGTCGAGTCGCTCGCCGCCGAGTACGACCCGCTGTGGGGCTCGCTGGTGAAGCAGACGGTGCGCCGCGTCTATCCCGGCTTCAACGAGACGGCCTACGGTTACCGCAGCTTCTCGGAACTGCTCGAGGATGCCGCGCGGCAGGGGCTGCTCGAACTCGAGTTCGATAAGGAGCGCGGCAACTACGTGGTGCGGGCCAAGGCCGGCTGAAATCCGCCGCGCGTGGCCGATCGGGCCGGTGGTTTCCGCCCCTGTACGCTGTCGGCGTGTCGGAGCCCTGCCTTGGAAGAGCGTGCCTAGCGGGCTGTCGCCTTCGGGCCGGCGGGTTTGGCTGAAGGCGCAGCGGCGAGCTGGTAGACCGGGCGGACGCCGGGCGCCTCGTACCAGGCCATCATCGTCGGCGCCAGCGCGGCGAGCGTCTGCTGGCGGTTGGCCGGGCTCGGATGCGTGCTGAGGAACTGGGGCGGGCCTTCGCCGCCAACCTTCGCCATCTTCTGCCACAGCGTGGCGGCGGCACGCGGGTCGTAACCGGCCTTGGCGGCGATCTCCATGCCGATGCGGTCGGCCTCGCTTTCCGAGCCGCGGCTGTTCGGCAACAGCAGGCCGAGCTGGGCGAGCGCCGCGGTGCCGGCCGCGACACCGCCGCTTTCGGTGGCGACGCCGGCGGCGACGGCGCCGAGCTGGGCGGCCATCGCCATCGACATGCGCTCGGCCGTGTGGTTGAGCAGCGCGTGGCTGATCTCGTGGCCCATCACCTGGGCGAGTTCGTCGTCGGTCGGGTCGACCTTCTGGATCAGCCCCGTGTAGATCGCCATGCGCCCGCCGGCCATGCACCAGGCGTTGACCATCTTCGGGTCATCGATGACACGCACGCTCCATTCCCAGGCCTTCGTTTCGGGGCGGTAGGCGATCGCCTGCGCGATCAGCCGGCCGGTGATGGTGTCGATGCGCTTGACCAGCTTCGGGTCGGTGACGAGCTTGCCCTCGGCGTCGAGCTTGCTCATGGTCTGCACGTACGCCTGCTTCGACTGGGCGATGGCCGAGTCCTCCGAGACCAGCATCAGCTGGCGCCGGCCGGCGACGTTGGTGGCGCAGGCGGTGGTGAGCAGGGCGAGGACGGCGATGGCGAGAGCAGGGGCGGAGCGGCCGGATTTCATGCGCGGTGCCTCTGGGTGGCGAGAGCAAGCTCGTTCATTCTAGGCGATCGAAGGCGTCGCGTACGGCGGGCACGGCCAAGGCGCCGCGCTGCCACATCGGATCTGTCGGGCGCTCCCCAGTTGACCGGATGCGGCGACTGCGGCACCGTGCGGCTTTCCCTCGTTGCGGTCCGCATGAACCACCCCGACGTCGCTGCCGTCGCCGCCCGCGCCACGGGCCGGGCGGTGCTGCTGCTCGTCCTGGGGATGGCCGGTGACACCGGGCTGGCCGCACCGCCGGATGTCCCGGCCGAACCCGACGACTGCGCCGTGCTCGCCGCCTTCGACTTCACCGAGCCGGTCGGCGCCACCGTACAGCTCACCGGTACCATGGTCCCGGCAGGCGACGACCTGCCGGCGCGCTGCCGCATCACCGGCACGATCGCCCCGGAAGTCGGCATCGAGGTCTGGCTGCCAGTGGAGACGTGGAACGGCAAGCTGCTGGTGACCGGCTGCTACGGCCTGTGCGGCCGCGTGGATGCCGTACCCATGGTCGATGCCGCGGTGCGCGGTTACGCCACGGCGACCACCGATGGCGGTCACAGCGACAGCCGATACCCCGACGGGCGCTGGGCCCACGACAATACCGCCCTCGAAGACGACTTTGGCCACCGCGCAGTGCACGTCACCACGCAGCTCGCCCGGGCCCTGATCGAGGCCTACTACGGTGACGCGGCGGCACACAGCTATTTCCGCGGCTGCTCGACCGGCGGCCGCCAGGGGCTGGTGGCTGCCGAGCGCTATCCGGAGGACTTCGACGGCATCATCGCCGGGGCGCCGTTCCATCAGGAACTGTCGGTGCCGTACATGATCTGGGCGGATCGCGCCAACACCGGTGCCGACGGCAAGCCGCTGCTGCGGCGAAAGCAGTTCGAACTCCTCGGTGCGGCCGCACTGGCTGCGTGCGATGGCGACGACGGCCTGATGGATGGCGTGATCGGCGATCCCGAGCGCTGCGCCGTCGCACCGCAGTCGCTGGCCTGCGCGGAGGGAGTCACGCGCGGTTGCCTCACACCGGCACAGGTGACGGCTGCCGCGCGCATCTATGCCGGCCCGGCCACCAGCACCGGCAGCCGCCTCGCACCATTCGGCGCGGCACCGGGCAGCGAGCACGCGTGGGCGCGCGGCCTGCTCGGTCGTGACGGGGCGCCCCCCGAGTTCCGTGTGCTCGGCCAGGCCTGGCTGCACGATCACGCCTTCGAGCCCGACCCGCCCGCCGATGCGGTGCCCGGGTTCGATTTCGACCGCGACCCGCCGCGTCTCGCGGCCGCGGCAGAACGCGTCGGTTTCACCGGGCGACTCGCCGGCTTTCGCGCCCGCGAAGGCCGCCTGATCCTCTGGCATGGCTGGGCCGACGAGACCCTGCAGCCGGCGCACACGCTCGCCTACTGGGGCCAGGCGTTGCGCGACAACGATGGCGATGCCGGGCTCGGCGGGTTCGCGCGCCTGTACCTGCTGCCCGGCGTCGGGCATTGCGGTGGCGGCCCGGGCGCGGGCGATGTCGACTGGCTCGCCGCGCTGGAGCGCTGGGTCGAGGCCGATGAAGCGCCACAGCGGCTGGTCGCGGTACGCACGGCGGGAAGTGTCCCGCTCACGGTGCGCCAGCCACGCTTCCCGCTCGCCGGCGAGATCCAGCGCCGGCGCCCGCTGTTTCCCTGGCCGGACCTGGCACGTTACTCCGGCACGGGCGATCCGCTCGATCCGGCGAACTGGGTGCGGGTGACGCCGGCAGGCGGCGCGGCCCAGTCCCCGCCCCCGTCCCCGTCTGCTCCTCCCCTGTAGGAGGGGCGCAAGCCCCGACCTCCCGGCTCGCTGTGGGAGGGGCGCAAGCCCCGACACCCCGACGGGGAGGGTCGCGACTGGCGTCGCTCCCACAGATAGCTGCACCTGCAGGGCCTGCAGGACGGGGAGGGGGGTCAGCGCGGCTTGCGCCAGCTGTAGACCCGCATCGGCGGGACGTTGAGCAGTTCCACGTCGACGTCGGGGCGGCCGAGGATGTGACGGCCGAGTACGGCGACGCGGTCGCGGAACTGGTAGGCGACGAAGCGTCCGCCGGGGGCTAGGGCCGCCCACACGGCGCGCAGGATCGCGCGCCCGAGTGCATCGGGCATGGTCGAGAAGGGAATTCCCGAGATCACCACGTCGGGTGCCGGCAGCGCACGACGCGCGACGATGCCGGCAATGTCCTCGGCGCTCGCCTCCTCGACCGCGAAGCGCGGATCGGTGATCTCGCCGCGCAACAGGGCGGCGAAATGCGCGTCGATCTCGATCGCCAGCAGATGCGCCGCCGCCGGCAAGGCCCGCAACAGCGCGTGCGTGGTGCCACCCGTGCCCGGGCCGAGTTCCACCACGGTGCGCGCCGCGCCCACGGCGCTGATCTTCACCAGCCGCCGCTCCAGGAAACGCGAACTCGGAATCACCGAACCGACCTGCTGCGGCTCGCGCAGGAACCCCTGAAAGAAGGCGAGCCGCTTGTCCGGCAGTCTGCGGGTGGGTCTCGGCGTCGCGCGCTCGTCCATGGACCGGATTCCGGGGTTCGCCATCCGGCACGTGCGGGGCAGCGCTGGCCGCGGTCCCGGATGCCGGTTGCAGGATGACTTCAATATGCCCGAGTGGACCGCCGTTTCACAATCCCGCCGTGGCGGCCGCATCGCCGGCGAGGGCGGCACCCAGGTCGGCCAGGGTGAGCAGCGGCGCGGTGCAGTGGCTGCCGCGACAGACGTAGGCCACCGTGCCGGCAGCGGCAGCGCGGGTGGCCAGAGCCCCGGGCAGGTCGCCCGCGTCGTCCGGGATGCCGAACACCAGCCGGTTCGGCGCGTACACCAGGCGCGCCACCGCGAGCCACTCCGGCAGATGACACTCGCGACCGCGTATCACCACTATCTCGGGCGGTGCCAGATACTCGTCGAGCGCCGTGAGCAGCGTCGCGTGCGCCGCCGGGTAGCCGGTGAGCACCGGCCAGGCCGCGCGCAGCGTCGCCTCGGCCGCGTCGAGATAGCGCACCTCGCCGAGCAGGTGGCCGAGCCGGCCGAGGGCGAGCGCCGCCACGCCGTTGCCGGCCGGCAGGGCCTCGTCGGCCATCGGCTTGCCGCGGTGGAGCAGCGCCTCGTGGTCGTGCGAGGTGAAGAAGAAGCCGCCACCGGCCACATCGGCGAAACGCCCGAGGAGTTCCCCGGCAAGCCAGGTGGCAAAGCCGAGATGCGCACCGTTCCAGCGTGCCTGCAGCAGTTCGAGAGTGGCATCGAGCAGGAAGGCGTGGTCGTCGAGGTAGGCGTTGAAGCGCGCACGGCCGTCCTTCCAGGTGGCGTGCAGGCGGCCATCCACCACCATGCGCGTGCGCACGAAGTCGAGCGCCGCGGCGGCCGCGTCCACCAGGTCCTCGCGGCCGAGCACGCGCCCGGCGATGGCGAGGCCACGGATCATGAGTGCGTTCCAGCTGGCGAGGATCTTCTCGTCGCGACCGGGCCAGACGCGGGCATTGCGCGCGGCGAGCAGCTTCGCCCGCCCGTCGTCGAGCAGGCGCGCCACGGTGGACACCGGCTGGCTGGTGGTCGCAGCGATGTCTTCCAGCGCCCGGCAGACGCGCAGGTGCCAGCGCTCCTCGAAGTTCGGCGCCTGGTCCAGGCCGTAGCGCGGCGCGAGCACGGCGTACTCGGCCGGCGCGAGCAGCGCCTTCACCTCGTCGGGAGTCCAGGCATAGAAGCGGCCTTCCTCGCCTTCGGAGTCGGCGTCGAGGCTGGAATGGAAGGCGCCGTCGGCGCAACGCATGTCGCGCAGCAGCCAGTCGGCCGTCTCCGCGGCGAGGCGCCGGTAGCAGTCGTCGTTGCTCACCTGGTAGAGGCGTGCGCACAGCACCAGCAGCGGACCGTTGTCGTAGAGCATCTTCTCGAAATGCGGGATCGACCAGTGCCGGTCCACGGCGTAGCGGCAGAAGCCGCCGCCGAGCTGGTCGTAGATGCCGCCTTCGCCCATGCGTTTCACCGTCAGGGCCGCCATGTACAACGCGTGCAGGTCCGGTTCGGCGCTGCCCGCCGTATGCCACCAGCAGCGCAGCAGCAGCTCGAGCCCGGCGGGCTGCGGGAACTTCGGGGCCGAGCCGAAGCCGCCGAACTCCGTATCGAACTGCGCCGCCAGCGTCTCGCGGAAGACGGCCAACGGCGCGCCGGTCAGCTTGCCGCGTTCCGGGTCGCCGTGGACCTCGATGGCAACCAGCGCGTCGCGCAGCGCCGCTCCCTGGCCGGCGAGTTCCGGCGGGCGGCTGCGGTAGTACTCCGCCACCCGGGCGAGGACGGCGCCGAACGCCGGCATCCCGTAGCGCGCCTCCTTCGGAAAATAGGTGCCGGCGAAGAACGGCACCTGGTCGGCGGGGGCGAGGAACATCGTCAGCGGCCAGCCGCCGCCCCGGCGCATCATCAGGTGGTGCGCCGCCTGGTAGATGCGGTCGAGATCAGGGCGCTCCTCGCGGTCCACCTTCACGTTGACGAACAGTTCGTTCATGAGCTGCGCGGTCGGCAGATCCTCGAACGACTCGTGCGCCATCACGTGGCACCAGTGGCAGGCCGAGTAGCCGATCGAGAGCAGGATCGGCTTGTCCTCGCGCCGGGCAAGCGTGAGCGCTTCCTCGCCCCAGGGATACCAGTCGACCGGGTTGTCGGCGTGCTGGAGGAGGTAGGGACTGGTTTCGCGGGCGAGGCGGTTCATGCCGGAATTGTAGCCCTAGCCTGCGCGGTCGAGCGGGCTCTTCACCCCCTTCGCGCCCTTCTGCATCACATGCGTGTAGATCATCGTGGTCTTCACGTCGGAGTGGCCGAGCAGTTCCTGCACCGTGCGGATGTCGTAGCCGTCCTCCAGCAGGTGCGTGGCGAAGCAGTGGCGCAGGGTGTGGCAGCTGGCCGGCTGGGTGATGCCGGCCCGCCGAATGGCTTCCTTCATGGCGCGCTGTATGGATTGCTCGTGCAGGTGGTGGCGGATGAGGTCGCCGCCGTAGGGATCCCGGCACAGCCCGTTGCTCGGAAACACGTACTGCCAGCCCCATGACGTCGCCGCGCCTGCGTACTTGCGCGCCAGCGCCTGCGGCAGTGACACCCCCGGCGCGCGCCCGCGGCGCTCGCCCTCGAACCACTCCCGCAGCTGGCGCATGTGGGTGCGCAGGGCGGGATCCAGCGCCTCGGGCAGCACCGTCACCCGGTCCTTGCTGCCCTTGGCATCACGGACGATGACCTCGTGGCGCTCCAGCAGCAGGTCCTTCACCCGCAGGCGCAGGGCTTCCAGGAGCCTCAGTCCGCCGCCGTAAAGGAGGTTCGCCACCAGCCACGGCCGTCCCTCGAGCTGCCCCAGCACGGCCCGCACCTCGGCACGGCTGAGCACCACCGGCAGGCGCCGCGGACGATTTGCCCGCGTCACGTTCTCCAGCCACGGCAGGTCCACCTCCAGGACCACGCGGTACAGGAACAGGAGCGCCTGCAGGGCCTGGGACTGGGTGGACGCGCTGACCTTGCGATCCACCGCCAGATGGGTCAAGAATTGCTCAACCTCGGGTCCACCGAGGTCCCTGGGGTGACGCCGCGTATGGTAAGCAATGAACCGGCGAATCCATTGCAGGTAAGCCTGCTCCGTGCGGTAGGCCATGTGCCGCGTCCGCATCTTTTCCCGTGCGACATCAAACAGGCGCGGGCTTGCG
>CAUJIY010000104.1 GCA_963205295.1 Pseudomonadota bacterium
CTCCTTCTCGAGCCCGGTTGCGGCGAGCGCGAGTTCCTCGGCCGCCGACCAGTCCACGCCACCGGCTCCCGCCGGCGGTGAAGCCGCGAGCAGAAATTCGCGCTGCTCGTTCACCGCGAGTTTCGCGTGCTGCCAGGCAACAGCGGCGACGGCGAGCACGCGCGGTTCGTACACCAGCCGCTCGCCCGCGTGCGGCAGGCGCGCCGCCGGCACGAAGAACTGTGGCACAGCTGCCGGCAGCACGGGTCGGCTGCGGGCCACCGGGGCCGGCGGCGGCGCCACCGGGATCGCCGCCGGTCCCGCTGCCGGCGCCGCGGCACGGCTGGCCATCAGCGTGCGGATCTGCTCGCGCGTGAGCGGTCCGGCGAGATAGCTCATCGCCCAGCGCGTCGCGAACACCTCGGGACGCTCCTCGTTGACGTTGTGCAGGAGGAACTGCCGCTTGCCGAGTCCGGCCAGCGTACGTTCGAGCGCGGCGGCGTCGAGCCGCTCGCCACCGGCCGCACCGAGCAGGCCTTCCAGCACGCGGGCCTTGTCGCGCTCGGTCTGCAGGCGGCCGAGAAACCAGGTGCCGGCGTTGGCGAGGCCCTTGTAGTCGAGGTCCACCGGATTCTGCGTGGCGAGTACCACGCCGAGGCCGAAGGCGCGTGCCTGCTTCAGCAGCGTGAGCAGCAGCAGCTTGGAGGGCGGGTTGGCCACCGGCGGCATGTACCCGAACACCTCGTCCATGTAGAGGATGGCGCGCAGCGACGGGCTGCCGCTCTGCCGCCGCATCCACGCGATCAGTTCGGCCAGCAGCAGCGTGACGAAGAACATGCGCTGCGCATCGCCGAGGTGCGCGATGTTGATCACCGACACCCGCGGCTGGCCGCCCGGCGTGTAGAGCAGCGCATCGGCCGCGAGCGGTGCACCCTGTGTCCAGGCCTCGAAGCCGGGCGCGGCCAGCAGGTTGTTCAGCCGCAGCGCCAGCGCCTGGCGCTCGGCAGCCGGATAGAAGCTCTCGAGGTCGAGCACGCCGAGCCTGCCGAACGGCGGCTTCTGGATGCCGCCGATCAGCGCGGCGAGATCGAGCGCGCGCCCGGCGCGCCAGGCGTGGTCGAGCAGGTTCGACACCAGGATGTGCTCGCGGCTGGTGAGCGGGTCGGCGTCGATCCCGAGCAGCACCATGAGGCCGGTCGCCGTGCCCTGCAGCCGCTCGCGGTAGAGTTCAGCATCGGCGATGAGTTCGGCTGGCGGCGGCGTGAACTCCTTGAGCACCGAGAGCGGCAGCCCGGCCGTGCTGCCCGGCGTGTAGAGCGCGAAGTCAGCTGCCGCGCGCAACGTGGCGATGCGCTCCGGCCCCTGCCCCCAGTCGGCGAGCCCCTGCCGCCAACCCGCGGCCTGCGCCGCGGCGTAGTCCTCGGCCGACTGGCCGGCCTCGGCCGCCGCGCGCCGGTCGACCCAGGGCAGGAACTCCGCCGGTGCCAGTTCCGGAAAAGTCAGCAGCAGATTGCCGAGATCGCCCTTCGGATCGATGGCAATCACCGGGATGTGGTCGAGCGCGGCTTCCTCGATCAGGCCGATGCCGAGCCCGGTCTTGCCGCTGCCGGTCATGCCGATGATGACAGCGTGGGTGGTGAGATCGCGCGACTCGTAGAGCGTCAGGTCGTCGCCACCCTCGCCGGCTGCCGCGCCCGCGCGCCGCCCGAGGTAGAAGACGCCGAGTTTTTCGAAGTCCTGCATCGGGCCATGATACGACAGCAGCGCAGTGGTTGACCGCGCCCCGGTGCGCGCCGAGGATAGGCCTGACGAACCGCAGGGAGCCGATGGCATGCGCTGGGAACGTGGGCGACGCAGTGACAACGTCGAGGACCGCCGCGGCCTGCCCGTGCGCCGCGGCGGGCTGGTAGGTGGCGGCATCGGCACCGTGCTCGTGGTGCTCGCCATCTCGTATTTCCTCGGGGTCGACCCGACGCTGCTGCTGCAGAACGTGCCGCTCGATTCCACGCCGGCGCCGGCCGGGCCGGCACCGGGCCTGGAGCCGGGCGCCGACCCGCAGGCGGATTTCGTCGCCACCGTGCTCGGTTACACCGAAGACACCTGGCAGCAACTCTTCCGCGAAACCGGCAGTACCTACGAGCCGCCACGGCTGGTGCTGTTCTCGGGTCTGGTGCAGTCGGCCTGCGGCATGGGCCAGGCGGCAATGGGACCGTTCTACTGCCCGGGAGATCGCAAGGTCTACATCGACCTCGACTTCTACCGCGAACTGCGCGACCGCTTCCAGGCACCGGGCGATTTCGCGCAGGCCTACGTGATCGCCCACGAGGTCGGCCACCACGTGCAGAACCTGCTCGGGACATCGGCCAAGGTCCAGCGCGCGCGGCAGGCGACCGACGAGACGCAGGCGAACGCGCTGTCGGTACGACTGGAGCTGCAGGCCGACTGCTACGCGGGCGTGTGGGCGAACCGCACCGAGCAGGCCCAGCCCATCCTCGAACAGGGCGACGTCGAGGAGGGACTGGCCGCCGCGGCGGCGATCGGTGACGACCGCCTGCAGCAGCAGGGACGCGGCTACGTCACGCCGGATTCCTTCACCCACGGCAGCTCCGCGCAGCGCGTGCGCTGGTTCCGCCGCGGGCTGGAGACCGGCGATCCGGCGCAGTGCGACACCTTCGCGACCGACGGGCCGTGACGGGCGCGCCTGACCTGGGAGCAACCCCTCTCAGCCCTGTGGGAGCGACGCCAGTCGCGACTCCCCGGTCGGGGCTTGCGCCCCTCCTACAGCAGACGCCTCCCTCCCGACCCTGTAGGAGCGACGCCAGTCGCGACTCCCCGGTCGGGGCTTGCGCCCCTCCTACAGAAGACGCCTCCCTCCCAACCCTGTGGGAGCGACGCCAGTCGCGACTCCCCGGTCGGGGCTTGCGCCCCTCCTACAGCAGACGCCTCTCTCCTGACCCTGTAGGAGCGACGCCAGTCGCGACTCACCCGGTCGGGGCTTGCGCCCCTCCTGCAGCAGACGCCTCTCAACCTGTGGGTGGGAGAAAGAGCGCCAGCAGTTCGTTGAGGAAGCGCAGGCCGAGCGCGGTGGGGCGGATCTCGCCGGCGCGCCGCTCGAGGAGCTCACGCCCGATGGCGGTACCGAGCCCCGGTTCCGCTGCGGCCAGCGTTGCGCCGGTGCGCTCGGCGAGGAGCTTCTCCGGAAAGCCGCGCGGCAGGCGCAGCGCATTCATCAGGAACTCGAACACGCGCTCGGCCGGCACGAGTTCCCGCTGCTCGACCACCGCGGCGCCCGCCGGCGCACGGCGCAGGTAGTCGGCCGGCGCGCGCGTGCGCGACTCGCGCACGATGCGCTCCGGGAAACTCAGCTTCGCGTGCGCACCGGCGCCAATGCCGAGGTAGTCACCGAACCACCAGTAGTTGAGGTTGTGCCGGCACTCCTCGCCCGGACGTGACCAGGCCGAGATCTCATAGCGGGTAAACCCTGCGCCGGCCAGCTCGCCGTGCACCGCCGACTCGATCGTCGCGGCCGCATCGTCGTCCGGCAGGCGCGCCGGCGGGCGGTTCGCGAACACCGTGTTCGGCTCGATGGTGAGCTGATAGCAGGACAGGTGCCCGACCCCGCTGGCGAGCGCGGTGCGCACGTCGGCCGTCGCAGCTGCGGCATCCTGGCCCGGCAGTGCGTACATGAGATCGAGGTTGACGCGCCCGAAGTGACGCAGTGCGAGTTCGACAGCGCGCTGCGCCTCGGCGCCGTCGTGCACGCGCCCGAGCGCCCGCAGCCGCGTCGAATCGAAGCTCTGCACGCCGAGCGACAGCCGCGTGACCCCCGCCTCGCGGTATGCCGCGAAGCGGTCTGCCTCCGCTGCACCGGGGTTGGCCTCGAGCGTGATCTCGGCGGCGGGTGCGAGCGGCAGGCGCGCACGCACACCGGTGAGCAGCCGCGCGATCGCCTCACCGGTGAACAGACTCGGCGTACCGCCGCCGATGAACACGGATTGCAGCGCCCGCCCCTGCGCGGCCGGCGCGGCCGCTTCGAGGTCGGCGAGCAGGGCATCGACATAGGCCGCTTCGGGAAACGGCCCGCGAATTTCGTGGGAGTTGAAATCGCAGTACGGGCACTTGCGCAGGCACCAGGGCAGGTGCACGTAGAGGGCGAGCGGCGGCAGGTGTGGCAGATGCATGCCGGGGCCATTGTAGGCTGCGGCCCGCCCCCGCCGCCCGCCGCTGCAGCCGTCGGACGACCTGCCGGGGCTTGTGTCAGAATCCACCGCGTCGCGCGCCACCGAGGCCACACCCATGAATCCGCGCCTTACGGTCCTGGTTCCCCTGCTCGCGTTGCTGGCCGGCTGCGGCGACCCGACGCCGCCGGCCGCACCGCCAGCGCCGTCCGCAGCCGCGCGCAGCGCAGCCGTCGCTGCGCTCACGGAACGCTACTTCGAGGATTACCTCGCCCTGAACCCGGTCGCCGCCACCTTCATCGGCGACCATCGCTACGACGACCGCCTGCCGCCGCCGGACCACCGCGAGCAGGCGCGCGCACTCGAGCAACGTTACCTCGACGAACTCACCCGGATCGACCGCACCGGCCTCGATCCCGCCGCGGAGCTCGACTACGCCGTGTTCGAATACGGCCGGCGCATCGCGCTCGAGAGCTTCGATCACCCCGGCGACCTGCTGCCGCTCGACCAGTTCAACAACAGCGCCAGCTTCTTCGCCCAGCTCGGCTCGGGCGAGACGGTGCAGCCCTTCGCGACCACCGCCGACTACGACCGCTTCGCCGCGCGCCTGCGCGAGTTTCCCGCCTGGGTCGGGCGCAGCATCGCGGCGATGCGCACCGGCATGGAGCGCGGCATCGTCCAGCCGCGGGTGGTCGTCGAGCGCATGATTCCGCAGCTCGCCGCGCAGATCACCACGGACATCGAGACGAGCATCTTCTGGCAGCCGCTGCGCCGGTTCCCGGACGCCATGCCCGCCGCCGAGCGGGCGCGCCTGACGGCGCTCTACCGTGAACTGCTCGGCGTGCAGGTGATTCCCGCCTACCGGCAGCTGCACGACTTCGTGCGCGACGAGTACCTGCCCAGAGCACGCGCCAGCGTCGGCCTCGGCGACCTGCCGGACGGCGCGCGCTGGTACGCGTACCTCGCGCGGGCGTACACCACCACCGACATGTCCGTGGCGGAGATTCACCAGACCGGCCTGCGCGAGGTCGCGCGCCTCGACGGGGAGATCGCCCACGTCATGCAGCGCATCGGCTTTCGCGGCGACGTCGCCGCGCTCGCCGCAGCGCTGCGCACGGACCAGCGCTTCCACTTCCACACCGCCGCCGAACTCCTCGACGCCTACCGGGCGCAGCTCGCGCGGGCGACAGCAGCCGCACCGCGCCTGTTCAGCCTGCTGCCGCAGGCGGCGCTCGAGGTGCGCCCGATCGAGGCGTTCCGCGAACAGGCGGCCGCCGGCGCCGAGTATTACCAGCCCTCGGCCGACGGCACACGGCCAGGCATCTTCTACGTCAACACCTACGACCTGGCGTCGCGGCCCGCTTACGAGGTGGAGACGATCTTCCTGCACGAGGCGATCCCCGGGCACCACTTCCAGGTCGCACTCGCCATCGAGAACCCGGCGATCCCGCGCTACCGCCGCTTCGGCAGCGACGATCCGCTGGAGCGCACGCCCGACATCACCACCGCCTACGTCGAAGGCTGGGGCCTGTACGCGGAGAGCCTCGGCGCTGAACTCGGCTTCTACACGGACCCGTACCAGAAGCTCGGCAACCTGTTCGCCGAATCCTGGCGCGCCGTGCGCCTGGTGGTCGACACCGGCATGCACGCACAGGGCTGGACGCGCGAGCAGGCCATCGACTACATGCTCGCGCACACCGCCGCCGGGCGCACCGACGCCACCGCCGAGATCGAACGCTACATCGCCTGGCCCGGCCAGGCGCTCGCCTACAAGATCGGCCAGATGAAGTTCCGCGAGCTGCGCACGCGTGCCGAGACCGCGCTCGGTGCGCGCTTCGACGTGCGCGACTTCCACGCCCGCGTACTCGGCGACGGCGCCCTGCCGCTCGCCGTACTCGAGGCCAGGATCGACGCCTGGATCCGGGAACGGGCCGCCACCTCGCCGGCCGCACCTTGAACTGCGTCGTTGCGCCCATGGTGCCGGTCGGCTACAAGACGCACTGAACCGCCGCAGGGCAGCTCCCGGCCACCATGCATCTCGACTGGATCACCGCCTTCGTCCTCGGCATCGTCGAGGGCCTGACCGAGTTCCTGCCGGTGTCGAGCACCGGCCACCTGATCCTCGCCGGCGCGCTGCTCGACTACCACGGCGCCCAGGCCGTGGCCGTGGAGATCGTGATCCAGGGCGCAGCGATCCTCGCCGTGTGCTGGGAGTACCGGCAGATGCTCACCCGCACCGCGCTCACTCTCGTGAACGAGCCGTCCTCGCGCCGCTTCCTGCTGAACCTGCTGCTCGGCTTCCTGCCGCTCGCCCTGCTCGGCCTGGCATTCAAGGACGAGATCGAGCAGTACCTGTTCCGCCCGGTGCCGGTGGCGATCGCGCTGGTGGCCGGCGGCGTGCTGATCCTGCTGGTGGACCGGCGCGAGGAGCAGGCGACCCTGCGCTTCGCCGACGACGTGCGTCCCGCGATCGCGCTGCGCCTCGGCCTGTGGCAGGCGCTGGCACTGATCCCGGGCACCTCGCGCGCCGCGGCGACCATTATCGGCGGCGTGAGCATGGGCATGTCGCGGCGGCTCGCGACCGAGTACTCGTTCTTCCTCGCCATCCCGACGCTGCTCGCCGCAACCGCCTACAAACTCGTCGAGAGCTTCGACCTGCTGACCGGCGATGCGCTCGGTCCGTTGCTGCTCAGCGCCGCGTTCTCCTTCATCACCGCGCTCCTCGCGGTGCGCGGCTTCATCCGCTACGTCAGCTCCCACAGCTTCGCGGCGTTCGCCTGGTACCGCATCGTGTTCGGCACCCTCGTGCTCGGCGCCGTCGCCCTGGGATTCGACCTGGACGCCTGACCGTCGCCATGGCAACGGCCGAAATCACCGTCATCATCGCGACCACCGCCGAGGAGCGGCGCTGGGCACAACTCGAGCGCGCCATCGCCAGCGCAGGCCGGAGCGCAGGCGCCGCCAGCCGCGTGCTGGTCGTGATCAACGGCCCACGCTGCTCGCCCGCACTGGTCAGCACCCTGAAGGCACGCACCGACATCGACCACCTGCAACTCCCCGAAGCCGGGCTGCCGCAGGCGATCCGCGCCGGGCGCGCCGCGGTGCGCACTCCGTTCTTCTCCTTCCTCGACGACGACGACGAGTACCTCGACGATGCGCTCGCGGTGCGGCTCGCCCCGCTGCACGCCGACCCGGGACTCGGTTTCGTCGTCACGGCCGGCTGGCGCACCACGCCGCAGGGCGACGCACCGATGCTGGCGCTGCCGGGTGCGGCCATCGAGGCCGACCCGCTCGGTACGCTCGTCGCCGACAACTGGCTCGCTTCCTGCGGTGGCACCTATCGCAGCAGTGCGGTTTCGCCCGAAGACTTTGCCGCCATGCCCACCTACCTCGAGTGGACCTGGCTCGCCCTGCGACTCGCCGCGCGGCTGCGCCTGCGCGTCCTCGATACGCCGACCTACCGCATCCACGACATGGCCGGCAGTCTGTCGAAGTCGCCCGCCTATACCTACGGCACGGTCCCGGCGCTCGAGGCGATCCTTGCACTCGGGCTCCCCGCCCGCATCGATCGCAAGCTGCGCCACAAGCTCGGCAGCGCGCACCACGCCTGCTCGACGCTCGCTCTCGGGCAGGGCCAGCTGAGACCGGCCTGGCGCCATCACCTGCGCAGCCTCGCGCTGCCCGGCGGACTGCGTTACCTCCCCTACACGCGTCACCTGCTGCGGCGCTAGCCGGCGGCCCGGCCGCTGCCCGCTAACGCGCGGGCTGCACCGCCAGGTCGGTGCCCGCGCAGCGCAGCCGCGGCAGTTCGGCTTCGTTGCCGAAATCCCAGGCCACGTTGTCCGGCCGTTGCTCGTCGGCCGTGACGACACCGTCGGCATCGGCGTCGCAGTAGTAGGCGGTCGGGTCCAGCGTCCCCGTTCCCGCTGCATGACCGGGCAGCCAGCCAGTGCTGCCACCGTCGAGCACGCGCAGGGCCTGTACGGTCTTGCCGTAGGCCTCGAGCGTATTGGTCTCGCCCGCATCGACGTGGTTGTTGTCGGCACCCTCCGCGGCAGCGTCGTCGTTGCCGGCACCGAACACCCGGCCGGTCCCGCGCAGGTCCCAGTAGCTGGCGGCAAGCGTCCCGCCGGCACCGTCGCCGACCAGCCCACCCAGCCTGGCCTTGCCACGCACGGCACCGGTCGCGTAGCTCGCGCGGATGCTGCCGTCGTTGCTGCCGGCCAGCCCGCCGACGCTGCGAACGCCGCGCACATCGCCGCGCGCGTAGCTGTTGCGCACCTGGCTGCGCGTGTTCACGCCGACCAGGCCACCGGCGCCGGTGCCGCCCGCCTCGACACCGGCGGTGGCATAGCTCTCGCCGACCACCGCAGTCGTCGCGATGCCGACCAGGCCACCCACGCCGTCGCGGCCGCGCACGCGACCCGTCGCGCCGCCCGACACCACGGTGCCCGAGGTGTTGCGGCCGGCCAGGCCGCCGACGCCGTCGCGCCCGGTCACCCGCGTGCTGGCACTGGCGCGCGCGACGATGCCGCGCACCTCGCCGACCAGGCCGCCGACCGCGTCGGTGCCGGTCACCTCGCCGTCTGCCGTGCAGCCGAGCAGCCGGCCGGCGTGGCGCCCGACCAGCGCCCCGACAGCATGTCTGCCGGTGACGCGCACGCCCGCACGGCAGTCGGCCACCAACCCGAAATTGGCCCCCACCAGCGCACCGACGTCGTCCCGACCGGTCACCTCAGTCTTCTCCAGCACCACGCCGCGAACGCTGCCGGCGCGCGCGAGCACACCGAACAGGCCGATGCCGTCATCCTCCGGGCGCGCGATGCGCAGCCGGCGGATCACATGCCCGTGTCCTTCCAGGCTGCCGGTGAAGCCGAACTCCTCGCCCGCCAGCAGGCAGTCGCCCTGCGGGCCGCAGTCGCCGACCGGCTGGAACTGCGCAAGTGGTTCGGCATCGAGGTCGCGCGCGAGTTCGTAGCGGCGCGCCGCGCGTGCCGCCCAGTCGAGGCCGCTGGCGTTGCCGGCGCCGCTGCCGAGCGTGCGGATCGCCTGCAGCTGGCGGATGTCGCAGATCTCGTACCAGCCGTCGCCGTCGGCATCGCGCACGAACTCGCTGGCATCGGCCGGTGCGGCGTCCCAGCGGTCGGGCAGGCCGTCGCGGTCGAAGTCCTGCGCGGGCGGCAGGTTTGGATTGTCGACCGGGCAGCCGGCACGCTCGTCCTCGCGCGTCGGTGGTCCGCCGGCCGCCACGCTCCCGGCTGCCGCGACACCGGGAGCCGGCGCAGAGGCGGGGTCGTCGGCCTGGGCGGCGCTGCGTGCGTCCGCCTGGGTCGGTGCGCTGCCCGATGCGGGCCCGGCAGCGAGCCTGCGCTGGGTTGCATACCACGCGGCCACGTTCTCGATCTGTTCGACGGTCAGCGTGCGCACGGCGTCGCTCATCGCGACATCGGACCGCTGGCCGGCCTGGTAGGCGCGCAGCGATTTGGCGAGATAGACCGCGTGCTGACCCGCCAGGATGGGAGTCCCGGCGTCAGCGCTGATGCCGTCGAACCCATGGCACGGTGCACACACCGCCGCGACATCGCGTCCGCGTGCCGCATCGCCCGCCGCCTGCGCACCCGCGAGCGGCGCCGCAAGCATGACGACGATGAACCCGAAACGACGCATGACCCCCCCGCAACCAACCGCCCGCGCCCGCGAGTCTAGCGCGAGTGACCCTGCCTGTAGGAGCGACGCCAGTCGCGACTCCCCGGGTCGGGGCTTGCGCCCCTCCTACAGCAGATGCCTCCCAACCCCTGTAGGAGCGACGCCAGTCGCGACTCCTCCGGTCGGGGCTTGCGCCCCTCCTACAGAAGATGCCTCCCGACCCCTGTGGGAGCGACGCCAGTCGCGACTCCCCGGTCGGGGCTTGCGCCCCTCCTACAGCAGATGCCTCCCGACCCCTGTGGGAGCGACGCCAGTCGCGACTCCTTCCGGTCGGGGCTTGCGCCCCTCCTACAGGTATGGATCAGCTGCCGCGACGGGCGGCGGCGAGGAGAGCTTCGCAGCTGGCGCGGCGTGCGGGATCGTTGCCGGCGACGGCGAGGCCGCGCTGCGCCATGTTCTGCGCCTGGCCGCGATCGCCCTGCTGCAGCTTCACGCGGCCCAGCTCGCACCACAGGTCCGCGTCGCGCGGATTGATGCGCAGGGCCCGCTCGAGCGACGACGTCGCCAGCGCGAGATTGCCGGCCGCAGCCTGTGCGCGACCCTGCTCGAGCAGCGCAGCCGTGGCACCGCTCGACGGCGGTGGCGGTGGCGGTGGCGGGATCGGTGCCGGCGGCGGCGGCTCGGGCGCCGGGACCGGAACCTCCGGGACCCCACCCGGGGCGGGCGGCGGTGGCGGTGCCGGTGGCGGCGCAACGGGTCGCGCCGGCGGCGGCTCGTAGACCGGCACCGTACAGCCGGCCACGAGCAGCACGAATGCCAGGATGCCGATCAGCGGACGAAGTCGCGCAGCCATTGCAGCGGGTTTTCCATGATCGCCTCACCACCCGGGCAACCCGGCAGCAGCGGCACCTCGGTGCCCACGGGCACCGGAACCTGCACCAGGTCGCCGCAGCCGGGCACGGCGCCGAGGCCGGTAGCATAGTCGATACCGAGCAGGACCAGACCCTCGGGCGGCGGCACCTCGAAGGAGACCAGCGGGGCGCGCGCGAGCAGGTCGCCCCATACCGACATCGCGCCACTCGCGCCGGTGAGTCCCGTCGGCTGGTTGTCGTCGTAGCCGAGCCAGACCACCGCGAGCAGGTCCTGCGAGAAGCCGGCGAACCAGCTGTCGCGCAGATCGTTGGAGGTGCCCGTCTTGCCGGCGACGACGATCCCGGCCGGCAGGCGGCTGCGCGCGGCCCGCCCGGTACCGCGCTGCATGACCTGCACCAGCGCCTGGTCGAGCTGGTAGACCGCGGCCGGATCGGCCGCCTGCTCGGTCTGCAGCGGGAACTGCGTGAGCGGTTCGCCGTCGGGTCCCTGCACCGAGCGCACGGCACGCAGCGGCGTGCGAAAGCCGCCGCTCGCCAGCGTGCCGTAGAGCTGCGCCACCTCGAGCGGCGCGAGGTCGAGCGCGCCGAGCAGCAGCGACGGGTTCGCCGCGATCTCGCCCTCGACGCCGAGCTTGCGCAGCAGCTTCACCACACGCGGTACGCCGATCTCCATGCCGAGGCGCACCGTCGCCTGGTTCAGCGACTCGGCGAGCGCGCGCACCAGCGGCACTTCACCGTGGGCCAGGCCGTCGTAGTTCTGCGGGCTCCAGCTGCGGTTACGCGCCAGTTGCACCTCGATCGGCGCGTCGTCGATGCGCGTGGCGAGCGTGCGTCCCTCTTCGAGTGCGGCGAGGTAGACCACCGGCTTGACCAGCGAGCCGATCGGGCGGCGCGCATCGAGCGCGCGGTTGTAGCCCTCGAAGCCGGCACGCCGCCCGCCGACCACCGCCAGCACCTCGGCGGTCTGCGGGTTGACCACCACGACCGCACCCTCGAGCGGCGGCTTCTGCGGCCGCTGCAGCCGCTTCACGCCGTCGGCGAGCGCCTGCTCAGCCCGCGACTGCAGCATCGGATCGAGGCTGGTGAAGATGCGCAGACCCGCCGTGGTCAGGTCGTCATGGCGGTAGCTGGCGGCGAGCTCGCGATTGACGAGCGCGAGAAACGCCGGGAAATAGGTCGCACCGCTGCTGCGCTCGAGGGCGAGCGTGAGCGGGCGCGTGGCAGCCTTCTTCGCCTCCGCTTCGCCCACCACGCCCTCGGCGGCGAGCAGGCGCAGCACCAGGTTGCGCCGCTCGAGCGAGCGCTGCGGATGCCGGCGCGGATCGTAGTACGACGGCCCGCGCACCACGGCCACCAGCGTGGCGATCTCGTGCAGCTGCAGCTCGGCGAGCGGTTTGCCGAAGTAGAACTGGCTCGCCAGCCCGAAGCCGTGGATCGCGCGGCTGCCGTCCTGGCCGAGGTAGATCTCGTTGACGTAGGCGTTGAGGATGTCCGCCTTCTCGTAGTGCAGCTCGAGCAGCAGCGCCATGAGCGCCTCGCGCAGCTTGCGCGTCAGCGTGCGCTCGTTGCTGAGAAAGTAGCTGCGCACCAGCTGCTGGGTGAGCGTGCTCGCACCCTGGCGCACCGCGCCCGAGGTGATGTTGACGAACGTGGCGCGCGCGATCCCCACCACGTCGATGCCCGGGTGCTCCTCGAAGCGGCGATCCTCGACGACCTTGAGCGCCGCCGGGATGAGCGCCGGCACCGCCTCGGGCCCGAGCACGATGCGGTCCTCGCCGTCGGCCGGGAACACGCTGCCGATGAGCAGCGGATCGAGCCGCACCAGCGGCAGCGGGCCACCGTCGGGCTGGCGCAGGCCGGCCACCGTGGCGCCCGAGAACGCGACCGCGGCACGCTGTGCCGCCTGCTTACCGTCCCAGAAGACGAACGGCCGCGTGACCAGTTCGACCCGTCCACCGGAGCGCTGGAAGCTGCCCGGCTGCGTCGGCTTCGCCACGTTGCGGTAGCCGAGGCGCTTCAGCTCGGCGACCAGCCCGTCGGCGGACAGCGGCAGGCCCGCGTAGATTTCGAGCGGACGCGCGTAGACGTGCGCCGGCAGGTCCCAGCGCCGGCCGTCGAAGCGGCCGACGACGAGGCGATCGAGGTAGACGAGGTAAGCCGCGAACCCCACCGCCGCCAGCCCCAGCGGGATCCACACCACGCGCAGGCGCAGCATGCGCCACACGCCGCGCAGCACGGCCGCAACGCCCCGGCCGAGGCGCGCGAGCCAGGAGCCACGCCGGGCGCCGTTGCGCTTAGCCATCCCGCCGGGCGATCCGCATCGGGTCGATCACCGACCCACCGTCGCCGCTGCAGGAGCAGCGCCAGTGGCGACTTCTTCTGTGGGAGCGACGCCAGCCGCGACTCCCCCTGTGGGAGCGGCGCAAGCCGCGACTCCCCCTGTGGGAGCGACGCAAGCCGCGACTCCCCCTGTGGGAGCGACGCCAGTCGCGACTCCCCCTGTGGGAGCGACGCCAGTCGCGACTATTCTCCTCGACCTCCCCGCACACCGTTCCTCGGCACCCGGGCAGCGGGACGCTCGCTGCGCACATCCCTGTGCTCCGCTCGCTCGTCTCGGGCTGGCGCTGCGCATCCTGCTCCGCTGGCCCTCTACGCCCGCCGCCCGGGTGCCGAGGAACGGCCTCCCGCGCGTGGTCGTCCACGGGCTGCCGGCCGGACCCGGCAAGGGCCACCGGCTGCCCGCAACGAGGCCTGCCGCAATCGATGACTCGCATGGTGGACATGATTCCGGGTTGGCGCCGCGCCCGGCGCCCGGGCGGTACGCCCGCGGCGCAACCGACCGCAACGGCCCGGCACGCCCCCATGATAACCGCTGGCGCCGGCACCCGCCGCCGCCCCTGTGGGAGCGACGCCAGTCGCGACTCTCCACCGTCGGGACTTGCGTCCCTCCCACAGCAGAGGCCACCCCGAACTCCTGTGGGAGCGACGCCAGTCGCGACTCTCCGCTGTCGGGACTTGCGTCCCTCCCACAACAGAGGCCACCCCGAACTCCTGTGGGAGCGACGCCAGTCGCGACCTCCGCTGTCGGGACTTGCGTCCCTCCTACAGGGGCGGCGTCGGGGCTGGCGCCCCTCCCACAGGCGCGGAAGCGCGACCTGGGTCGTGCCCGGCGGGCGGCGACGCGGTATAGGATGGAATGTCGGTGGACCACCCAGGATGGGCCATGGACGGTGCTTCACACTGCCGCGCACCGGAGCGCGCGCGCCGGGCCTCGATGCTCGCGGCGCTGCTCGTCGTGCACGGCGCCTGGGCTCAGGACGCTGCGGCACCGACTGGTGCGATGCCGGATGCGGCAACCGATCCGGTGCCAGCCGGCGCCATTCAGGACGCAGCGGCAGACGCGACTACGGCGCAGCCCGCCGGGCCGCCGGTGCCCGCGAAGGAGCCACCGCCGGACGCACCGGTCGAGTACCAGTGCAATGAGCCGGGTTCCGACCAGAGCGCCCTGGTCGACCGGGTGCAGCGCGGTGTCTACGTCAGCGTCTGCGGCACGGCGCGCTGGTTCGACGGGCTCTTCGGCACGCGTCGCTTCGACCAGGACTCCGACGAGACCTTCGGCCGGCTCGGCATCGGCGAGTTCTGGGACGACCGCGACGGCTTCGACGAGAAGATCAAGCTGCGCGTGCGCGTCGCGCTGCCGACCGCCGAGCGGCGCCTGAAGCTGCTGTTCGGCCGCGTCGACGAGCAGGAGGTCGATGGCGACTCACAGAGCCAGGCGGGCACCAGCCTGCCATCGAGCTTCGGCGGGGTGCAGGACGAGTCCTGGCTGCTCGGCCTGGGTTACTCGAAGCAGGGTGAGCTCTCCAACGGCTTCGACTTCGGCGCCGGTGTACGCCTGCGCACACCCGTGGACCCGTACACCAAAGGCACCTACCGCCATACCTTCGTGTTCGGCGACGACATCGCCCTGCGCGCGCGCCAGACCGTGTTCTGGCGCGACAGCCGCGGCTGGGGCGAAACCACCGAGCTCACCTTCGACAAGCTGCTCACGGACCGGCTGCTGCTGCGCTGGGACAACGGCGCCACGCTCGCCGAGGATGTCGAGCGGCTGGAGTGGTACTCGGGAGTCACCGCGTTCCAGAGCCTCGGCAACCGCAGCGGTCTCGCTTACACGACCTTCGTCAACGGCGTGGTCAATACCGACGTGCCGGTGCGCAACTATGGCCTGGAGCTGCGCTTCCGCCGCAGCGTGCTGCGCCGCTGGCTGTTCCTCGAACTGCGCAGCAGCCTCACCTGGCCGAAAGAACTCCCCGACGAGGAGCGCGACATCAATCCGGGTGCCGGCATCGGCTTCGAGATGTACTTCGGGCCGGTGCCCGAGCTGCAGATGCGCTGAAGCGCTGCCGGCACCTGCGCCCCGCACGGCCCCCACCCTCGGCAACCCGCCGCCGGCCGGCTATCCTAGCCGCGTATCGCACCCCGCCCGCCCCTCACCCGGACATCCGACCATGCGCTTCACCGGCACCGATTCCTACGTCGCCACCGAGGACCTGATGATGGCGGTCAACGCCGCGCTGGTGCTCGAGCGCCCGCTGCTCATCAAGGGCGAGCCGGGTACCGGCAAGACCATGCTCGCCGTGGAGGTGGCGCGTGCGCTCGGCCGGCCGCTGCTGCAGTGGCACGTGAAGTCGACCTCCAAGGCCCAGCAGGGGCTGTACGAGTACGACGCGGTGGCGCGGCTGCGCGACTCGCAGCTCGGCGATGCGCGGGTGAAGGACATCGCCCACTACATCAAACGTGGCCCGCTGTGGGAGGCGTTCGAGGCGCCGGCGCCTGCGGTGCTGCTGATCGACGAGATCGACAAGGCCGACATCGAGTTCCCGAACGACCTGCTGCGCGAACTCGACCGCATGGAGTTCTTCGTCTACGAAACCGGGCAGATGGTGCGCGCGCAGCACCGCCCGGCGATCATCATCACCAGCAACAACGAGAAGGAGCTGCCGGACGCCTTCCTGCGCCGCTGCTTCTTCCACTACATCCGCTTCCCCGATCGCGAGACCATGGCGCGCATCGTCGCCGTGCACCACCCGGCCATCAAGCAGCGCCTGATGCAGCAGGCGCTGCACGCCTTCTTCGCCATCCGCGACGTGCCCGGGCTGAAGAAGAAGCCCTCGACCTCCGAGCTGCTCGACTGGCTGAAGCTGCTCGCCGCCGAGGACATCCCGCCCGAGGCGCTGCACAACCCGGACAAGGGCAGCTTCATCCCGCCGCTGCACGGCGCGCTGCTCAAGAACGAGCAGGACGTGCACCTGTTCGAGCGCCTCGTGTTCCTGTCGCGGCGCGATGCTTGACGAGTTCTTCCTGCAGCTGCGCGCCGGCGGCGTGCCGACGACGATCCGCGAGTACCTGGTGCTGCTCGAGGCGCTCGACCGCGGGGTAGCCGACTACCGCGTCGAGAACTTCTACCACCTCGCGCGCGCCACGCTGGTCAAGGACGAGGGCCACTACGACCGCTACGACCGCGTGTTCGCCGCCTATTTTCGCGGTGTGGCGCAGCTGCCGGCCGACCTCGTCGCGAGCCTGCCCGAGGAGTGGCTGCGCCGGCTCACCGAGCTGCACCTGAGCGAGGCCGACAAGGCCGCCATCGAGGCGCTCGGCGGCTGGGACAAGCTCATGGAGATGCTGCGCCAGCGGCTCGCCGAGCAGCGCGAGCGCCACCAGGGCGGCAACAAGTGGATCGGCACCGCAGGCACCTCGCCCTTCGGCGCCTACGGCTACAACCCCGAGGGTGTGCGCATCGGCCAGCACGAGTCGCGCCACCGCCGCGCGGTGAAGGTCTGGGACCGGCGCGAGTTCCGCGACCTCGACGGCGCCGAGGAACTCGGTCCGCGCAACCTCAAGCTCGCGCTACGCCGCCTGCGCCGCTTCGCCCGCGAGGGCGCGGCCGAGGAACTCGATCTCGACGGCACCATCGGCGCCACCGCCCGCAATGCCGGCTGGCTCGACCTGCGCCTGCGCCCCGAACGGCACAACGCCGTCAAGGTGCTGCTCTTTCTCGACGTCGGCGGCTCGATGGACGACCACGTGCGAACCTGCGAGGCGCTGTTCGCCGCCGCGCGTGCCGAGTTCAAGCACCTCGAGCACTACTACTTCCACAACTTCCTCTACGAGAGCGTGTGGCGCGAGAACCGCCGCCGGCACACGGACCGCTACCCGGTGCCCGCGCTCATGCACCGCTTCGCGCAGGACTACAAGGTCATCTACGTCGGTGACGCCACCATGAGTCCCTACGAGATCCTCCACGCCGGCGGCGCCCTCGAGTACCACAACGAGGAAGCCGGTGCCGTGTGGCTCAAGCGCATGCTCGACACCTGGCCACGCGCCGTGTGGCTGAACCCGCAGCCCGAAGCGCGCTGGGACGTGCACCACTCGATCCGCCTCACCCGCGAACTCATGGGCGAGCGCATGTACCCGCTCACCCTCGACGGCCTCGACCGGGCGATGCGCTCGCTGGCGCGGTGAAGGGTCGGGGCGCTCGCGCGGTAAACAGTCGGGGCTGGCGCCCCTCCCACAGAGGGAGGTGAGGCGTCGGGGCTTGCGCCCCTCCCACAGCTCCAGACAGCACATCCAAAGCTGTGGGAGGGGCGCAAGCCCC
>CAUJIY010000105.1 GCA_963205295.1 Pseudomonadota bacterium
GTAGATTCCCAAGCATTACTCACCCGTCCGCCACTCGTCGCCAGGGTTGCCCCCGCGTTACCGTTCGACTTGCATGTGTTAAGCATGCCGCCAGCGTTCAATCTGAGCCAGGATCAAACTCTTCAATTTAAGGTATCGAGATTGAAAGAGAGATCCCTCACCGAACACGTCCGGAGACGTGCGCGGTTTGGTCACTCACATCGGGCTCCTCGAAGGAGCGTCGACGCGAGCGCCCGCACAAATTACCTGTTTCCCGATTGTTAAAGAACAAATACCCGCGAGGACCGCGGGCAGAAGCGGAATTATAGCGAGGTATCGCGGCAGGTCAACAGCCGTCGCTGGATTTTTTTCCGACTGGTTTCAGCCGAGGACCGTGATGCGCGCCACGCGCCGCTTTCCGACCTGGAAAACATGGCTCGCGCCTGCCGGGATCTCGCACCGGCCGTCCTCGACCCGTTCACCGTCGAGCTTCACGGCACCCTGCCGGATCATGCGCAGCGCCTCGGTGGTGCTCGTCACCAGCTGGGCTTCCCGCAATATATAGGCAATGCCGAGACGCCCATCCCGGGCGTGGACCGTGATCTCGGCGATTTCTTCCGGCAGCTGACGGTCCGCGAAACGTCGCAGGAACCCTTCCCGCGCCTGCTGCGCAGCGTCGCCGCCGTGGAAGCGCGCCACCAGCTCCAGAGCGAGGCGGATCTTCACGTCCCGCGGGTTCGCCCCGGCGGCAACTTCCTGACGCAGCCCGGCAATGGCTGCTGCCGGCTCGAAGCTCAGCAAGTCGTAGTAGCGCCACATCAGCTCGTCGGACACCGACATGACCTTACCGAACATGTCGGCCGGCGGGTCGGTGATGCCGATGTAGTTGCCGAGCGATTTCGACATCTTGTTGACGCCGTCGAGCCCTTCGAGCAGCGGCATGGTCATGACGATCTGGGGCGGCTGGCCGAACGCCTGCTGCATCTGCCGGCCGACCAGCAGATTGAACTTCTGGTCTGTCCCGCCGAGCTCGACGTCGGCATGCAGGGCGACCGAGTCGTAACCCTGTACCAGGGGATAGAGAAACTCGTGGATCGCGATCGGCTTGCCCGCCTGGTAGCGCTTGTGGAAGTCGTCGCGCTCGAGCATCCGTGCCACGGTGTGTCGGGCTGCCAGACCGATCAGGTCGGCTGCCGACATCGCTCCCATCCAGCGGGAGTTGAACTCGATGCGGGTGCGCTCGCGATCAAGGATCCTGAAGATCTGGGTGGCGTAGGTCTCGGCATTACGCTGCACGTCGTCGGGCGTCAGCGGCGGGCGCGTGGCACTGCGCCCGGAAGGGTCGCCGATCATGCCGGTGAAGTCGCCGATCAGGAAGATCACCTCGTGGCCGAACTCCTGGAACTGGCGCAGCTTGTTGATCAGCACCGTGTGGCCGAGGTGCAGATCCGGCGCCGTCGGATCGAAGCCGGCCTTGATGCGCAGGGGCCGGTTCTCGGCGAGCCTGGCCTGCAGGTCTGCTTCGACGAGGATGTCGTCGACGCCACGGCGCAGTTCGGTCAGCTGGGCTTGCGCAGGCAACATGGCGTGGGAATCCGGTCCGGCAAGGGGGAAAAGCGGGCGCCGAGCATAGCGAATTCACTGAATTGGGTCACCACGCCGGCAGCGGACATGCGCTCCGGACCGGGGGGCAGTGCCCCGAGCGTGCGACCGGTCACAAATCCAGAAGCTTTGTTGACCCAGCCCGCTGACAGCGTTGATAATTCCGGCCGGATCCGCCATCGGTGCCTGCTGCGCCCGGCGCCGATCCCAGCCAACGAAGAGTGACGGGAGGACGGGTGATCAGGGCAGCGCTCAGGCGTCTTCGCGCCGAGGGTACCGGAAACCGGGCGGCGAGCCGCACGGCGCCGCTGCCGTGGTTCGCCACCGGACTCGCCCTGCCGCTGCTGTCGATCGGCCTGCTCCTCCCCGATGCCGGATACCACGAAGCGCTGCGTCTCGACCGCGCACTGTCGGAAATCCGGCCGGTCTTCACCGTACCACTGCTGCTGAATTCGGCCGACCTCATCCCGGCCGGGTCGTTCGGCTACATCGGCGGCAGCTCCGGAAACCGGGAGGCCGTCGACCTGACCGTGCACCGTGGCGACACCCTGGACGCGCTGTTTCGTCGTGCGGGACTCGACCTCGCCGACCTCCAGGCGATCATGCGGCTGGAGACCGCGCGCAAGTACCTGCGCATCCTGCGTCCGGGCGACCTGATCAGCGTCGGCCACGACAGCGGCAGCATCCTCGACATTAGCCGGCGCATCGATCCGTTCCAGACCCTGAGCGTGACGCGCGCGGCCGAAGGTTTCGACGCCGGCATCGTCGCGCTCGACTACGAGACACGCTCGGCGCGGGCCTCGGGTGAGATCCGCAGCTCCCTGTTCGAGGCCGCCGCCAGGGCCGGGGTCGCCGACCGCACCATCATGGAACTCGCCGGGATCTTCGCCTCGGACATCGACTTCGTGCTCGACCTGCGCGAAGGCGACCGGTTCACGATCATCTACGAGGAGATGTGGAACCGCGGCGACAAGCTCGCCGAGGGCGAAATCCTCGCCGCCGAGTTCGTCAGCCAGGGCCGCGGCTACCGGGCGGTACGCTTCCGCAGTGGTGACGGACGCGTCGGCTACTACACGCCGGAGGGCCGCAGCCTGCGCAAGGCGTTCCTGCGCGCCCCACTCGCGTTCACGCGAGTCAGCTCGGACTTCAATCCGCGCCGCCGTCACCCGATCCTGAACACCATCCGCGCCCACACGGGTGTCGACTATGCCGCACCCACCGGCACTCCGGTGCGTGCGCCGGCGGACGGTCGCGTGGGCTACCGCGGCCGCAAGGGCGGCTACGGCAACGCCATCATCCTCGAACACCCCGGCGGCGTCTCCACGCTCTTCGGTCACCTGTCGCGTTTCGCGCAGACCGTGCGCGTCGGCCAACGTGTGTCGCAGGGTGATGTCATCGGCTACGTTGGTGCGACGGGGCTCGCTACGGCACCCCATCTGCATTACGAGTACCGGGTCAACGGCCGCTACATGAACCCGCGTACGGTCAAGCTGCCGAACGCCGCCCAACCGCTCGCACCAGGCGAGCGCGGCGAGTTCACCCGCGTCGCGGCACCGCTCCTCGAACGGCTCGACACCGGCAGCAACACACTTGCAGCCGCGAAATCCGTACCGCGCTCACGCCGTTCAGGCTGAGTCCAGCTGAAATCACCCGCTGGCGCGCGCCCGTCGCACGGGCGTACCTGTCCTCGATTATGACAACTGTGACTGCTGTCACGTAGCAGCCACGGGCCGCTGCTATATTGATGTGCTGGCGGAGCGGGCCCGCCACCACCAGCAACCGCCGACACCGTCTGCCCGAGACGCGCCCCGTGGACACGATCAACCTGCGCAATCCCGATCACTTCATCAACCGCGAGTTGAGCGCGCTCGAGTTCACGCGCCGCGTCCTGCACCAGGCCGCGGACACCTCCATCCCGCTGCTCGAGCGCCTGAAGTTCCTGTGTATCGTCTCGACGCACCTCGACGAATTCTTCGAGATCCGGGTGAGCGGCCTGATGCAGCGGGCGGAGATCGGCGGCGGGCCGACGGGCCCGGACATGACGACGCCACGGGAATTGCTGCGTGAGATCGGCCTGCGCGCCCACGAACTGGTCGCCGGGCAGTACCGGTTGCTCAACGAGGAAATCATGCCCGCGCTGGACGCGGAAGGCATCCGTTTCGTGCGCCGCAGCCACTGGAATGCGCCGCAACGCGAGTGGCTGCGCGACTATTTCACCAACACGATCGAGCCGGTGCTGAGCCCCGTGTCGCTGGACCCGGCACGACCGTTCCCCCGCATCCTCAACAAGAGCCTGAACTTCATCGTCGGCCTCGAAGGTACGCACGCCTTCGGCCGACCGGTGCAGCGCGCAATCGTGCAGGCGCCACGCTCGCTGCCACGCCTCATCCGGCTACCCGCCGAGATCGCCGGTACCGGCCCCTGCGACTTCGTGTTCCTGTCCTCGGTCATCCACGCCTTCGTGGAGGAACTGTTCGTCGGCATGGAAATCCAGGGTTGCTGGCAGTTCCGCGTCACGCGCAACAGCGACCTGTACGTCGACGATGAAGAGGTCGACGACCTGATGCGCGCTCTCGAGGGCGAACTGATCGCCAGCCGCTACGGCGCTGCCGTGCGCCTGGAGATCGCCCACGACTGCCCGGCCCCGCTCACCGACTTCCTGCTGGAGATGTTCGGCCTCGACACCGACGACCTCTACCGCGTCGACGGGCCGGTGAACCTCAACCGCCTGCTGGCCGTCCATGACCTCGCCCGCCGGCCGGATCTGACCTATCCGCCGTTCACCCCGGGTGTGCCGCGCGAGCTCACCGAGGCCGACAACGTGCTCGCCGCGACCCGCCGGCAGGAGATCCTGCTCCACCATCCATACCAGTCCTTTGCGCCGGTGCTCGACTTCGTCAGCCGCAGCGCGCAGGACCCGGAGGTGCTGTCGATCAAGCTGACGCTGTACCGCACCGGGCACAAATCCCCCATCGTCGACAGCCTGGTGGCCGCCGCGCAGGCGGGCAAGGAAGTCACGGTCATCGTCGAACTGCGGGCACGGTTCGACGAGGCGGAGAACATCAACCTGGCCAACCGCCTGCAGGAAGCTGGCGCGCACGTGATCTACGGCGTCGTCGGCTACAAGACCCACTGCAAGATGGCTCTCGTCGTGCGCCGCGAGGGCGCTCGACTGCAGCGTTACGTGCACCTCGGGACCGGCAACTACCATCCCGGCACGGCGCGCCAGTACACCGATTACGGCCTGCTCAGCACCGATCCGGCGCTGACCGAGGATGTCCACCAGGTATTCCTGCAGCTCACCAGCCTGATGCGCACACCACCGCTGCAGCGGCTGCACCAGGCACCGTTCACCCTGCATCGCGATATCCTCGACCTGATCGAGGCAGAGATAGCCAACGTCGCCGCCGGTGGCAACGGCCACATCATTGCCAAGCTGAATGCACTGGTCGAGCCGGAGGTGATCCGGGCCCTGTACCGCGCTTCGGCCGCCGGCGTGGTCATCGACCTCGTGGTGCGCGGCATCTGCTGCCTGCGCCCGGGCATACCCGGTGTGTCGGACAACATCCGGGTGCGTTCCATCGTCGGGCGCTTTCTCGAGCACTCGCGCGTGTACTACTTCCACGCCAACGGTGCAGAGCGGGTGATGCTCGCCAGCGCCGACTGGATGGACCGCAATTTCTTCCGGCGCGTCGAGATCTGCTTCACCATCACCAACGAGGCGCACAAGGCGCGCCTGCTCGCCGATCTCGATACCTGCCTCGACGACAACTGCCAGGCCTGGGAACTGCACCCCGACGGGCGCTACGAGCTGGCCAGGCCGGCCACCAACGAGATCCCGCAGGCAGCGCAGCTCGTGCTGCTGCGCCAGCTCGCCGAAGGGTTCAGCGCCGCCGGGGCGTGACCCGCAGCCGCAGGCCCACGGCCCGCAGGAAACGTGCCTCGCGGTCGAGGTCCGCCGCACTGAGCGGATTGGCCCGCAGCCACGCCGCCGGCAGCGACAGCTCGAGGTCCCGCCCGGCCGCCCGCAGCCGCGCCGGGGGACCGCCGCCGGGGTGACGTCCGCGGTTGAAGAGCACGGCCAGGCGCAGCAGCACCGCCAGGCGCAGCGCGCGCGTGCGCCACTCCCGCCCGAGTGCACCGAACGGCACCTCCGCGAACTTGCGGCGGTGACAGCGGACCATGGCGGCAAGCACACGCTGCTCGTCACGAGTGAAGCCGGGCATGTCGCTGTTCTCGAGCAGGTACGCCCCGTGCTGATGGTAGTGGGAGTGCGCGATGTCGAGGCCGAGTTCGTGCAGGGCTGCGGCCCACGACAGCAGGTGGCGGTCGCTCTCCCGGTCGATCTCCCAGCTGGCGGCGACCTGGCGCCACAGCCCGAGCGCCGTCGCCGTGACGCGCCGCGCCTGGCCCGCGTCGACGCGGAACCGGGCCCGCATCGCCCGCACCGTGCGCACGCGCGCATCCTCGTCGGTGAGGCGCCCGACCATGTCGTAGAGGATGCCTTCGCGCAGCGCGCCTTCGGCGACGATCATGCGGCGCAGTTTCAGCGCCGCCATGGCCTCCACGAGAATGGCGATGCCGCCGGGCAGGACCTCGGCGCGTTCCGGTCCCAGCCCCGGCAGTTGCAGCCGTGCGATATGGCCGGCCGCGACCATGCGCCCGATGAGGAACTCGAGGTCTTCGATGGTGATACCCTTGCGTGCCCGTCCCAGTGCGGTGAGTACGTCGCCGACCGCACGGATCGTGCCCGAGGCCCCCGCGACACGGACCGGGGTGCGTTCCAGGAAGCGCGCGCGCACCGGCTCGAGTTCCAGCCGGGCGGCCTGGCGGGCGGCCCGGAACGCCCGCGCACTGATCCGCCCGCCCGCAAACAGCTGCGCACTCAAGCCGACGCAGCCAATGGACAGGCTCGCCATGATCTCGGCACGGAAGCCGCGCCCCTGGATGATCTCCGTGCTGCCGCCGCCGATGTCGACCACCGTCTGCAGGCCGCGGATCTTCGGCAGGCTGTGGCTGACTCCGAGGTAGATGAGGCGCGCTTCCTCGATGCCCGATATGACCTCGACCGGATGGCCGAGAGCACGGCGCGTCCGGCCGCGGAAGCCCTCGGCGCCGCGCGCGCGCGCCCTGCGCAGGGTACTGGTGCCGACGACCCGCACCCGTGCGGCATGCACGTTGCGCAGCCGCTCGCCGAAACGCGCCAGGCACTCGAGCGCGCGGCGCTGGCTCGCGGCATCGAGGCGGTTGCGCCGGTCGAGTCCGGCAGCGAGACGCACGGTCTCGCGCAACCGGTCGATGACGACCAGCTGGCCGTGCGAGAAACGCGCGACGACCATGTGGAAGCTGTTGGACCCGAGGTCGACGGCGCCGAGGATTTCCTTGTCGCCGCCGGGGCGGCTGCGCCTCACCGGGAAATCCTCAGCCGCGCACGGACCACGGGAACGACTCCACGCCGGCCTGCAGTCCGCTGGTGGCCGGCACGACCCGGATGACGACGCGCCGGGGTTCGAAATCCGCCGGCGGGTGCAGTTCGGCCGTGACTTCGCCGAAATAGCGGAAGGAGAAGTTGCGCGTGGCTCCGCCACCGGCGCCCAGCGCAGCGAGATCCAGGCTCGCTGCGCGACCGCCCCGCAGGCCCTCGACCCGCACCTGTGCCTGGCCGCGCACCTCACGCCCGGTCGGCTGCTCCTGGGCCAGCACGAAGCGCAGCAGCACCCCGCCGCCGGCGAGCGGTGCCAGCGAAAAATCCTGGACGGCGAGCGAGCCGCGCACGCCGGCGATGCCGCGGTAGAACGCCATCTCCTCCTGCTGCTCGATGAGTTTGCCCTGCAGCTCGGCGAGCTGCCGCTCGATCTCGGCGTAGGCCTGGCGATTGACCTCGGCATCGGTCTCGAGGCGGGCGAGCTGTTCGGCACCGCGGCGGTTCTCAGCACGCAGGCGCTCGAGTGCGCGGCCCGGATCCCGGGCACCGACACCGGCGCGCAACTGGCCGAGTTCGAAGGCACCGACCAGCGCGAGCGCCAGGCCGGCGCCGAGTGCGACCTGGCGCCAGCGACCTGGCTGGAGGAACCAGTCCGGGAGACCAGCCTTCACGTGGACTCCCGCGCGGGCTCGTGCCCGAGGCCCCACTCGCCGGGCCATCCGGGTGGCGGTGGTGGCCGCGGCTCGAGGAAGGCCGCGAGCTCGCCGAGTGCCCGCGCGTAGACGCGGCGCTTGAACTCGATGACTTCCTCCACCGGCTGCCAGTAGCCCACCCAGCGCCAGCGGTCGAACTCCGGAGTGTCGGTCGTGTCCGGGCGCAGCTGCGCCTTGTCCGCGCACAGGCGCAACAGGAACCAGCGCTGCTTCTGGCCGAGGCACAGCGGGCGCAAATCGCGCCGGACATAGCGCTGGGGGAGACGGTAGCGCAGCCAGCCGCGGGTGCTACCGAGGATTGCGACATCGCCCGGCGCGAGCCCGATCTCCTCGCGCAGTTCCCGGTACATGGCCTGCTGCGGTGACTCCTGCACGCGGATCCCGCCCTGGGGAAACTGCCAGCCTGCCTGGCCGATGCGCCCGCCGAGCAGCACCTGGCCCGACTCGTCACTGAGAACGATGCCGACGTTGGCCCGATATCCTTGCGAATCAATACGGTCCAAGGTCCTGCAGTCCCCGTGCAAAGGCGCTGGCATTGTTCCACAAAGACCGCAGCGGGCAAATGCTCGGGCGCATCGCCGTTTTCGTTACACTGCCGCTCGGCCGGCAACCGCCGGTCGCCGGGCCACCGCCACCGACCATGCACAGCCGCGCGCCGATCTTCGTTGCCTGCCTGGCGGCAGCCGCTGTCCTCGCACTCGCCATCGCCGTGTCCTATGGCAGCGGTACGGTCGGTCCGCGCGACGTGCTGGCGCTGGTCACCGGAGAAGCCGATGCCACGGTCCGCCAGGTCGTGCTCGATCTGCGGCTGCCGCGCGTCCTCGCGGCCTTCGGCAGCGGCGCAGCACTGGCACTGGCCGGTGCGCTGATGCAGGTACTGCTGCGCAATCCGCTCGCCGACCCCTACATCCTCGGCACTTCGGGTGGGGCCGCGGCGTTCGCACTCGCCTCGATGCTGGCGGGCGCGAGCGGCGCCCTGGTGGACGCCAGCGCCTTTGCCGGAGCGCTGGGCAGCACGGTGCTGGTCTTCATGATCGCCCATGGCGGGCGCTGGGCGCCCGGCCGGCTGCTGCTCACCGGCGTGGTCGTGGCCGCCGGCTGGAGCGCGCTCGTGAGCCTGCTGCTCGCCGTGAGTCCGGAGCGCAACCTGCGCGGCGCGCTGTTCTGGCTGATGGGCGACTTCGCCTTCACCGAGAGCCCGGCGGCCTGCCTGCTGACCGCTGGCGCCGGCACCGCGGCTGGCTTCGCCCTCGGCCGCGCCCTCAACGTGCTGGCCACGGGCGACCGGCAGGCCGCACTGCTCGGGCTCCCGGTGCGCAGCCTGCGCATCGCCATCTATTTCCTCGGCGCTGCGCTGACCTCGGTGGCCGTCACCACTGCCGGCACGGTGGGCTTCGTCGGCCTGGTCGTGCCGCACCTCGTGCGCCTGGCTGCCGGCGCCGACCACCGGGTGGTCGTGCCGGCTGCAGCGCTCGCCGGTGGCTCCCTGCTGGTGCTCGCCGACCTTGCGGCGCGCACGCTGCTTGCGCCACGCCAGCTGCCGGTCGGCGCCATCACCGCGCTGCTCGGCGTGCCGTTGTTCCTGGCGCTGCTCGCCCGCGGGCAGGGCGCCCGCGACTGACCGCGCCGCACCTCAGGCACGGTGCGCGAGGTAGTCGCGACCCTGCTCCATGAGGTGCACGAAGGCAGCCTCGTCGCCGCGGCGCACGATATCGGTCAGCCGCTGCATCGCGCGCTGCAACTCTTCGAGCGCATACAGGCCCTGCGGGTTGAGCTGCTGGATCTCGAAGTACAGCTGCGGGCTCTCCTGCGCCACCTTGGCAGCCACCCCGAGCTGGGCGTCGAACGTGGTGCTGGACAGCCTGGCGAGGCGCGGCGCCGTCTCCCCGCTCTCGGCGAGCGCGGTGAAGAAGGCGATGTTGACGGCGTGCGACAGGCCGAGCACGTAGGCGATCAGGCGATCGTGCTCGTCGAGCGGCATCTCGATCTGCTCGGCCATGGTCGAGGCGAAGAGCTGGCGCGCCTCGCGCACTGCCTGTGGCGAACCGGCGTCCATGAACAGCACATGCCGGCCGGAGAGCAGCTGGGTGTCCGGGCCGAACATGGGGTGCAGCGACGTCACGCGACAGCCCCGTGCCGCCAGGGCGCGCAGCCCGCCGGCCAGCGGCGTCTTGATCGAGCCGACGTCGAACACCAGGCCCTGCTGCCCGCGTGCGGCCATCTCTTGCAGGATCCGGTCTGTGGCCCCGATGGGCGTGGCGACGACCGTGATGTGGAAATCGTTGCCGAGCGTGTGCCAGTCGGCGACGTGGCGAAAGCCCGGCGGCGCACCCGCGGGATCGGCGACCGTGACGTCGAAGCCCTGCGAGTCGAGGAACTCCGCGAACCAGCGGCCCATCTTGCCGGCGCCACCCACCACCAGCACGCGCTGCCCGCGGCCGGCGCCCTCGGCCTGCACGCGGGCGCGTTCCTGCGTCGTCAGGGAGGAGCGGATCAGCAACTGCATCAGCTCGCCCGCCACGCCCGGCGGGATCCCTTGCTGTGCGGCACGGTCCCGCGCCGCGTCGATCACCTGCTTCTCGCGGGTGAAGTCGCGTGTCGCGCGGCCAGCGCTGCGCTTGACGGCACCGATCTCCCGGCTCACCGCCTGGCGTTCGGCCACGAGATCGATGATCTGCCGGTCGATGGCGCCGAGACGGCTCCGCAATTCGTCGAGAGTCATGGCCTGCCTTCACCCGGGGACTGGCCGAGACTTTTACCGGCTGTCGCAGCACCCCGCAAGCGCGCTGGCCGGACGAAGCGGCGCTCACTACAATCCGCTCGCGCCGCGCGTTCGCGGCGCACACGGGCACTGCGCACATGACGGGAATGACAGCCAAGGCCACCGGCCGGTGTCCGCGTGGTATCGCGCTGGCCCTCACGCTGGTGCTCGCCGGCACCGCCGCGGCCGACGAAGTCCTGGTGCGCGTACAGCAGGGCACGGACCTCGGCGCCGCCCCGTTCGGCGATGGCCGGCTGATCCTCGACTTCGCCGGGCGGCTGTGGACCTTGCCGATGACCGGCGGCACGGCGACCCCGCTGTCGGCCAGCGGCGAGTACGCCCGCCGCCCGGCACCGGGCCCGGATGGGCGCATGCTCGCCTACGAGACGCTGCGCGACGACGGGCACCAGCTGATGCTGATGGACGCCGACGGCAGCAATGCCCGCGCCCTGACCGCCGCGCCGGGGCACAGCTTCGCCCCGGCATGGTCGCCGGATGGCCAGCGCCTCGCATTCGCCTCCGACCGCGGCGGCGAGTTCGACATCTGGGAACTGGAACCCGCCACCGGCGCACTGCGCCAGCTGAGCTTCGAGCCCGGCGACGAGCTCGACCCCGCCTGGCGCCCGGACGGCACCGCGATCGCCTACGTGCAGGTGCGCGCCGGACGCAGTGCGCTCGTGCTGCGCGCGCCGGGAGGCCCGCCACGCACCCTCACCGAAAGCCCGAACGCGCTACGCACGCCGGCCTGGCGCCCGGACGGTACCGTGATCAGTTACGTCGCCGACGGCCCCGACGGGCCACGCCTGCGTCTGGCGATCCTGGCGGAGCCCACCGTGTTCAAGCCGGCCGGCGGTACCGGGAACGTGATCGCAGCACGTGCGACCTGGCTCGACCGCGAACACCTGCTCTACACCGCCGACGGACAGGTGCGCCAGCGCGAGATCGGCGCCTTCGCGGGTACCGAAATACCCTTCGAGGCGACGCTGGTCACGCAGCGCGCGCCGAACCCTCCCGAGCGGCACCTGCCCGCCGCCGGCGGAGCCCGACCAGCGCGCGGCCTGGCGGGCTTTGCGGTCCTGCCGGACGAGCACATCGTCGCCTCGGCGCTCGGCGATCTCTGGGAGTTCGACGCTGCCGGCCAGCTGCAGCGCCAGCTGACCATCGATGCCTGGGTGGATCGCGAGCCGGATGCCAGCGCCGATGGCCGCCTGCTCGCCTTCACGTCCGACCGCGACGGGACACCACAGGTCTGGGTCATGGACCTCGCCACGCGTGACCTCGTCCGGATCACCGCCGATGCCGAAGGCGCGGCGCGGCCGGCGCTGGACGCTGCCGGCAGTCGCATCGCGTTCCTCACCGGCAACAACGGCAGCGGCCGCAGCCTCAAGGTGACCCGACTCGACACGGGTGCCAGCATCACCATCGCCGCCGGCCTCGACCCCCGCGGTGCACCGATCTGGTCGGCGGATGGCCAGACGGTCGGTGTTGTGCAGACCGTGGCGGGCCAGCCGCAGTGGCTGCTGGCGCCTGCCGACGGCAGCGGCTCGGTGCGCCGCCTGACGTTGCCGCTCGCCGCCGTCGGCGACGGTGCGGTCTCGGCCGCGTGGACCACCGACGGCAGCACGCTGCTCGTGGCGTCGACCGCCGGCATCGGCGTCCTGCCGGCACTCGGCCCCGGCCTGCCCGGTGCGGGGTGGCGCCAGATCGCCGCACAGCCGGCGCGTCGCGCACGCTGGCTGCGCGACGGCAGCGTGCTGTTCACCGATGGCGAAGGGCTGGCGCGGGTCGCGCCCGACGGCAGCGTCAGCCGCGTGCCGCTCGCCATCGACTGGCACCCGGCAGCTGCGCGCGGCCGCACCATCGTGCGCGCCAGCCGCATCTTCGACGGTGTCGGCAACGGCTACCTCGCGGACCACGAAGTCGTCGTCGAGGGCTCGCGCATCGTCGCCGTGCAGCCGTGGTCGACCGCGGACACGGAGGCGCGCGTGATCGACGCCGGTGGCCGGACCGTGATTCCCGGACTGATCGATCTCGGCATGAGGATAGGCGAGCGCGGCGGCGAACGGCTCGGTCGCCTGCTGCTCGCCTTCGGCGTGACCACCGCGCAGGTGGTCGCCGGCGATACCGGGCTGCGCGAGGTCGCCGAACGCTGGCAGGCGCGGGCTGCCGGGCCACGCCTGCTCGCCAGCCCGGGCTGGTGTGGCGAGACCGATGCACCGGCATTCGACGATGCCGATCTGCCGACCGGCGCGGTGCGTCTCTGCCCGGCTGCGACCGGACGATTGCCGGCGCTCGTCGCGCCGCTGCAGGCGACGGCTGCGGTGATCTGGTCGGATTCCTGGCTCGCCGCGAGCACCGGCCTGGTCCATGCCATAGGACCCGCGGCGCTCGCTCTGCCGTCACGTGCGGCGGCCGGCCATGGCACCGACCACTACCAGCAGGATGCCGTCGAGGTCATGGCACGCGCGGGTGTCGTATTCGTGCCATCGCTCGCTGCGGGCAGCATGGCGGTGATCGTGCGCCAGTATCCGGACCTGCTGGCGAGCCGCCAGTACCAGGCGCTGTTCCGGGCCGACGAGCGCGCCGGGCACGAGCGCAGCTGGCAGCCGGCGCCGGGCTCGAATCCGCTCGCCGCGCGCACCGCACTGCGTCTGCGCCAGCGGACCCTGGGCCGCCTGCTCGCGAGCGGTGGCCGCCTCGCGACGGCAAGCAGCGCCCCGGCGGTGCCCTACGGGCTGGGTCTGCAGGCGGAAATCCGGGCGCTTGCCGGCCTCGGCCTCTCCCCGGCCGAGGCCCTGCGCATGGCCACTGCCGAGGCCGCGCGGGCGGTCGGCCTGCACGCCGAGATCGGCCGCCTCGCCCCGGGCTATCTCGCGGACCTGCTGGTGATCGACGGTGACCCGCTCGCCGACCTCTCGCACCTGCTCAGGATCGACGCGGTCATGATCGACGGCACGCTGCGTCCGCTCGACGAGTTAGTTTCGGCGGCAGACTCGGTGTCGGGACAATTTACATCTACGGCCGTCGAGGAGCCTGCAAAACACCGCTTCCGACCCAGATAGTCGACGGTTGCTGTTGTGCTCCAGTCAGGAGCCGCAGCATGGATTATCGACCGACCGCCTGTCATGAGCTGTCCATTCAATGCGTTAGCGGACAACGTCCGCCTGCGGGCGTCGGCGGGCTCACCAACTGCACGTCGGCAAATCTTACATATCGTGAGCCCCACCGCTGACCCGACCGGATAAACGCCGGGCAACAACCTGTTTATGCATCGTTTTCCCGGTCATGGCACAGGTCTTGCTGTTTTTCGTTGCGCACAACAAAGGTTTCTACCAGCGGTAGCAGTGTTCGACATCTGAAACCAGACATCGAAGCCAGAAGACGCATACAAGAAGAAGAAAAACGAGCAGAAGTAGAAGCAGCGCAACCAGAACAAGAAAAACAAGCAACCACCACGGCGCCGCTGAAACAGAAACCGGATTCGCGACAACAACAAGAACCCGTATAAGACCCCGCAACCGTGCGGGGTTTTTTTTCGCTTCGGAATGTCGCGGCTTGCGCCGCTCCCACAGTCCCGGACTCACTGTATGGAGCTGTGAGAGTCCCGGATTCACTTCTGGGGCTGTGAGGGCTCCGGATCACTGTCTGGAGCTGTGGGAGTCCCGGATTCACTGTCTGGAGCGGTGGGAGCGGCGCGAGCCGCGACTATCCCGCCAGCCCGCACCCTCCTGTGCGCCACCCGCCCCGCTGGCGCACAATGCAGCGCATGTCGGCCCTGCTCGAAACCGAAGCGCTCACGATCACGGCCGGTTCACGGACGCTGGTGCGTGGCCTCACCTTCAGCGTCCGGGCCGGCAGCCTGGTCGCGGTACTCGGACCCAACGGTGTCGGCAAGACGCTCACGCTGCACACGCTGGCCGGTCTGCGCAGCCCGACCAGCGGACTGGTACGTCTGCGCGGTACGGACAGCGACGCGCTCGGCCAGCGCGAGCGCGCCCTGGCCGTCGGCCTGCTCCTCCAGGAGCAGGACGACCCATTCCCGACGACAGTCCTCCAGACAGCGCTCATGGGCCGCCATGCCCGGCTCGGCCTGTGGCAATGGGAGACCGCGGAGGACCACGCTGCAGCAGGGGCGGCGCTTGCCGCCATGGACCTGACCGGTCGGGAGCAACGGCTGGCGGGAACCCTGTCGGGCGGCGAACGCCGCCGCCTCGGACTGGCCACGCTGCTGGTGCAGGACCCGGACGTCCTGCTGCTCGACGAGCCGCTGAATCACCTCGATCCGGCCCACCAGTTCGCAGTACTCGCCGCGCTCGGCCGACTCGCTGGCGAGGGCAAGGCGGTGATCGCCAGCCTGCACGATCCGGCACTGGCCGCACGCCACTTCGACAGCGCCCTGCTGCTCCACGGCGATGGTCGCTGGCAGCTCGGCAGCGTCACCTCACTGCTGACCGGGGACACGCTGGCCGATCTTTACGCGGTGCCCTTCGAGCCCTACCAGGGAGCGCATGCCACGGTGATGCTGCCATCCCCGCCGCTGACGCGGCCGCAAGCTGTCGACAAGGTGACGCCGCTGCGCCGACGGCCGCCGTCCGAGCACGGTCCGCGCTGAGCGCGCCACAGTCCAGGCTGTTTCAGCGCTCCCCGCGGCGTACCTGCGCAGCGAGCCGGGCGTCGTCGAAAATGCCGCTCACGTGGCCCATGACCTCGTCCCAGCCCTTGTCGGTGTCGAGCTTGATGCCGAAGAACGATGGTGCATGGCGTGCCCGCAGTGCCATATACACGACGGCAGCGTAGACGACGATGATCAGCCGCCGGTTCTCCGGCTCGCTGAAGCGCACATCGCGCATCATGCGACGCACGCTCGCGCGGCGCACCTGGTCGCGAACATCGCTGAACGCCGCCGAGAATTCGTTCTCACCGGTCAGTTCCTCGGCGAGGAATTCCAGCGTGACCGGATGCGTACGCAGGTGTTCGGCGATCCGCAGCAGATCCTGCTCGAGCTGGTCCTTGAGATCACCCGATGGATCCATCCCGTCCGGTGGAATCGGATCCACGTCTCCGAACGCCGGCCGGCGCTGACCCCAGGCGCGTACCAGCCCGACGAGGCTGCCGAAGTAACGGTAGAGCAGCGGCTTGCTGACGTCGGCCTTCTTCACGACCGCATTCAGCGACAGGTTGCGCACGCCGGTTTCGCTCAGCACCGCTTCGAACGCATCGAGGATGCGCTCCTCGGTAGCTTCGCGACGGGCCTGCTTCACCACCCTGCGTACCGCGTTCATTCGAATTCACCTGGCATGGCGATGTTACCCTTCAGGAAACACTAGTCAGGACACGACCGGATTGTCAATGCGCCCCGCGCAGCGCCAGCCCGACGGCGCCATGTCCCGGGGCCCGCATGTCCGGGAAGGGCGGCAGTGTAGCCTGTCGCGCACGCTTGACGCGTCGGCAGCACGCCAGTAACGTGGCCGCCGGTCCTGCAGGTGCCCTGCGACGTAGCCACGTCACGGGGTTAAACGGGAAGACGGTGCGCCAGCGCTGCTGGCAAGGCCGTCGCTGCCCCCGCAACGGTAGGCGAAGGAAAGGGTGATCACGCTGGCCACTGTGCCGCAAGGCATGGGAAGGCGATCACCCCGGCATCGGCCGACGATGCCCCTCGCGAGCCCGTATACCGGCCCGCAGCGTTGTAATTGCGTCAGGTCTCGGCGGGAGACGGCGTGACGGCTGCAGAGGCATTGCGTCACTCCTGAGTTTCTCCGTTGCGGCAGCCTGTGGCTGCCCGCAGGTTCCGCGCTGCGCGCCCCACAGGGCTCGCGGCAACGGACCCGGCCGCGACCGGTACGCACCTGGGGAGCTCGGGTGTGAGCTCCGGGAGAAATGCGTCCATGCAGCTTCGTCACGCCATCATCGGCATCACGCTCGCCCTGCCCGCCTGGGCCGGCGCCGACCGCGACAGCATCACCGTCACCGCCTACCGCACCCCGCAGGCCATCGCCCGCAGCGGCAGTGCGCTCAGCATCGTCGACCGGCGGGAACTCGCCGGGCAGCAGGCACTGCTCGCCGTCGAGGCGCTGCGGACCGTACCCGGACTCAGCATCGCCCGCGGTGGGCCGATCGGTGCGCAGACGCAGGTGCGCCTGCGCGGCGCCGAGGCGAACCACGTGCTCGTCCTCATCGACGGCGTGGAAGCCAACGACCTCGCCACCGGCGACGAATTCTCGTTCGAGCACCTCGCCAGCTTCGACATCGAGCGCATCGAGGTCGTGCGCGGGCCGCAGAGCGCGCTCTGGGGCAGCGATGCACTCGCCGGGGTGATCAACGTGATCACGCGCACACCGGATGAACCACTCGAATCCGCCGCCTTCCTCGAAGGCGGCGCCTTCGACCTGTGGAGCGGCGGGACCCGCGTCGGACTGCGCTCGGAGCGTGCCATGCTCACGGCCAGCGTCTCGGCACTGGCGACCGACGGCAGCAACGCGTCGCGCACCGGGACCGAGGACGACGGCTACGACAACGTCACCGGCAACCTGCGCGCGAGCTACGCGCTGCAGGACGACCTGGTTGTCAGCCTCGATGCGCGCCACACCGATACCACCACCGAGTTCGACGGCATCGACAGCACCACGACCGGGCTGCCCACCGACGCCGACAACGAGACCGACGCGCGCCAGACCTACCTCGGCGCCGGCGCACGGCTCGATCTGCTCGACGGGCGCTGGCTGCACGAAGTGCGCTACACGCTCACCGCGACCGACACCGACACGGTCGAGGAAGACCTTGCCACCCCGGCGCGCGACTACACGGCGCGCACGGCGTCCGGCGACAAGTACGGCTTCTACTACCAGACCAGCCTGCGCCTGACCGCGGGTGACGCCACCACGCCCGGGCACCTGCTGACGCTCGCCGCCAACCACGAGCGCGAGGAATTCCACCAGCGCGGCGAGGTCGTGGACTTCTTCGGCACGCTCTACGACCCCAATCAGGACCAGGCGCTGAACACCACGGGATTCGCCGCCGAGTACCTCGCCTTCCTCGGTCCCCGGCTGTCCCTGGCCGCGAGCGTGCGCCACGACGACAACAGCGATTTCGACGACGTCACCACCTGGCGCACGACCGCCTCCTGGACCTTGCCCGACGAGGCGACGCGGCTGCACGGCAGCTTCGGCACCGGCCAGAAAGCGCCGACCTTCGTTGAACGCTACGGCTTCTCCCCGAACCAGTTCGTCGGCAACCCGGACCTCGAACCGGAGACCTCGCAGGGCTGGGACCTCGGCGTCGAACGGCACTGGTTCGACGGCCGGCTCACCACCGACCTTACCTACTTCCGGGCCAACCTCGACGACGAGATCAACGGCTTCTACTGCCCGCCGCCCAGCTACGCCTGCACCGCGATCAACCAGCAGGGCGAGAGCCGGCGCCGCGGTGTTGAAGCGGTGGCCCGCGCCAGCCTGGCCGGCGGCTATACGGCGAGCCTCAGCTATACCTACAGCGATTCGCGCGCCGACGACCCCAACACGCCCGAGGTCGCGCTGAGCGGCGAACTGCGCCGCCCGCTGCACACCGGCTCGCTCGACCTCGCCGGGCGCTGGCTCGACGGCCGGCTCGGCGCCAACATCGGGGCTGCCTACACCGGGCGGCGCAAGGACATCTTCTACCCGCCACCGTTCTTCTACCCCGCCACCCGGGTGACGCTCGACAGCTACGTGCTGCTGCGCCTGGCGGCGAGCTACGAGGTTGCGAAGGGCATCGAGGTCTACGGCCGCATCGAGAACGCCCTCGACGAAGACTACGAGGACGTCTACGGCTTCAACACCCCGGGACTCGGCGCCTTTGCCGGCGTACGGCTCGCGCTGTAGCCGCATGCGACGCGCCTACTAGGCAAGCGCGCAGTGAGCGACTACGCTCGACGGCGGGAGGCCGCATGGGCAAACGCCTGACGAAGATCTACACCCGTACCGGTGATGACGGCAGCACCGGACTCGGCAGCGGCGAGCGGGTCCGCAAGGACAGCCCGCGGATCGAGGCCTGCGGCAGCATCGACGAACTGAACAGCACGCTCGGCGTGCTGCTCGCCACGGCGGGACTGCCCGGACCGCTCGCCGCGGATTTCGCCGCCATCCAGCACCGGCTGTTCGACCTCGGCGCGGAACTGGCCGTGCCCGGGCGCGTGGTTCTCGACGATGGCGACGTCAGCGCCCTCGAGAACCTGCTCGACCAGTACAACGCGCCGCTGCCACCGCTGCAGGATTTCGTCCTGCCGGGCGGTAATCCGGCAGCCGCAGCCGCCCACGTCGCCCGTGCGGTGTGTCGGCGCACCGAGCGTCGCGGCTGGGCCCTGGCGCGCAGCGAGCCCGTGAACCCGGCCTCGCTGCGCTACCTCAACCGCCTGTCCGACCTGCTGTTCGTGATCGCCCGCGTGCTGGCGCGACAGGATGGCGGCAGCGAGGTGATCTGGCAGGCACGGCGCAGCAGCGAACGCGGCTGAAGCCGCGGCTATCGCGGAGCGGAGCGTCCGGAGATTTGCGGCTGAAGCCGCGCCTTCGCCCTGACCTCCCCGAGCACCCCACAGAGCGCCTGCACGCCGTCGAGGATGCGCACCGACGGCCGGCTCAGCAGGTCGGCATCGATCGTATAGAGGTTGCCCGCACGCACCGCGGGCAGATCAGGCCACGCGGCCCAGCCCGCGAGCGGCGCCGCGCCCGCGCCACCCATGTCGCTCGCGACGATGACTGCCGGCCTGGCTTCGAGGATCGCCTCGAGCCCCACCGTCGCGGTCAGGCCCGGCAGCGAGCCGAATACATTCTCGCCGCCACACAGGCGCAAGGCCTGGCCGAGAAAGTGGCGGTCGGTCACCGTAAAGTACGGCCGATCGGCGATCTGCACGAACACTCGCAGCGGATCCGCGCCCCCGCCGAGAGCCGCGAGCCGTTCACGGAACCGCATGGCCGTGGCCGCGGCCACGGCGGTCGTGCCGGCGAGGACGCCGATGCGCTCGATGTGGTCGGCGATGTCCGCGATCCGCTCCGGCTCGAGGGCGACGACGTTCAGGTCGAGCGCACGCAGCCGCGCCACGGTTTCCGGCGGATTGCCGCTGGTCCAGGCGAGCACGAGGTCCGGTCGCAGCGCCGTGATCGCCTCGTAGTCGACGCGAAACGCATCGCCGACCTGCGGCAGCGCCTCGACCTCCGGCGGGAAGTCGCTGAAAGCGACCACACCCACCAGCCGCTCGCCGGCGCCTGCGCTAAAGACCAGTTCGGCCAGGTGCGGCGCAAGCGCGACAATGCGTTGCGCGGGCGCGGCAGGGACCGCCGCCGGTGCGGCGGCCTCGCGCGCACAGCCGGCGAGCACGGCAAGCGCCGCACCCAATGCCAGGCAGCAGCGGACCGCCCGCATCAGCGCAGCAGGTCCGCCAGCGTGAGCAGCGCGATCGCCGGGTACCAGATGAGCCACAGCGTGCGCCGCACCAGCCCGAGTGCCGAGCCGAGCGCCGCGGCCTCGGCCATGGTGGCGTCATCGGCCGCACCGCGCGCACCGCGGCCCACCCGGGCGACGAGCGCATCGGTGTGCTCGAAGAAGCGCGCCCCGGCCCCGTCTGCCACTGGTCGCCAGGCCGCAGCGGCCGATTCGAAGCTGCCGGCGAGCGCGAAGGCGCCGGCCATCAGCCGTGCCGGTATCCAGGCGAGCAGGCCATGCAGTACCCGGGCTGCCGTGTGCACTGGCGCTGCCCCGGCGCTGCGCACGGCATGTCCGCGCATGAGGTCGGCGACCCGGAAACCCCAGGCTCCGGCCGGCCCGAGCAGGAGAAACCAGAACACCACGCCGAAGATGCGATTGCCGGCCTGCTGATAGATGGCGCGCTCGACGACCTCGCGCCGCAGCGCCGGATCGGCGGCGACCTCGTGCTCGACGAGTTCCTGCCCGAGTACCGTCACCGCTGCCGTGTCACCGGCCGTGAGCGCTGCACAGTACTCGTCGACCTCCTGCTCGAGATCGCGTGGACCGAGCGAAAACAGCAGCACCAGCACGGCGAACAGGAGCAGGGCCAGGCCCTGGCCAGCCGCGATGATCCACAACGTCGCGAGCAGCACCGGTGCGGCGAGCAGCAACGCGAGCACCAGCAGTGCCGGCAGCGCCAGCGCCAGCGATACTCCGGCGAGCCGTGCAAAGACCGCGGCGAACACCGGGTCGAGCCAGCGGAACTCGCGCAGGTGGAACACGCGTGTAAGCAGTCGTTCCAGGCCGAGGCCGAGCAACAGCGCGAGGAAGTTCACGGCCGTACCCCGGCGCCCGCCGGCGGCCCGTTCATGCGACGCGCACCCGTTCGATCTCGAGGGCAAGCCGGCCCCAGTCGAAAGCCTGGCCCGGATCGGTCTTGCGTTCCGGCGCGATGTCGCTGTGGCCGACCACCGGTGCCAGGCGCAACGAGGCATAGGCGCGGCGCAGGGCGGCGATCAGCGCCGCCAGCACCTGGTATTGGACCGGCTCGTAGGGCACGTCGTCGGCACCCTCCAGCTCGATACCGATCGAGAAGTCGTTGCAGGCCTCGCGCGCACCGTGCCGCGACACCCCAGCGTGCCAGGCGCGGCGCGTCAGCGGCACGTACTGCACAAGTTCGCCGTCGCGGCGCACCAGCAGGTGCGCCGACACCTTCAGGGCTGCCAGCCCGGCGAAGGACGGATGCGCCGCGGGCTCGAGCGCATTGGTGAACAGCGCATCGATCCAGCCCCCTCCGAACGTGCCGGCCGGCAGCGAGATGCCGTGCACGACGATGAGGTCGGGCAACACGCCGGGCGGACGCTCGTCGCAGTTCGGCGACGGCGTCTGGCGCGCCCCGGCAACCAGCCCCGTGTCCGGGTCGATGACGATGGGCGGCAGGCTCACGGCCGTGGTCCGGCGGGGGACATGCGCGGATTCTAGAGGGTCGGCGGCGCGGACGTCGAACGCCAACGCACCCGGCCTGGGCCGCCTCCACTCCTGCCGCCGCAACGTTCGCTGCCGGCATCCGTGCCGGCGGCGACCGTGTCCCGTTGCGGCGCCCGCGGTCGTATCATGGCCCTGTCCGCCACCACCGGGGTGCCCCGCTCCGGGAAGCGTGCGGACGATGGCGTCGAAAGGACTGATCCGAAGGGTGTGGTCATGAGCATTCCGGTTGAACTGTCGAGCGTCGCCAGGGAGATGGCGCGTTACGGATTCGCGTACCTGATGACGACCAACGCCAGGGGCGCACCGCATGCGGTAGCGGTGGTGGCAGAGGTGCAGGGAGGTGACCTGGTCGTGAACGGCATTGGCCGCCACACCCGCGAGAACGCGCTGGCACGGCCCGTGGTCGGCCTGGTCTGGCCGCCGCCATCACTCGCCGAGCACTCGTTGATCGTCGACGGGCAGGCCACCGTGGTCGGCGAGTCGCTGCGGATCACGCCGACCCGCGCCGTGCTCCATCGTCCGGCACCTGCGCCCACGCCCAGGGCGCCGGGGACCTGCCAGTCCGATTGCGTCGAGCTCGGCAAGACAGGACCTAAGTCCGTTTCGTAACCCGCGCGGCGAGCCACTGCCCCGCGATCATCGCGACGACGAAGAGCAGCACCAGCGGTGATCCCGTCACGAGCCCGGCGAGTGCCGGGCCGGGGCACAGCCCCGCCAGCCCCCAGCCGACGCCAAAGATCGCCGCGCCGGCGAGCAGCGGGCGATCCAGCACGGTCGTCGTGGGCAGGCGAAAGCGCACATCGAGCAGCGGCTGCGACCGCCCGAGGATGAGGCGGAACGCCGGCGCCGTCACCGCGAGCGCCGCCCCCATGACGAGCGCGAGCGTCGGATCCCAGGCACCTGCGAGATCGAGGAAGCCGGCGACACGACCGGGATCGGTCATGCCCGACCACGCGAGGCCCACGCCGAACAACACGCCACTGACGAGCGCAGCGAAAATCTTCTTCATGACAGCACGTGCCTCGTGACGAACACCGTGACAAAGCCAGCCGCCATGAACGTGGCCGTGGCGGCGAGCGAGCGCGGCGAGAGCCGGGCAATCCCGCACACCCCATGCCCCGAGGTGCAGCCCGAGCCGAGCCGCGTGCCGAAGCCGACCAGCAGCCCCGCCGCCGCCATGAGCAGTGGCCCGCCCTGCAGCGCCTGCGCCAACCCGCCCACCGCGAGCGCGTAGCCACCCGCCCCGAGCACGAGCCCGCCGAGGAATGCGAACCGCCAGCCGCGGTCGCCCGGCGCGTCGCCGATGCCGCCGAGGATGCCGGAGATCCCGGCGATGCGCCCGTCGAGCCAGAGCAGCAGCGCAGCCGCGATCCCGATGAGCGCGCCGCCGCCGAGCCCGCCGCTCCAGTCCGGCGCCGTCATGGGCGCGGTACCGCGGGCGACCGGCTCACCGGCTCCGCGACATCTGCAAGCTGCCGATCCACGAACATCACGTACTCCTTGTGGGCCTGCCCGCAGGCCGCCGCTCCACCACCTGCGCCATCGATCCGCCGGGGCGCCGGATTGCAGCCCGCTGTGTCCAACATGAGGCCGGTCGCACCGTCTTGCAAGCTGGCCGCCACGCACCGCCATGCCGGCGGGCTACACTACGCGCCCTGCTCCCGTCCCGGCGCCCCATGGCCCTCGTCCGCCTCAACCAGGTCTCGCTCGCCTTCGGCGACCAGCCAGTCCTGCGCGACGCCGATTTCAGCATCGAGGCCGGCGAACGCGTGTGCCTCATCGGCCGCAATGGCGCGGGCAAGACGACGCTGCTGCGGCTGATCACCGGCGCGCAGCACCCCGACGCCGGGGAGGTCGTGCGGCAGGGCGACATCGTCGTCGCCGGGCTCGAACAGGAGCTGCCCGCCGACACCGGGTGCAGCGTGCGCGAGGTGGTGCGCTCGGGCCTGGCCGACGTGCAGGCGCTGGTGGATCGCTTCGAGGCCATCGCCGGCGGTGACGGCAACGCGCACGGGCGGGCGGGACTCGAAGCGCTGCAGGCGCGCATCGAACTGCTCGATGGCTGGCGCATCGGGCAGCGCGTCGAGGCCATCATGAGCGAGCTCGCGCTGCCGCCGGAGCGCACGCTCGGTGATCTCTCCGGCGGCTGGCGCCGGCGCGTCGGCCTCGCACGCGCGCTGGTCGCGCGGCCCGACCTGCTCCTGCTCGACGAGCCCACCAACCACCTCGACATCGTCACGATCGAGTGGCTGGAGGCGACGATCCAGCGCTTTCCCGGCGCCGTGCTCTTCATCAGCCACGACCGCGCGTTTCTCGACCGCATCGCCACGCGCATCGTCGCGCTCGACCGCGGGCGGCTGCTGAGCTTCCCCGGCGACTACCTCGGCTTCCTCGAGCGGCGCGAACAGATGCTCGCCGACGAGGACACGCAGAATGCCCTCTTCGACAAGCGCCTCGCCGAAGAGGAAGCGTGGGTCCGCCAGGGCATCAAGGCGCGGCGCACCCGCAACGAGGGTCGCGTGCGCGCGCTCCTGCGCATGCGCGAGCAACGTGCCGCGCGAATCGGCCGCGACCGGACGGCACACATCGCCATCGAGAAGGCCGGGCAGTCCGGCCGCAAGGTCATCGAGGCACGCCACGTCACCCACGGTTTCGGTGGCCCGCCGCTCATCCGCGATTTCTCGGTGCGCATCATGCGCGGTGACCGCGTCGGCCTCATCGGCAACAACGGCGTCGGCAAGACCACGCTGCTGCGCATCCTGCTCGGGGAAATCGCGCCGCAGGCCGGTACGGTCGCGCCCGGCACCGGCATCGAGGCGGGCTACTTCGGCCAGTTGCGCGAGGCGCTCGATCCGGAGAAGACCGTTGCCGAGGTGGTCGGGGACGGCTACGACTTCGTGCGCCTGAACGGCCGCGACGTACATGTGATCGGCTACCTCGGCGGCTTCCTGTTCAGCCCGCGCCGGGCGCTGACGCCCGTGAAGGCGCTCTCCGGCGGCGAACGCAACCGCGTGATCCTCGCGCGGCTGTTCACGCGGCCGACGAACCTGCTGGTGCTCGACGAACCGACGAATGACCTCGACGTCGAAACGCTCGAAGTGCTGGAGGAGCAACTCGCCGCCTACCCGGGCACCCTCATCGTCGTCAGCCACGACCGCATGTTCGTCGACGGGGTGTGCACGAGCACCCTCGCCTTCGAGACCGGCGGCGTCGTGCGCCGCTACCCGGGCGGGTACTCCGACTGGCTGGTCCAGGGCGGCGAACTCGCCGTCGCCGAAGATCCGGCGGATCGCATCGACCCACCGCGTGCCGCGGCCTCACCGGAACCGGTGCCGCCGGCACCGCCACGGCCGGCCCGTGCAAAGCTCAGCTATCGCGACCAGCGCGAACTCGACGGCCTCGCGCCGCACATCGAAGCCCTCGAGCGCGGGATCGCCGGGCTCGAGCGCCAGGTGGCCGAACCCGGGTTCTACGCGCAACCGTGGGAGACGACTGCCCCGATCCTCGCAGCCCTGCAGGCCCGGCAGGTGGAACTCGAGGCCGCCACCGCGCGATGGGTGGAGCTGGAGGACCTCAGGGCGCAGGCGGCGGCGCGCAAGTGACGCGGATGACTGAAAGAAAAGGCGCCCGGCGGGCGCCTTTTCCGATCGCGGCAACGATCGACCGTCAGTCGTCGCCACCCATGCCGAGCAGCGAGAGCAGGCTCAGGAAGATGTTGTAGAGGCTGACGTACAGGCTAACGGTGGCGAGGATGTAGTTGTCCTGCCCGCCGTGGACGATGGCGCTGGTCTCGTACAGGATGCAGCCGGCCATCAGGATCACGATGCCCGTGGAAATCGCCATCTGGAAGGCGGAGAGGTCCACGAAGAGGCCGACCAGGATCACGCCGAGCAGGCCGAAGCAGCCCACCGTGAGGAAGCCGCCCATGAAGCTCATGTCACGGCGCGTCTTCAGCACGTAGGCGCTGAGGCCGGCGAAGAGCAGGCCGGTCACACCGAGGCTCGTCATCACGAGCTCGCTGCCGTTTGGCACGGCGCCGATGTAGGCGCTGAGCAGCGGCCCGAGGGTGAGGCCCATGAAGCCGGTGAGGCCGAACACGGCCGCGATGCCGGCGGCTGAGTTGCGCAGCCGGTAGGTCAGGAACAGCAGGCCGAAGTAGCCGACCAGCGTGACGATGGGCCCGAGGTGGGGCATGCCGACGGCCATCGAGACGCCCGCCATCGCCGCGCTGAACAGCAGCGTCGCGGCGAGCAGCAGGTAGGTGTTGCGCAGGACGCGGTTGGTCGCGAACGCGGACGGCCGTGCGATCCCGCCGGCGACGAGGTCGCCATTTCGCCCGGCACTGCCGGAAGTCATCACCCTGAAATTACGCTCGTCGGCCATGTGGCATGTCCTCCTTCGGGACCCGTTCGACCAGCGGCCATTATGCCGTTCCTGGCGGTGGGCACAATGCTGCGGCGCACAGGGCGGGGAAGGGTCGCGGCCGAAGCCGTTCCCACGGACGGGGTCGGTCTGCCGGGTGCGGCCGGGGCCGCACCTACGGCGGGGGAGACAACCAGCGGCTGGTGGCGTCGATGAGGCCGGCCATGTCCTGGCCGGTGGCGGGTAGCTCGCCGGGTGGCCGGTCCATGTGGTTGAGCGGGGTCTCCTGCCGGTACTGCGCGAACACCGGCGCCACGACCTCGAGCGGGTAGTGCGGGATACGCCGGTTGCGGCGGAACTCGGCGATCGGGATCTGCGCCTCAATAATCCCCTCGGCGTTGCGCGGATCCTCGGCGAGCACCTGCCCGCGCGGCCCGACGATCAGCGACTGCCCGCCCATCTTCGCCGCCGGGCTGTCCGGCGGAAAGGTGATGTTCGACATCGCCGAGTAGAAGTTGTTGAACTGTGCGATCGCCCGCACGTCGACCGCCGAAAACAGCGTCGCAGTGCGGAACATGATCTCGACCCCGCGCATCGCGTAGGCCGCGAACACGAACGGGTCGAGCTGCACGGTGCTGACCGCGATATTGCCGTATTCCGTCTGCAGCACGGGGAACTCGGCCTCGATGCCGTAGCGCTCCCGGTAGCGGTCGCGCACGCCCTCGATGGTGGTGGTCGGGATCTCGTTGCCGGGCGTGAGCCGCTTGACGTTGCGCGTCTTCCAGTAGCGCGCCGCGACCTCACCCTTGCGGTCGATGACGGCGTTGAGGCTCAGGATATGCCCCGGCCATTCGTCGTCACGAGCGTAGCTGCCGAAGATGATCCAGGTGTCGCACTCGCGCGCCATCGCGCCGAGCGCTGCGGTCTCCGGTCCCGGGATGCGGATGGTGAACTTCAGCTTCTCCGCGCGCGGGCCCTCCGAATAGCCGGTCAGCGGGAACTCGTTGTAGAGGAGGAAGTCGGGCTTCTTGCCCGTGCTGCAGGCCTGGCGCGCGAGGCGCAGCATCGTGTCGAGATTCGCCTTCAGGCCGGCCTCGATGGACGGCGCCTGCTGCAGGTTGGTGACGCCGTGCTGGATGACCTTCACGACCACGACGTCCTTCTCGAGTGCGCGCGTGGGGTAGGTGCCGTCCGGGCGCACGAGCTGCGG
>CAUJIY010000106.1 GCA_963205295.1 Pseudomonadota bacterium
GCCGATTCACCCGGGCGAGATTCTCCTCAGGGAGTTCCTGCGCCCGCTGGGAATCACCCAGTACCGGCTGGCCAAGGACATCAGCGTTCCGCAGCGTCGGATCGGCGAGATCGTCGGTGGGACGCGCGGGATTTCCGCCGATACGGCGCTCAGGCTGGGTCGCTATTTCGGGATGGATCCGCAGTTCTGGCTCAACCTCCAGGGCCGATTCGACCTCGTCAAGGCCAAAGCGACCCTCGGTCGCCGCCTCAGCAGGGAAGTCAGGGTTCACACGCTGGCGTGATGAGGCTTTTCGGTGCCGGGTCGCAGGTTTCGAAGTGTTCGGCGACCCGCGAAAACCGCGAAAACTTCGACCCGGTACCTGATGTCCCGGAAGAGCAGGCAAATACGTGATTACCGGAGGGTGAGCCCGCAATTCGCGGAACTTCAAAAGGGCCCTGCAGCGTAGTCCAATTCGCAGACCGGGCCTTGTGTCAGGGCTGAATCTCCAGCCGCCCGCCCGAAGCCACCGGCGCAAACCGCCCTCGCCCCGAGCGGCAACCCGGCCTGGTACTGATCGGGAGCGCAGAAGGGTACCTGTAGTGATTTTGGCGGTTCAGCCATACTCAAATCATCGGAACAGCGCACGAAGGCAATGCTTGCCGCCATGGCCGAACCACTGTCAGGGGCCGACATCTTTCTCGCGGCTTTCGACCACGCACCCGTGCGCGATCTGGCGCCCGGCGAGGTCCTGATCGCCGCCGGGGCTCCCGCCGCCCAGGTATTCAACATCCTCGGCGGCATGCTCATCGTCAGCCGCACCGGGCGCGACGGGCGCCGGCAGGTGCTGAGCTTTCTGTTCCGCGACAACTTCCTCGGCTTCGCGGCCACCGACCACTATTCGTTCACCGTCGAGGCCGTGACGGCCGCGCGCGTGGCCTGCTGCGCACGGGCAGACTTCGACCGGCGCCTCGAACGGGCGGCGGGGGCCGAACGTACCTTCCGCCAGATGACCTTCCGCGTGCTCGAGGACATGGTCGACATGATCTACAGCCTCGGCCAGCGCACGGCGCTGGAACGCCTCGCGGTGTTCCTGCTCTACCTGCGCCATGCCCACCGGCTGGCCGAGGGTATCGCCGAGGACCACGCACCGGGAGCCGACGATGTCGCCCTGCCGATGACCCGCGAGGACATCGCCGACTTCCTCGGCCTGCAGAAGGAAACGGTCAGCCGCAGTTTCGCCGAGCTCGAGAAGCGCAGCCTCATCAGCCGTGTGGACAACCACTGCGTGCGGATCCGCGCCCTCGGGCCGCTGCGCGAGCTGGCCGGCGTCGTCGATTTCGCCGCGCCGCACCGGCTGGGGGGTGGCTGACCGGCCCGGCCGCCGGCCTGCTTTCTGTCGGCGCGGCCGCCGCTTATACTGCGCAGCCTGCGACAGCAGGCATTCGCCAGTGGACGGGCGGGGGTATCCGACGTGAGTTCTCACGATCAGCGCTTTTTCGACGTATTCATCCTGGTCATCGGCAGCCTCGCAGGCATCGGCGTCGTGCTGATCATGCTGGCGCGCTCGGTCGGCGCCGCAACCCAGGCGCGCTGGGTCCACGAGTATCCGGTCTACGGCGAACAGGTCACCGAGCGCCTGAAGCCGGCCGGCACCGTCGGCCTGCCGGGCGGACCCGAGGTCGGGCAGGCCGCACCTGCCGGCGCGGCAGCCGTGGCTGCGGCACCGGTCGCCGCTCCGCTCTCCGGGCCGCAGGTCTTCAACCAGGCCTGCAACGCCTGCCATGGCGCCGGCATCGGCGGCGCACCGAAAAACGGCGACAAGGCCGCCTGGGCGGCACGCATCGCCCAAGGTAACGCCGTGCTCTACCGGCACGCGCTCGAAGGCTACCAGGGCGCCACCGGCGTCATGCCCGCCAAGGGCGGCTGGGCGAACCTCTCCGACGCCGAGATCACCGCGGCGGTCGATTACATGGTGAGCGAGTCACACTGAGGCGCGGCCCGCGGCTCGCGCCGCTCCCGCAGATTGCACACCGGTCTGCAGTAGGAGGGGCGCCAGCCCCGACCATCCCCTCCAGCCGCCCCACGCGCCCACCCCGCCCGCCTCACTCCCGCCCGCCCGCCGCCAGCGGCCGGCGCAGCGCCAGCGCCTCGGAGACGTGGGCTGAGGCGACCCCGTCCACCGCGGCGAGATCGGCGATGGTGCGCGCAATGCGCAGCACGCTGTCGCAGGCGCGGCGTGACAGCCGCAGCCGTTGCGCCGCCTTCTCCAGCAGTTCGCAGCCCGCCGCATCCGGCAGGCACAGGCGCCGCGTCAGCTGCACGTCGAGCCGGGCATTGAGGTCGCGCTGGCGTCCTGCCTGCAAATCACGCGCACCGGCGACACGGCAGGCGACGCCGGCGCTCGACTCGCCGCGCACGCCGCCGCCGAGCGTCACCGCGGTGCGTGGGACCGGCAGGCGGATGTCGAGCCGGTCGAGAAAGGGCCCCGACAGGCGCTCCTGGTAACGGCGCACCTGCTCCGGCGAGCAGCGACAGGGCAGCTCCGGATCGCCATGGTAGCCGCAGGGACAGGGATTCATCGCGGCGACGAGCTGGAAGCGCGCCGGGAATTCGAGCGTGCGCGCGGCCCGCGCCACGGCAATGCGGCCGGTCTCGAGCGGCTCGCGCAGCGCCTCGAGCGCAGTGCGCGAGAACTCGGGCAACTCGTCGAGGAACAGCACACCCTGGTGCGCCAGGGAAATCTCGCCGGGCCGCGGCCAGCTGCCGCCGCCGACCAGCGCCACGGTCGACGCGGTGTGGTGCGGCGCGCGGAACGGGCGCCGGCCCCAGCCCGCGACCGCGGTGGTGCCGGCGAGCGAGGCGACCGCAGCCACCTCGACCGCCTCGTCTTCGGTGAGGGGCGCCAGCAGACCCGGCAGGCGCCGCGCCAGCATGCTCTTGCCCGTGCCCGGCGGGCCGACCAGCAGCAGGTTGTGGCCACCGGCGGCGGCGATCTCCAGCGCGCGGCGCGCCCCGGCCTGGCCCTGCACGTCGCCGAGGTCATCGGCCAGACCGTCGGCCGGTACACCGCTGGCCGGCACACGCGGCAGATCCGCGACGCCGTGGAGGTGCTGCACGACATCGAGCAGGTGGCCGGCGGTGCGCACGTCCACGCCGCGCAGCAGTCCTGCCTCCGCAGCGCACTCGCGCGGCACGATCGCCCCGCGGCCGGCGCGGCGTGCAGCGAGCAGCGCTGGCAGCAACCCTGGCACCGGGCGCATGACGCCGCTGAAGCCCAGTTCGCCGAGAAACTCCCACTGGCGCAGTGCCGCCACCGGCAGCTGCCCGGATGCGGCGAGCACGCCGATGGCGATCGGCAGGTCGAAGCGCCCGCCTGCCTTCGGCAGGTCGGCGGGCGCGAGATTGACGGTGATCCTGCGGTCGGGGAAGTCCAGTCCCGACTGGGCCACGGCGGCGCGCACGCGCTCGCGGCTCTCCTTCACGGTGGTCTCGGCGAGGCCGACGACGACGAGCCCCGGCAGGCCACCGCTCAGCCGTACCTCGACCGTGACTTCGGGCGCCTCGAGCCCGAGTTCGCCGCGGGTATACGTGCACGCCAGGCGCACGCTCGCCCCCGCCCGCGGCGACGGCTCAGTGCTGCCCGCTGCGCCGCGCCTCGAGTTCGGCGAGACGCACCTCGAGCGCCTCGAGCTTCTCGCGGGTACGCTCGAGCACGCGGCTCTGCACGTCGAACTCCTCGCGCGTCACCAGGTTCATGCGGCCGAGGCCCGACTCGAGCAGGGCGCGGAAGTTGCGCTCCATGTCCGTCTGCAACGCCCGCACGCCCGGCGGCACGGTCTCGGAGAGCCGGCGAGCGAGGTCCTCGATGAATTTCCTGTCCATGTGTCCTTCCTGGTGTTCGATGCCGGGCACCACGCTCCATCACCGTGCAGCGTACGCCCGCCCATGCCCCGTGCCGGTGCACGCCCCCCGCGGGGCCAGCACGGCGACCCGCTGAAAGCGGCGGAAACGGCGCACCCGCGCGCCTGCTGCGCGCTGGCACGGATCGTGCAGATGCCGAACCAGCCGTCGGGCATCGTGCCAAGAGCGGCAGCGACCGGCAAGCCGGAAAAGGACCGTGATCGTGCAGAAAGCCATCAGTATCCGCGCAACCCGCACCGCGACCGCCCGCAACCGGACGGAGCCGCGCTCATGAAGCTCATCACCGCCATCATCAAGCCGTTCAAGCTCGACGACGTGCGCGAGGCCATCGGCGAGATCGGCGTAGCCGGCATCACCGTCACCGAGGTGAAGGGCTTCGGGCGGCAGCGCGGACACACAGAGCTGTACCGCGGCGCGGAGTACGTCGTCGACTTCCTGCCCAAGGTCAAGCTCGAGATCGCCGTGGCCGACGAACTGCTCGACCAGGCGCTCGAAGCCATCGTCCAGGCAGCTCGCACCGGCAAGATCGGCGACGGCAAGATCTTCGTCAGCGATCTCCTCGAGGTCGTGCGCATCCGCACCGGCGAAACCGGCGCGGAAGCGCTGTAGCTCCCGGGAAACACGTCATGGAACAGGTCATGGACAGTCGCAAGCACCCGCACCGCCGACACCTGCGCTGCTGGCAGCCCGCCGCCGCACTCGCCCTTCTCGCACCGGCCGCGACGCTCGCCGGCGACGCACCGCTGCCCGACAAGGGCGATACCGCCTGGCTGCTCACCTCCACGGTGCTGGTCATCCTGATGACGATCCCGGGGCTGGCGCTGTTCTACGGCGGCATGGTGCGCTCGAAGAACGTGCTCTCGGTGCTCATGCAGGTATTCATGACGTTCTGCGTCATGGCGCTGCTCTGGGCGATCTACGGGTACAGCCTGGCGTTCACCGCCGGCAACGCCTTCTTCGGTGGTTTCGACCGGCTGTTCCTCGCCGGCATGACGGTGGACTCGATCGCCGCGACGTTCTCGAAAGGCGTGTACGTCCCGGAGTTCGCCTACTTCGTGTTCCAGCTCACCTTCGCCTGCATCACCCCCTGCCTGGTGGTCGGCGCCTTCGCCGAGCGGCTGAAGTTCGGCGCGGTGCTGGCGTTCCTGGTGTTCTGGTTCACCTTCGCCTACCTGCCGATCGCCCACATGGTGTGGTTCTGGGCGGGGCCGGACGCTTACACCGACCCCGCTGCGGCCGCTGCGGCCACCGGCGGCGCCGGCTTCCTCTTCCGGAAGGGGGCGCTCGACTTCGCCGGCGGCACCGTCGTGCACATCAATGCCGGTATCGCCGGACTGGTCGGCGCGCTGTTTGCCGGCAAGCGGGTCGGCTACGGCCGGGCACCGATGCCGCCGCACAACCTGCCGATGGTGATGATCGGCACCTCGCTGCTGTGGGTCGGCTGGTTCGGTTTCAACGTCGGTTCCAATCTCGAGGCGAACGGACTCGCGGCACAGGTCTTCGCCAACACGCTGCTCGCCACGGCAGCAGCAGCGCTCACCTGGTCAGGCGCCGAGTGGCTCCACCGCGGCACGCCGACCATGCTCGGTGCCGCCTCCGGCGCGGTCGCGGGCCTCGTCGCCATCACCCCCGCCTGTGGCTGGGTCGGGCCGATGGGTGCGATCGTCATCGGCCTGGTGGCGGGCTGCGTCTGCCTGCTGGCGGTCACCCGCCTGAAGGCCGCCCTCGGCTACGACGATTCCCTCGACGTGTTCGGCGTGCACTGCGTCGGCGGCATCCTCGGCGCGCTGCTGACCGCGGTGTTCTGCGCGCCCGCGCTCGGCGGCACCGGCGTGTACGACTACGTCGCCAACGCCGTCGCGGAGTACTCGATCGGCACGCAGTTCGTCAGCCAGCTGTGGAGCGTGGGGCTGACGATCGTGTGGTCCGGCCTCGTATCCGTGGCCGGTTACGCCCTCGTGAACGCCACCATCGGCCTGCGGGTGAGCGAGGACGAGGAGCGCGAGGGCCTCGACACGGTGTCGCACGGGGAGAGTGCGTATACCTGAGCGGGCGCGGCCGCCGACGGACAAGGTCGGGGCTGGCGCCCCTCCCACAGCAGAGCACCCCCCAGCCCTGCAGGAGCGGCGCAAGCCGCGACTCCCCCAGTCGGACCTGGCGCCCCTCCCACGGCAGAGCACCTCCCCAGCCCTGTGGGAGCGGCGCGAGCCGCGACTGTCCCGGTCGGGCCTGGCATCCCTTCCACGCCCCCGCAATCTGCACGAACCGGCCACTTTTGCGTGACGTGGTTCAAGCGCCCGGAGCGCCCCCCGGTGGCATAATCGCGATTGCGGCTCGGCGCCACCCGGGCGCCGCCGCGTTTGTGACACGAGGGCGCCGCACCATGAAAGCCGTTTCCGCGATCGCCGGAACCATCCTGTCCGCCATGTTGATCGCCAGCGCCGGGGCTACCGAGCAAGGCAACGTCTATCGCTGGGTGGACAAGGACGGAACACCGCACTTCCAGGATCGCCCGCCGGAAGGCACCGACCCCACCGAGGCCACGGCCATGAGCCTGCGCTACCGCATGACCGACAACGCTGCGGTCACTGCCTCGAACCGGCAGAAGGCCGAACTCGCCGACGTCGCCGGGCTGCGCGAGAAGCAGCAGGCCGCAGACGCCGCGGCTGCGGGCGGATCGCCCGAGGATGCCGACCGCGCCCAGGTGGCCAGGGAACGCGAACAGGGCTGCGAGACCGCGCGCGCCAAGGCGCAGAAATACGAGACCGCGCACCGGCTGTACCGCCCGGGCCCCGACGGCAAGCGTACCTACCTGACCGACGAGGAAATCGATGCCGCCCGCGTCAACGCTCGCCGGGACGTGGCCGAGTGGTGCGGCGAGTAGCCACGAACAAGCGGTGACGACGGCAGCGGACAAGCCCCGCGCCGACACCTGCAGCTACCTGCCCGACCTCTGCGCGCCCATGGCCGTGCTGGGCGTGGTGCTCGTCACCGAACTGCTCGCCATCACGCTCGCGCTGGCGCGCGAGGAACAGTGGGTCGCCTTCTTCGCCGACCTCGGCCGCACCTCGGTGGTACTGCAGTGGCTGTCGCTGACCTCGGCGGCCGTCCTCTGCGGCTTGCGCAGCCGGGTTGCGCGCCTGTCGCTGCAGTCCGGCTCGGCCCTCGCCTTCGGCGCGGTCCTGCTCAATCTCCTCGTCGTCTCCGAGGCGCTGTACTGGGTCGGATATTTCATCGCGCCCGGGGTGGCGACCGGCGGCTGGCTGCCGGCCGACCACTGGTTCTTCGCGGCCCGCAACCTCGGCATCGGCACGATCGTCACCGGCGGCCTGCTGCGCTACTTCTACGTCTCCAGCCAGTGGCAGCACAACGTCCGCCGTGAAGCCGAGGCGCGCATCCACGCGCTGCAGGCCCGCATCCGCCCGCATTTCCTCTTCAACAGCATGAATACCATCGCCAGCCTGATCCGCGGCAATCCGGTGGCGGCCGAGCAGGCGGTGGAAGACCTTGCCGACCTGTTCCGCGCCTCCCTCGCCGAAGCGCGCCAGCGGATCACACTCGCCGAGGAGCTCGACATCGCCCGTCTCTACGAACGCATGGAGTGCCAGCGGCTCGGTGAGCGGCTGCGCGTCGACTGGCACATCGACGCTCTCCCGGCCGATGCCACCATCCCGAGCCTGACTGTGCAGCCGCTGCTCGAGAACGCCATCTACCACGGCATCGAGCGGCTTGCCGAGGCGGGTGTCGTCGAGGTGACGGGCCGGCGCGACGGTGACACGCTCTACCTCGCACTCGACAATCCCACGCCGGCGACCGGCGAACCCGAACGCGCCGGCAACCAGATCGCGCTCGACAACATCCGCGAGCGGCTCGCCCTCGCCTTCGGCAATCGCGCCTCGCTGGCGATCGAGGCTGCACCCGGGCGCTTTCGCGTGACGCTCGCCTTTCCGTACCAGCCCGCCGCCCGATGAACACCCAGGCGCGCAGCGTCCTCATCGTCGACGATGAACTCCCGGCACGCCTGCGGCTGCGCCAGCTGCTCGCGGACATCGGCGAGTGGCAGGTTGCGGGCGAAGCGGGCCACGGCCGGCAGGCGCTCGATCTCTGCCAGCAGCTCGACCCCGATGTCGTGCTGCTCGACATCCGCATGCCGCAGATGGACGGCATCGAAGTGGCCCGTCACCTCGCCAGCCTGGAGCGGCCCCCGGCGGTCATCTTCACCACCGCCTACAGCGACTACGCCATCCAGGCGTTCGAGGCCCAGGCGATCGGCTACCTCGTCAAGCCGGTGCGCCGCGAACGCCTGCACCAGGCGCTGCAGCAGGCTGCCCGCCTCAACCGCCGCGGGCTCGACGCCGTGGCCGCTGCGGCCGGCGCCGAGGGCCGGCGCACCCACATCTGCGTGCGCAAGGCGAAGGGTCTGCGGCTGGTGCCGGTGGCCGACATCCTCTGCTTCCAGGCCGACCAGAAGTACGTGACGCTCGTGCTCGCCGACGACGAGGAAGTCTCCGACGAGACGCTGAAGGATCTCGAGGTCGAATTCGCCGACCAGTTCATCCGCATCCACCGCAACACGCTGGTGGCGGTGAAGGCCCTGCAGCGGATCGAGACCACCGACGACGGCCGGACCTTCGCCTGGCTCGCCCGGCGCCCCGACCCGCTGCCGATCAGCCGCCGCCTGCTCGCCGACGTCAAACGCCGCCTCGCCGGCACCTGACCGTCCCACCGCCCCCAGGAGTGGCATCAGCCGCGATCTTGTCCGGCACCTTCGCAACAGGCCGCCGAACGGCTGCTGGCGGGTCGCCCGCGGCGGGCGTAGAGGGCCAGCGGAGCTGGATGCGTAGCGCCAGCCCGAGACGAGCGTGCGCAGGCAAGGGACGGCCGAAGCGAGCGTCCCG
>CAUJIY010000107.1 GCA_963205295.1 Pseudomonadota bacterium
GGTCCCCGAGGTGCGAGCCGACGGTGGCGGGCTGACCGTCAACCGTGGTGTCGTCACCATGGGCAACGACCAGCTGCTGGTCTATTACTGGTTCCCGCAGCGCGGCCGCATGCTCACCAACGAGTACCTCGTGAAGTGGTATATCTTCTGGGACAGCATGACGAGCGGGCGCTCGGACGGCGCGCTGGTGCGCCTCAGCACGCCGGTCGATCACACCGAGACGCTTGAAGCAGCCGAGGCGCGCCTGCAGGCGTTCCTGCGCACCATCGATCCGAAGCTTGCCTACTACCTGCCGCCGCAGGAGGCTCCCGCCCGGGCTGTGGCGGCGGCGCCTCCGTGACCGCTCCGGTGCTGATCCATCTCGTCGCGGCGGCGCGCCCGAACTTCATGAAGGTGGCGCCGCTCTGGCACGCCCTGCGGGCCGATCCGGCTTTCGACGCGCGCATCGTGCACACGGGCCAGCACTACGACGCCAACATGTCGGACGCCTTCTTCACCGACCTCGGCCTGCCCGAGCCGCACCATCACCTGAGCGTCGGCAGCGGCAGCCACGCCGAGCAGACCGCTCGCGTCATGATCGCCTACGAGGAGGTGGCGCTGCGCGAGCGGCCCGCCTGGACGGTGGTCGTCGGCGACGTCAACTCCACCGCTGCCGTCGCGATGGTGTGCGCGAAGCTGCTGATCCCAGTCGCGCACCTCGAAGCGGGTCTGCGCAGCGGTGACCGCACCATGCCGGAGGAGGTCAACCGGCTGGTCACCGACGTGCTCGCCGACCTGCTCTGGACCCCGTCACCCGATGGCGACGAGAACCTGCGCCGCGAGGGGGTGCCGGCCGCACGCATCGAGCGGGTCGGCAACATCATGCTCGACTCCTTCGAACTGCTGCGCGCCCGCATCGAGGCCGACGGCACCGCCGCGCGGCTCGGCCTCGGTGCCCGCCGCTACGGCGTGGTCACGCTGCACCGGCCGTCGAACGTGGATGACCGCGCCACGCTGGCCGGCCTCGTCGACCAGCTGCGCACGGCCGCACAGTCGCTCGACCTGGTGTTTCCGGTGCATCCGCGCACCCGCAAGCAGCTGCTTGCCTTCGGCCTGTGGGACGCACTCGCCGGCACCGGCGGCATCACGCTGGTCGAGCCGCTCGGTTACGTGCAGTTCATGAACCTGGTGACGCGCGCCGCGCTCGCCATCACCGATTCGGGCGGGCTGCAGGAGGAGACGACCTACCTCGGCATTCCCTGCCTGACGGTGCGGCCGAACACCGAGCGGCCGATCACCATCAGCGAAGGCAGCAACCGGCTGGTGAAGCCGGCGGAACTGCTGGAGAATGTGCGCGGCGCGCTCGACGGCCGCTGGCCGACCGGGCGCCGGCCGGCGTTGTGGGATGGGCAGACCGCGGCGCGCTGCGTGGCGAGTCTGCGGCGACGGATTGGATGCGGTTGATTCACAGGATTTCGCACATGAAGACCATCTGGCAGATGATCGAATCCCGGTTCCCTGTTGTAGGAGCGACGCCAGTCGCGACCCCGGCATCGGTCGGGGCTTGCGCCCCTCCCACAGTTGCGACCCCGGCATCGGTCGGGGCTTGCGCCCCTCCCACAGTTGCGACCCGGTCCCAGGTCGGGGCTTGCGCCCCACCCACAGCGGGCATCAGGTCCCTTGTGGGAGCGACGCAAGTCGCGACTGCCCGATCGGTCGGGGCTTGCGCCCCTCCCACGGCACGGGGCTTCCCTGCGGTGGCGGGTCTGCTGCTGGTCGTTGTCCTCACCATGTTCCTCGCCGCCTGCGGCAAGCCCGAGGAACGCGCGGCGGCCTACATGACCAAGGCGCAGGAGCTCTACGACAAGGGCGACTACGTCGCCGCCAAGCTCGAGGCGCAGAACGCCTCGCAGATCCAGCCGAAGGACGCCAAGGCGCACTACCTGCTGGCGCTCATCGCCGAGCAGCAGCAGGAATTCCGGCCGATGATCCAGCGCCTGCTGATGGCGGTCGACTCCGACCCGAACATGGTCGCCGCGCGCGTCAAGCTCGGCTCGCTCTACTTCTTCGGCCAGGCCTACGATCAGGCGAAGGAGCAGGCCGAGGCGGCCACCAAACTTGCGCCCGAGGACCCGGAGGTGCGGGTGCTCAACGCCCGCCTGCTGCTGCAGAAGAAGGAAACCGCCGCCGGCATCGCCGAGCTCGACGCGGCGCTGAAGACCAATCCCGATCTCGTCGACGCCATCCTGCTGCGCGCCGCGGCCGAGGCGCTCACCGACACCGCTGCGGGCCTGAAGATCCTCGACGAGGGCGTGGCACGGCTGCCAGCCGACAAGAGCAAGCCGCTGCGCCAGGTGCGCATCGCGATCCTGGCCCAGCAGAACCGCAAGGAAGACGTCGAGAAGGAATTCCGCGACCTCATCCGCGACTTCCCCAAGGAGGAGGAGTTCCAGTACCAGCTCGCGCGCTTCTACGCGAGCGAGGGCCGCGTCGATGACGCCGAACAGGTCATGCGCGGCGTGATCACGCAGGCGCCCGACGACGTCAACGCCCGCCTCGGACTGGCCCAGTTCCTGGCCCAGATGCGCAGCCCCGAGGATGCCGAGAAGGCGCTCGAGGCGTTCATCACCGAGAGTCCCGACCAGCCCGAGCTGCGGGTCGCGCTCGGCCGCCTCTACGAGGCCAACCGCAAGCCCGATGCCGCGCTCGGGGTCTACGAGGAACTCGCGAAACGCGATCCGAAGTCCAAGCCCGGCCTCGCCGCGCGCGTGCGCGTGGCGGCGCTGCGCATCAACAAGGGCGAGATCGACGCCGGGCGCAAGCTCATCGACGAGGTGCTCGTCGATGAGCCGGACAATGCCGAGGCGCTGCTGATCCGCGCCGGCCTGCGCGTGCGCGACAAGCAGTTCGACGAGGCGATCGCCGACGTGCGCACCGTACTGCGCAAGGAGCCGGAGAACGCGCGCGCCATGCTGCTCATGGCCCGCACCCACACGCTGATGAACGACCGTGTGCTCGCCAAGGACGCCTACCGGCGCCTGCTCGCCGCCGTGCCCGACAACGCCGAAGCGCCGCGTGAACTCGCGGCACTCGAGGCCGCCGACAAGAACCTCGATGCAGCCGAGGACATCCTGCGCAAGCGCACCCAGGTGGCGCCGAACGACATCGACGCCGGCACGCGGCTTGTCAACCTCTTCGGCATGCAGAAGGCCTGGAGCGATGCCGAAAGCGAGGCGCGCCGGCT
>CAUJIY010000108.1 GCA_963205295.1 Pseudomonadota bacterium
GCCGGCGTCGTAGCAGTGGCGAAAGACGTCCATCGCACGCTGCGTCGGTGCGCCGGGACGCGGCGCCAGTTCGACGGCGCCCATCAGCCCGGCGTTGCGGATGTCGATGACATGGCGGCAGCCGCGCAACGAGTGCAGCGCTTCCTCGAACACGGGCGCCAGCGCCCGCGCGCGCTCGAACAGCCCCTCTTCGCGGTAGACCGCCAGCGCCGCCAGACCCGCGGCAGCGGCGAGCGGGTGCCCCGAGTAGGTATACCCGTGGAAGAATTCGACGGCGAAGTCGGGCCCCGTCATGAAGGCGTCGTGGATACGCCGGTCGACGAGCACCGCACCCATCGGCACCACACCGCTGGTGATGCCCTTGGCGACCGTCATCAGGTCCGGCTGCACGCCGAAACACTGTGCGGCGAAGTTCGCGCCCGTGCGGCCGAAGCCCGTGATCACCTCGTCGAAGATCAGCAGGATGCCGTGGCGGTCGCAGATCGCGCGCAGCCGTTCGAGGTAACCGGCCGGTGGCGGCAGCACGCCGGTGGAGCCGGCCACCGGCTCGACGATCACGGCCGCGATGGTCGTCGCGTCGTGCAGGGCCACGAGCCGCTCGAGGTCCTCGGCGAGGTGCGCGCCCCAGGCCGGCTGGCCGCGGCTGAAGGCGTTGTGCTCCAGGCTGTGGGTATGCGGCAGATGATCCACACCCGGGATCATGCTGGCCGCGAACATGCGCCGGTTGGCGACGATGCCACCGACCGACATGCCACCGAAACCGACGCCGTGGTAGCCACGCTCCCGGCCGATGAAACGCACGCGCTGCGCCTCGCCGCGCACGCGGTGGTAGCCGAGTGCAATCTTGAGCGCCGTGTCGACCGCCTCGGAACCGGAGTTGACGAAGAACACGTGATCGAGGCTGCCCGGCGCGAGCGCGGCCACCTGGGCGGCGAGTTCGAACTCCGCGGGGTGGCCGAGGTTGAACGCCGTGGCGTAGTCGAGCCGTGCGGCCTGCTCGCGCACGGCCTCGACGATCTTCGGGTGGCAATGCCCCGCGTTGCAGCACCACAGGCCCGCGATGCCGTCGAGGAGGCGCCGGCCGTCGTGGGCCGTGTAGTACATGCCCTGCGCCGCCACCAGCAGGCGCGGGTCCTTCTTGAACTGCCGGTTCGCGGTGAATGGCATCCACAGCGGATCGAGATCCGGCAGGGGGACGGGCGCAGCGGGATTCATCGACCTGGCCTTTCGCGCGCGGCGTGGCACCGGGCGGTCGCTGTACCGTAGCGCCTTTTCCGGTGGCGAACAATATTCGGTACCGGAGCGATGGCGCTAGAATGGCCCGTCGATTCGCCGCACCACATACCACCATTCACGGAGGCCCCTTGGCCCACGACGACCACGCCACGCCGGCCTTCCGGCCACTCAACATCGCCGTGCTCACGGTGTCCGACACGCGCACGGCTGAGAACGACAAGTCGGGCGACCTGCTCGCCGCCCGCATCGCCGCGGCGGGCCACCGCGTCGCCGCCCGCGCCCTCGAGAAGGACGACCGCTATCGCATCCGCGCCGTGATCTCCGCCTGGATCGCCGACCCGGCGGTCGATGCGGTCATCACCACCGGCGGCACGGGCCTGACCGGCCGCGACGGCACCCCGGAGGCTGTCGCGCCGCTGCTCGACAAGGAAGTCCAGGGCTTCGGCGAACTGTTCCGCACCTTCTCGCTCGAGGACATCGGCACCTCGACGCTGCAGTCGCGTGCGCTCGGCGGTGTCGCCAACGGCACCTTCGTCTTCTGCCTGCCCGGCTCGACCGGCGCCTGCGCCACGGGCTGGGACCGCATCCTCCTGCAGCAGCTCGATGCGCGGACGCGGCCGTGCAACTTCGTCGAGCTGATCCCGCGCCTGTTGGAGAAGTAACCGCATGCCCGGCACCAGCCGCGATACCGCTGCCCTCGAGGTACACCAGTTCCCCTGCCTCGAGGACAACTACGGCTACCTGCTGCGCGATGCCGCGACGGGGATCACCGCAGCGATCGACACCCCCGACGCCACGGCGATCAGGCGCGAACTGGAGCGTCTCGGCTGGCGTCTCGACTTCATCCTCAACACGCACCACCACGGCGACCACGCCGGCGGCAACCTCGAACTGAAGGAGCGCACCGGCTGTCGCATCGTCGGGTCGCGCGCCGACGCGGCGCGCATCCCGGGCCTCGACCTCGGGCTCGGCGAGGGCGACGTCTTCGAACTTGGTACGCGCCGCGTACGCGTCGTCGAGACACCGGGCCACACGCTCGGGCACATCGCCTGGATCTTCGACGCCGACGGCGTGGCCTTCGTCGGCGACACGCTGTTCGCCATGGGCTGCGGGCGGCTGTTCGAAGGCACGCCCGCACAGATGTGGCACTCGCTCGGCAAACTGGCCGCGCTGCCGGCTGCGACGCGCGTGTACTGCGCCCACGAGTACACGCAGAAGAACGCCCGCTTCGCCCTCACCCTGGAGCCGGGCAACGCGGCGCTCGTCGCGCGTGCTGCGGCCGTCGACCGGCTGCGCGACCAGGGCCTGCCCACGGTGCCGACCACCATCGGCGAGGAACGCGCCACCAATCCGTTCCTGCGCCCGGACAGCGCCGGGATCCAGGCGACACTCGGCCTCGCCGGTGCCGATCCTGTCACCGTCTTCGCCGAGATGCGCCAGCGACGCAACACCTTCTGACAGGGCCGGGGGCATAGGCAGCGACTGGCGGAACGGTTACACTTCCGCGCCCTGCCGGCGGCCGGCGCTCCCTTTCCGGAAAGCCACCGCCACACACCGTGCAGCGCGCGCCCGTAGCTCAGCTGGATAGAGCACCAGGCTACGAACTTGGGGGTCGGGAGTTCGAATCTCTCCGGGCGCGCCACTTCTCCTGTCCGTGCCGACAGTTGCCGTAGCTGCTACTGTAAAAAAGCGCTGTAAGTCACTAAACCAGCAAGGTATATTGCTCGACAACCGCGGGCCAGACAGCTCGCGGGCGAACAACAACGACAACGGAGGGCCCCATGCAGGTGGCACCCCGCACGGCGACGGGCCGGCAGGCACGGCTCACAGGTTCCGGACCACGACGCACCTACGCCCGCCAGCTGGCGCGGGCCCGGCACGACACCCGGCGCATCCTCGCACGCCTGTGCACCGGCGCCAGGCACCGTCCCTGACCGTTGGCCGCCGCGACCGCGCTCAGCGTTTGCGGGCGAGCGTGAGCCCGTCGCCGACGGGCAAGAGCACCATGTCGACGCGTGCATCGCGGCGCAGCTTGAGGTTGAGCGCCCGGATCGCCACGGTGTCGGCATCGTCGCGCTGCGGGTCGATCACGGCGCCGCTCCAGAGCGTGTTGTCGATGGCGACCAGGCCGCCGGTGCGCAGCAGCGCCAGCGCGCGCTCGTAATACCCGTCGTAGTTCGCCTTGTCGGCATCGATGAAGGCAAAGTCGAAGCGCCCGGTGGCTCCCTGCGCCAGCAGCGCGTCCAGCGTGTCGAGCGCCGGACCGAGGCGCAGGTCGATGCGCCCGGCGACGCCCGCCTCCTCCCAGAACGGGCGGCCGATCGCGGTCCATTCGGCCGACACGTCGCAGGCGAGCACGGTACCGTCGGGCGGCAGCACCTCGGCGACGACGAGCGCCGAATAGCCGGTGAAGGTGCCGACTTCGAGCGTGTGGCGCGCGCCGGTGAGCCGCACCAGCAGCTGCATGAGCGCACCCTGCTCCGGGGAGATCTGCATGCGGGCCAGGGGAAGCACCGCGGTGGCCGCACGCAGGCGCCGCGCGACATCGGACTCGCGCAGCCCCGTGGCGAGCAGGTAGCGGTGCAGGTCGTCGCCGAGGCCGAGGGTGCGCGAGGACATGGGGTGGCCGTGCGGCTCAGGCCTTGCGCGGCGGACTGTCCTCGGGACAGTACACCTCGACCGCCAGGTTGAACGTGCGCTGCTCGAGCGGCTGCAGGGCGCCGACGCCGACGACCTGCCGGCTGACTTCCACGCCACGCTCGTTGCGTACCGTGAGCACCACGGAATACTCCCAGGCGCCGCCGCGGTCCGGATGCTGGATCGTCGCCGACACGCGCAGCGGCGACAGCTCCGGCACCGGTTGCGGAACCGAGGTGGGATCGTAGCGCAGGTACCCCTGGCAGGCCGGGCAGATGGCGGCGCTGTCGAGAATGGTGGTCTTGCAGTGCGGGCAGGCGCGGGTCTTGCCGGCCACGGGTCTTGCGGCCGCGCCCCTGCCGAACAATGGCGGGCGGGTGCCCTGGGACATGACGCGATCCGCCGACGTCAGCCGGTGGCCAGCGACTTGACGTTCTTTTCTTCCCAGCCGAACTCGGCGTTGCCGCGCATGCGCGAGCCGGCGGCCACGGTGAGCGTGCCGGCCTTGACGTCGCCAGCCAGCACACCCGACTCGAGCAGCTCCACGCGCGTCGCACCGTTGATGTTGCCGTGCAGTTCGCCGGCGATGATCACGGTCTTGGCGTAGACCTGCCCGGTGAGATGCGCGCCGTGCTCGACCGTGAGGTTGCCGTCGACATGCACGTCGCCCTTGAAGCGCCCGGCGATGCGCACGTGGCCGGAGCCTTCGATCTTGCCTTCGATCGCCAGATCGGCGGCGATCACGGATTCCTTCGCCGGCGCGCGCTCGGCACGACGGGCATCGGCGGGCACGGCAACCGGTGCGGCACGTTCGGCTTCGCGTACTGGCGGAACCGCGGTGGCCGCGGCTGGCGATGAGGGAACCGGTGCGGGGGAGGCCTGTTCTTTCCAGAGTGCCATGACTTGAGCCCTCGATCTTCTTGTTGTCCGAAGATGCTGTTTACACTGAAATAATGGCCGACGTCAAACGGGAACGAGGTCGCGGCTGACGCCGCTTCCGCAGAGGAGTCGCGACTGGCGTCGCTCCCACAGCTGCAGCCGTGCTCTCTGGAGCTGTGGGAGGGGCGCAAGCCCCGACGGGAAGGAGTCGCGACTGGCGTCGCTCCCACAGGGGGCGGGACGGCGGTCCGCTGTGGGAGGGGCGCAAGCCCCGACACCCCGTCGCTAGCCCTGCCCCCGCCCGGCCGCCGCACTCGCCTCGAACGAGGTCGGTACCGGCACGAATTCCGCCACCGCCACCGGCCCGTAGCGCACCGCGGTCACCGTGAGTTCGCCCGTCCCGCCCGGCGAGTGCAGCACGACCGTGTCCCCGGTGTGGGCCTTCATCAGCGCCCGCGCCAGCGGCGACACCCAGCTGACGTGCCGGCGCGCGAGATCGACCTCGTCGACCCCGACGATGGTCACCGTGCTCGCCGCGCCAGCCTCGTCCTCGTAGGTCACGGTGGCGCCGAAGAACACCTGCTGCGCCTGTGCCGCGGCCCGCGGAGCGGCCGGATCCACGACTTCGGCGAGATCGAGCCGGCGCGTCAGGAAACGGATGCGCCGGTCGATCTCGCGCAGGCGCCGCTTGCCGTACTGGTAGTCCGCGTTCTCGCTGCGGTCCCCGTTGCCCGCGGCCCACGCGACCACCGCCGTGACGTTCGGACGATGTACGCCGAGCAGCCAGGCGAGTTCGTCGCGCAGCCGCTGCATGCCGCCCGGCGTGATGTAGTTGCGCGTGCCGGCGGGCAGCGCCAGGTCGGGCTGCCGCCCGTCGTCGGCATCGTTGGCGTCGTCCGCGTCGGGCTCGCGGGTGAAGGCTTTGCTCACGGTGGTTTCCGGTCCGGATGTGCGCCGCGCGCTGATGCTGGCAATAATAGGCGCGATCGGCCACGTGCCACAGACCCGGGTGAACCTGCGTCATGAGCCTGCGCCCTGCCCTCGCCCTGCTGCTCGCCGGCGCGCTCGCTGCCGGGTCCGCCACCGCCGGCAAGCTCACGGTGGTGGGCACCCACCTGGAAAGCGACGCCGGCAGTTTCGTCGTGCGGGTCTATCAGGATGCCGACAGCTGGCTCAGCGAGCGCTGGCGCACGCAGAAGGTGGTCGCGGTCGCGGGCCAGCGCCGGGACGGTACGGTGACCGTCGAGTTGTTGCTGCCGCCCGGCGAGTACGCGCTCTCCGTGTTCCAGGACGTCGACAACGACGGCAAGCTCATGCGCAACTTCCTCGGCATGCCGAAAGAACCGGCCGGGCTGTCGAACAACCTGCGGCCGAAACTGGGGCCGCCGAAATTCCGCGACGCGAAATTCACCATCGGTGAGGCGCTGGTGGAGCAGCGGATCGAGCTGCGGTAGCGGAAAGCACAGCTGCTGCAGTCAGCGGTCCGGCTGCGGATTCAGCTTATGTCAAAGACGCCAGCCCACGCGCGGCCTTGCCTTTGTTGTGCGGCTTGCCGGGCACGTGCTAGTGTGCAAAGCGTCCGGCCCAGCGAAACGCTGCGGGACATGAATAACAAAAACACTGGAGAATCACGCATGACCCGATCCATGCTCGTGCCGCGGCAGTGGCACCGTCGGTTTGCCCCGCTCGCGCTTGCCACCACCGCCGTACTTGCGCCTTTCACGGGTCAGGCTGCGTACATCGGTACGCTCGCCTTCATCGAACCGAGTGCCACGGTCGGCCCGAACGACACGATCCCGGTATGGGTGCGCTTCACGCTCGATCCGGCCTCCGACCCGCTGGTGATCAACACCGACGAGAACGGGACCCCGTCTTTCGGCATTCCCGTCGCGAACTATCCCCAGTACTTCTCGGAATTCAACCAGGAGACGCCGACACCGGACCTGGTCAGCGTGACAGCGACCTCGCTCATCCGC